>JAPLMW010000080.1 GCA_026386845.1 Phycisphaerae bacterium
CCCATATGCGTATAAAACGCCGGTATCCCTAAAAGGCTTACAAATGCTGCGACCAGCATAATGCGAAACGCCGGAGTCAATGCCTCCACAAAGTTCTTATTTAACCATGATTTGAGTATGAATGCCGCAAAAACAAACAAAATGCCAAAAAAAGGAAGTCCACCAATCAAAATCAGTCTTATAGCCTTTCGATTTATAGTGTTAATCCGCTCATTCGCCTGCCCGTTCATATTGGCATTGAAACGGCTTATTTCTGGAACCAATGCACGAAAACCCACTTCACCTATTCCACGAATCTGCATCGCTGTTTTATACGCTATGTCATAAACAGTGACAGAAGCCACACCTGTGTAGCGGGAAAGCATCAATTTATTAAAAGGGTCTAACAATAGATTCATCAACATCCCCCCGAAAACTCCACCGCCAAAACTCATCAATCTGCGAAGTCGTCCCCAATCCCAGCTATTCAAACGAAGAAAACGCACCTTTGCCTGACGACGTATAAGTATAAAACTCATAATATGGACAGCAATATACGAAAATGCATTTCCAATGAGCAGGCTCTCAATGCCCTTGCCAAAGAAAAGCATTGCTACTGATATTATTACTGCGACAACACGGCCCACTGCCTGGGTGTAATTCGCAAGGTCCATTCGTCCCAGACCGGCGAGAACCGTATTTATCACCTGTACCATTAATACATACACAGAAAGAACACCTACATAAGGTAAAAGCCAGTGAACAGTATCGGCATTCGTTCCTCCAAGTTTAAATGCTGATATAATCAGTTCTTTAAATAATAATATTATCACCAGGACAATGCTCCCCGTAGTCATCACGGTCATCAACGACATAGCTATATAACTTTCTACCCCCAAAAGATTTCCCTGTTCATGTTCTTCTGCGACAAGTTTCGTTATTGCTGAAATAGTTCCAAGCAGACCGAGTTGGGCAAAACCTAAAACTACCGCCAGTATCAGCCAAAGACCAAATTTCTCATACCCGAGAAAGTGTAAGTAAATAGGATACGAAACAGTCCAGGTTAGAATACTGATGAGCATCAAAATAACGCCGGAGGTCATATTTTGCCGAAGCTGAGACCCGAATATCTGTCGTATAATTGCTGATACTAAAACCGAAATTTGTTTCATTAATACTCTAATTAAATTAGTCTTATGATATTATTTATGCCGGTAACAACTCTATCTTTTTTCAATTTAAGCGATTTAGGAACATTCATTTTCTACTTTGACAGTTTTCCGAAACCATTCGACGAAATATTGTAGACCTTTTGAAATATCGGTTTTCGGATTATACCCAAGTTTGCTCATCCCATTGCTTATATCCGCATAAGTCTGTTTCACATCTCCAGGCGGGACAGGCCTGCGTTCAATAATCGCTTTTTTGCCGAGGGCTTTTTCAATTTCCTCAACCAGCTTATCTAACCTCACCGGTCTTGATTCGCCAAGATTATAAATCTCATAACCTTCGCATTTATTTATCGCCGCGACCGTTCCATCAATAATGTCGTCAATATATGTAAAATCCCGCATCATTGAGCCGTCGCCAAACACCGGTATCGGTTTGCCCTGTTCGATAAGTTTCGCAAATTTATGAATAGCCAAATCCGGCCGCTGTCTCGGACCATATACTGTAAAATACCGCAGACAGGTAATATCTGTCTTGTACAGATGATGATAAGTATGACAGATAAGCTCCCCTGCCTTTTTAGTCGCGGCATAAGGCGATATCGGATAATCGACATTATCCGTCTCGGAAAACGGAACTTTTTTATTGTTGCCATATACGCTTGAACTGGATGCAAAAATAAATTTCTTTATCCCGCATTTCTTCGCGGCTTCCAGCAAAACCATCGTTCCATTGATATTGCAATCCGCGTAACCGAGAGGGTCGGCTATCGAAGGCCTTACTCCCGCCTTTGCCGCCAAATGAATGATGGCATCAATCCCGATTTTGCAAATTGAGTTAACACAGGCGGCATCCCTTATGTCGCCTTCAACAACTTTAAACTTATCCGATTTTATCAGAGTTTTTATATTCGACTCTTTGATTTTTCTGTCGTAGAACGGGTCAAAATTATCCAGCCCGATAGCAGTATGACCCTCAGCAATTAATCTTTCGCAAAGATGTGAGCCGATAAATCCGGCAGCTCCTGTAACCAGAAATTTTTTACTCACGGCCTGCCTATGCAATAATATTCAAATCCCATTTTCTTCATATACGCCGGCTCGTAGAGATTGCGCCCGTCAAAAATAACGGGCTTCTTGAGCTTTTCTTTTATCAAATCAAAATCTGGCATTCTGAACTGCTGCCACTCCGTAAATATAACCAGCCCGTCAGCGCCGCTCAAAATGCTGTAATCATCCTTGCCTGTTTCTATACTATTATTCAAAACTGTTTTCGCTGTCTCCATTGCTTCCGGGTCAAAGGCTCTGATTTTCATACCTGACTGCACAAATTTCTTTATGCACCAAACAGCCGGCGATTCACGAACATCGTCGGTCTTCGCCTTAAACGCAAGTCCCCACACTGCCAGAATCGTTTTGTTTTCTCTGCCTTTAAAATAATTCAATATTTTGTCGGCAAATCTGTTATGCTGAACATAATTTGCCTGCTGAACCGCCTCGACAATTGTCATCCGGCAATTATTCTCTCTCCCTATATGAATGAGGGCTTTGACATCTTTCGGAAAACAGCTGCCGCCGAAGCCGACTCCCGCGAAAAGAAATGAATTGCCGATTCTCGGGTCCGAGCCGACACCCGCCCTGACCTCTTCGATGTCTGCACCGAACTTATCGCACAACCCGGAAAGCTCGTTCATAAATGAAATCCTCGTTGCAAGCATTACATTAGATGCATACTTGGTTAACTCCGCGCTGGCAGGGCTCATAAAAATTATCCTGCTCCCCTTTCGCATAAAAGGCGAATATAATTGCTTCATTATTTCCTGAACATCGGGGTTATCAGTCCCGATTATAACCCTGTCAGGCTTGGCAAAATCCGCAACCGCTGAACCTTCTTTCAGAAATTCCGGATTGCTTACATAATCAAACCGCACTTTCGTTTTGCTTTTAATTAGTTCGGTTACCTTTTTATATGTCCCGACCGGAACTGTGCTCTTTGTGATTATAATCCTGTAATCTTTCATATATTCGGCAATCTGCCCGCACACATCAAGCACCGCTGATATATCTGCTGAACCATCATCGGCGCTGGGAGTCCCAACGCCCAGAATTATCAATTTGCAATCGTCAACCGCCGCTTTTAAATCTGTCGTAAATGAAAGTCTTCCGGCCTTTTCGTTTTCTTTGATAATCTCGGCAAGTCCCGGCTCGTAAATCGGGATAATACCTTTTTTGAGGCTCTTGATTTTATTCTCGTCGTTATCGACACAAATTATATGATTGCCGCTTTCAGACAAACCCGCGGCTGCTACAAGGCCGACATAACCAATTCCTACAACAGCTATTTTCATCTAAACCCCGTAAAACTAATAGCGTTTAACATAATGAAAAAGATACGCGTTTATATATTGGTTGCGTATTAATCTCCGAACTTGTCGGGGACGCTTTACGATTAACGCAACCGATACGAGCTTCGCAACCGCAACCGTTTAACGCAACCTTCATTTATCTCTCATCCCTAAAAACTTTCCAATAATTGTTTAATCCCCTGAATTTCTTTTATACCACTCAATCGTCTGCTTCAAACCGGTATCGAAATTTGTTTTTGCCTCGAAGCCGAATAATTTCTTTGCCTTGCTTACATCAAGACATCTTCTCGGCTGACCGTCAGGCTGGCTGCTATTCCAGCGGATTTCCCCTTTAAATCCCGTCAGGTCGGAAATTTTCTCCGCCAAATCCTTTATTTTTATCTCAAATCCTGCACCAATATTTATCGGTTCAGGACTGTTATAAAATTCGGCCGCCAGCAGAATTCCTTCTGCCGCATCTGCCGCGTAAATGAATTCTCTGCTTACTTTGCCGGTTCCCCAGCATTCGATATAGTCGTCCCCTGCCTTGATGGCATCCACGCATTTTTTTATCAGTGCCGGAATAACATGACTCAATTCAGGATTAAAATTATCTCCCGGCCCGTATAAATTGACCGGCAGTAAAAATATGGAATTAAACCCGTATTCGGCGCGATATGCCTGCGACTGTACCAGCAGCATTTTCTTGGCAAGCCCATAAGGAGCATTTGTCTCTTCCGGATAGCCTATCCATAAATCCTCTTCCTTAAATGGCACTGGAGTAAACTTCGGATACGCGCAAACCGTTCCGATAGCAACGAACTTTTTGATTCCCCGCTGCCGGCCCTGCTCAATAAGCTGCACACCCATCATAAGATTTTCATAAAAGAATTTGCCCGGATGCTCCCTGTTTGCCCCAATCCCGCCGACCACAGCCGCAAGATGAATCACAACATCGGGACTCATTTCGTCATACATCCTTTTGATTTCCGAGGATTTTATAAGGTCGTATTCTTCTATCAGCGGCACAAGTATATTTTTACAGCCCCGCTTTTTCAGCCCGTCAATGACATATTTCCCCAGAAAACCGGCGCCGCCTGTTACAACAATTCGTTTTCCCTTGAAAAAATCGCTCATTTATTTTTCCGATGGTCGGCAACAACTTTTTCATTTTCGGCAATAAGCATATCCGCTTCTATCATCATCTTCGCAAGCTGTTTGAAAGTAACCTTCGGCTGCCAGCCTAATATCTTCTTTGCCTTGGAGGCATCGCCTAACAGCAAATCAACCTCTGTGGGACGGTAATATCTCGAATCGACCTCAACGTGTTTCTTCCAGTCTATGTCCAGATGACCGAAAACCTCGTCGAGAAATTCCTTTACTGAATGAGTTTCGCCTGTGGCAATCACAAAATCGTCCGCCTTTTCCTGCTGCATCATCAGCCACATCGCTTCGACAAAATCGGCTGCATAACCCCAGTCTCGTTTCGCTTCCAGATTGCCCAGATACAGCTTGTCCTGCAGGCCGAGTTTTATTCTCGCTGCGGCTCTTGTAATTTTTCTTGTAACAAAAGTCTCGCCTCTCCGCGGCGATTCGTGATTGAATAATATCCCGTTGCAGCCAAAAATATTATATGCCTCCCTGTAATTGACTGTCTGAAAGTATGAATAAACCTTGGCACAGCCGTAAGGACTTCTCGGGTAAAACGGCGTCTTTTCAGTCTGTGGTATTTCAACCGTCTTGCCGTACATCTCGCTGCTGGATGCCTGATAAAATTTCGCCGGCCTTTTCATCGAGCGAATCGCCTCAAGAACCCGCAGCGTTCCCAGGGCATCGACATTGGCGGTGTATATAGGCTGGTCAAAACTGACGCGAACGTGGCTTTGCGCACCGAGATTATAAACTTCTTCTGGATTAATCTCGTTTAATATCGAATGAAGATTGCTGCCGTCGGTCAAGTCCGCGTAAATAAGTTTAAGTTTTGTTTTTTCGTGCGGGTCTCGATATATATGGTCAATTCTTTCCGTATTAAACGATGAGCTTCTGCGGATTATACCGTAAACTTCATATCCCTTCTTGAGCAGAAGTTCTGTCAGGTATGAACCATCCTGACCCGTAATGCCTGTAATTAATGCTTTTTTCATTTTAGCTTTCCTCTGGTTATTCCAACGCTTCGAGAACTGCCTCAACGACATAATCTTTCATCTGGTCGGTAAGTTCCGGATATACCGGAAGTGCCAGAACTTCATTCGCCGCCTTTTCTGATTCGGGAAAATCGCCCTTTTTGTAACCAAGATATTCAAAACACTTCTGCAAATGCAGCGGCATCGGATAATATATCGCGCAGCCGATACTATTTTTTTTCAGGTGTTCTATCAATTTATCCCGATTCGGCACTTTTATCACATATTGATTATAAATTGTAACACAGTCAGGATTGATATAAGGTGTTTTAACAGAAGTGCCGGCAAATTTCTTATTGTAATACTCGGCATTTCTTCTCCTCGCCGCTGACCATTCTTCCAGATAAGGCAATTTAACAAGCAGCGCCGCTGCCTGTATCGGGTCAAGCCTGAAATTACCGCCGACAAAATCATAGTAGTATGTCGAACCCTGCCCGTGATGCCTCATTATCTTCATTTTGGCTGCCAGTTTTTCATCATTCGTTACAACCATTCCGCCGTCGCCGATTCCGCCAAGATTCTTGCTTGGGAAGAAACTAAAGCACCCGCAGGTCCCTATACTGCCTGCCTTTTTGCCCTTGTAAGTACTGCCGATGGATTGTGCCGCATCCTCAATAACAAAAAGATTATGTTTCTTGGCGATATCCATTATCGAATCCATATCTGCCATTTGACCGTAAAGATGAACGGGTATAATAGCTTTTGTCTTTTTGGTTATTGCCTTTTCAATCAGTGAAGGGTTTATATTGTAGGTCTTTGCGTCAATATCGACAAAAACTGGTTTACCGCCGAGCCTTGCTATACAGCCTGCCGTAGCAAAAAAAGTAAAAGGCGTCGTTATCACCTCATCGCCTTCGCCAACACCGAAACTCATAAGACTTGCAAGCAGAGCGTCAGTCCCGCTCGAAACGCCCACCGCAAATTTACAATCGCTGATTGCTGCTATTTGCCTTTCAAGTTCGGCGACTTTTGGCCCGCCGATGCATATCTGGCTGTCTAAAACTTCTCCTATCGATGCCAAAACATCATTTTTAATCTTCGCATACTGCGCTTTTAAATCCAGCATTGGTACTTGCATTAAATACTCCATTGCCTAATTGTTTAGCCGTCGCCAGCCTGTCCTGAGCGAAGTCGAAGGACACGGCGACGTGGTTAGCCCCGCCAACACTTTGGCGGGGTTCGTTATTGTCCGCCAAGGCGGACAATCTCAACTATTCACTTACGCCATAACAATTTTACTGCGGCCGCTTTTCAC
>JAPLMW010000033.1 GCA_026386845.1 Phycisphaerae bacterium
AAATCCGTTTTTCCGCAGTATTTCAAGATATTCGTCTTTGCTGATACGCTGGAAATCCTTTATTTTGCTTTTTATTTCCGTATTCCAATAATCATCATAATCTAACATTTTCGGATTGAGGTCTTTTGATAGTAACGGCCCGCTCGTATTAAGAACTTTGCCCTTATCGTCCGTCTCTATTGCGAATATATCACCGCTCTTATGCTTATATAGAGCTTTCATTTTCTCTCTTCTATTTTATATTCTGCTTGAATATTTTATTTTCCCTAAATCTTCATCTTTTTTCGCCTTGCGAAAAACAAATAAATGCTCATGCATAATAAGATAAAATTTATTTTCTTGTGCTTTTTGCACCCATCGGCCGGTAGATGAGCAATTATGCTGAACCTTAACTATATCTTCTTTTAAAACAAAACCGACTTTCAAAAACCGCTGCATAACATTATATGCTAACGGCACAAAGTGCCTGCTCTTGCGAGTATCACCAATCAGTATTGCGCAATATCTATCAGGTTTTAGGACTCTGAAAAGTTCTTTTGCTATCTTTTCGATTTCATCGCAGAATATCGGCATACTGCCTATATTTGAAAGGTCGTCGTTAATTTGACCGTCCGAATATTTGATAATATTCATATAAGGTGGGTGTGTAAGAATTAAATCAACACTGTTGTCTTCGATAAACGATAAATCTCTTGCGTCGCCTGTTTTGACAATCTGGTTGCTTGCAGGTTGATGATTAAATTTTAATGCCTCTTTTGTAATTTCTATCGCTTGGGGGTTTATGTCAAGACCAATGGCGTTTCTACAAAGAATTTTACACTCTATAAGTGTTGTTCCGCCGCCGACCATGGGGTCAAGGATAGTTTCCCCCCTTTGCGAGTACATTTCGATAATATTTCTTGCAATCTGTGGTGCAAAATTACCACGATATGAAGGCTTATGTGTTGCCCAACTGCCCCTTTCGGGAAATGACCAGACTGTAGTAAACTCTGGCGAATAATCTATTTTTTTTGATGTTGCCATTAATAATTTAAAACGATGTCTTCTAAAAGACCTTTAGATACCATATCAAGATTCAAAATATAATCTGTATGTTCGAATGTTTCTTGCAAAGGCAACTTAGTACTTTTCCAGCCAGCACCGTCTGTTATCCAGATAAAACACCGACCATCTTTTTTCCAAAAATCATACATACTTTTGTACTCTCCTGCTGTAGATTTTAACTTAGAACCCCCTCCACTGTAAAAATTGGTTTCTATTAATACCAATGAGTTACCCTTTTTAATGACAAAATCGATCCTGCGTGAAGATTTATCTACTTTTAAATTTATCCCCCATTTATTTTTTATTTCCTTTGATGTCGCCTCTCTCAAATAGTCAAATTTATTCTTCTCGCAAACATTCTTAACATAAAATTCTACAATCCTCTCCATTGCTGAACCGCCACGGTTTTTCCGGCCATTCGAATCTAATCCCACTTCAACCCCTATAACATAATCCACAATATTTTTTAGCTTCTTATCTTTTAGTAAATTCAAGAACCCGGTTTTAATCGCAAATTCAACAACTTTATCTTTACTAATGTTGGAATCTCTTGAAAAATCATAGTCCTCATACTGGGAAATTCCGTTATCTGAAAAATCTGTTAAAATTTTAAATTTGGTTTCTCTGCAGGCTATTAGTATGGGTATTACATGAACAATAGAGGGGTGTTCGTTAATTAAAGATTTGAATTCTTGTTCAATGTTATCTTTGCCAATAAGATAGTTCAGAATGTTTAAATCAACTTCAATGTTTTTTATGCCTTTGAATACTTTGGCCCAATTAACAAAAAAATCCCAATTTGTTATTGTGTCCTTTAATGAGCGGATTAAGTATTCAAAAACTTCTTGTGAATTTTTACAATCAATTCTCCTCTTAACCATTTCTGCGTAATTCATAAAACACCAATCATATACACATTTAGTTTGTAATTATTAATTCATTTATTGCGCCGCGCCCTATGGCTTTACAATTAATTAGCCTGCTTGCTTTCACTTGACTGATAGTAAAACCTCTAAAATTATCTTCAAAGAAACGATCTGCTAAATTTTCATTTTTAGGATCGGAATTGCTTAAAAGAAATTTTGCTCCAATTTGTTTGATTTCTTTGCAGAAGTCTGCCAGTCTTATCTGGTCATCTTCAGAGAAACTATCTTTTGAATATGAGGTAAAATTTGCCGTGCCATTCAGTGGACGATAAGGAGGGTCTAAGTACACAAAAGTATTTTTGCTTATATATTTTTTGCTTTTTGTAAAATCACCGCAAATAATTTTCGCTTTCTGCAAAACTTCCGAAACTGCCAAAAGGTTTCTTTCATTGCAAATTTTAGGATTTTTATAATCTCCAAAAGGAACGTTAAACTCGTTTTTACTGTTAACCCTGTAAAGTCCATTGAAACAGGTCTTGTTGAGAAAAATTAGTTTTGCAGATGATTTTATGCTGCTTTTATGTTTAGTTCGATTAAATTCACTACGAATTTGGCGATAAAACTCTCTTCTGAGTTCCTCATTTAACGGCAAAAATTCTTTTGTAAGCTTATTAAGTTCTCTGATTAAAGCACGAACATTTGTTTTTACAACATTATAGCACTTCACAAGATCGTCGTTAATATCGTATAGATAAAATTCTTTTATGTTAGGGTAATTTTGTGCTATATGGAAAAACACAGCACCGCCGCCAACAAAAGGTTCGATATAAGTTGTAATCTCTCCTGTCGAAAGACTGCTAGGCAAACGTTTTTCAATCTCGTCAAGAAGTTGTGTTTTTCCTCCAGCCCATTTGAGAAATGGTCTAGCCAATCTATTTTTTTCATTGATTGCTATCATGATTTTAGAATAATTCTTTATTACTGACTTTTAATGCCTTTGCGATTTTTTCCAGATAGATTTTCCCCCTATTCTCTACGCTTTTTATCTCTTTGTCAAAGCTTCTTTTACACCTATCAAATACCCATAATAATCTACTTTTTAAGTCCAATATCCTATATCCTATTTTCTTGACAATGAAACAGCTATTGCGATAATTAGGGGGAACTTGTCCGCCTATAGCGGAATGGATTGAACCATCAGGAAAGGACGGAATATGAAATCCAGAAAAATTATCTTGTTATCGGCAATAATAGTTATCGGTTTATTTGCAGTTGCACAGGCGGAGTTAAAGCCGGCCGCATTCGGCCAGCCCAACGAGCCTGCGGTCGAGGCGAACGCTGTCAAACTTCCCTTTGTCGGCGAAATCCTCGGCGATGCGGTAAATCTTCGTTCCGGGCCGGGGATGAACTTTTACAGTTGCGGAAAAATCAGCTCGCCTGCGAGGGTTGTTGTCGTGGGCCAGAAATACAGCTGGGCGCAGATACTTCCGCCGCCGGGAAGCTTTTCGTGGATTTTTAAACAATATGTTGAAACAGACCCTAATAATCCCGGCGTCGGGGTTGTAAACGGAGATAATGTCCGCGTATATGCAGGGTCGGATGAATTAGAGCCTATGCGGTCGGACAGCGTTCAGATAAACATGTCAACCGGTCAAAAAGTGCGTATCATCGGCGAAGCAGTCGGCGATTATTACAAAATAGCGGCGCCTGAAGGTTCTACGCTGTGGACGACAAGTCAATATGTCAAATTCATCCGGAGCGCAGATGAAATAGATGTAAAGATTCCACAAACCGCAGCCGATGCAAACACAAGCGGAAAGCCGGAACTAATCAAGGAACAAATCAAAGAGACGAGCCGAGAACTCGAACAATACTATACGCTCGAAAAACAATTCGAAACCGAAAAAACAAAACCACTCGATACACAAGACTTTTCCAAAATAAAGGCTGAACTGACAGCCCTGATGAATGACCCCAATAGCGGAAAAGCGGGGCAATACGCAAAATACCTGATTAGAAACGTCGAACGCTGCGAACTGGCAAAAGAATCCAAGACAATAGTCGAAGGGCAAAAGACAGAGTTAGACCAGAAACTGACAGAAATCGAAAAGGCCAATCAGGATAAAAAGAAAACCCTCGCAGATACAAGCAAATACGCCATTGTCGGAACCTTCAGACAATCATTAGTCTATCAAGACCAGCCGGGCGGACAGCGATATCTGATTATCGACGATAACAATAAGCCAATCTGCTATGCAGAGGCGGTCGGCGAAATAGCAGAGGCCAACCTGACAGACTACTATGAACAAAAAGTAGGATTAATCGGCCATATTTCCGCCGATAAACAAAGCAGTATCGCATTAGTCAAGTTTGAAAAAATCGAAAAAATTGAACAATCAGCCGCACCACAAGCGGATCCTAATGCAACAATCGCGATCCCCGGTGAACCTAACGCAGTTGGCGGCGAGCCTAACGATCCCAACGGAGAGGCCGAGAAAAAGTAAAAATCAAATCGTAGAAAAGTTATTCAGCCGGCGGATAGGCGTTCGCCGGCTTTTTATTATTCTTTCACCGGAAGCAAGGCAATTTCATTTGAGTTTTTAAACAATTAAAGTTATAATTTCCGCAAACGCTGAAAGGGTTTGATAATGAATAAAAAACGAATTGCACTGACGGTATTATTGTTATTGGCGGTTTTCTGCAGTATTTCCTACGCAGAAATTAAGCCGGAGAATAAAGAAAACGAGATAGATACAAACGATTTTTATAACAGCGCGCACCACTGGTACGATATTTACGAGGCGAAAAACGTAATTAATTTCGAGCCGAACAAGCCCCGCTATAAGCCGACACAAACAAAAGAAATCGCAGATAATGTTCTTCTTTACCAGAGAGATAACGGCGGCTGGCCGAAGAATTACGATATGCGGGCGATATTAACCAAAGAACAAACAGAAAAAGTTATCGCGGCAAAACCAGAACTTTATACGACATTCGATAACTGCACGACATATTCGCATATAAAATATTTAGCAAAGGTTTATCAAATTATCAAAGATGAAAGATATAAAGACGCGGCTTTGCGAGGAATTGATTTCGTTCTTTCAGCTCAATACCCCAACGGCGGGTGGCCGCAATATTATCCGCTGCTAAAAAACTACAGCAGATGCATTACGTTCAACGACGATGCTATGACGGGCGTTATGAAAATGTTCAAAGATATAATAGAAGATAAGCCTTATTATTCGTTTGTCGATAAAGGACGCCGTGAGAAAATCAAAATTGCTTTTGACAAAGGATTAGACTGCATACTCAAATGCCAAATAAAAGAGAACGGGAAATTAACAGGGTGGTGCCAGCAGCACGACGCGAACAGTTTGCTCCCCGCCAAGGCAAGGGCTTATGAACTGCCGAGTATTTGCAATAGAGAGGGCACGTGGGTCATTCTTTTCTTAATGAGCATAGACAAACCCAGTAAAGAAGTTGTTAATTCAGTACAGGCGGCAATAAAATGGATTGATGATTCTAAAATTATGGGAATCAGGGTTGAAGAATTTAATACCCCACCATTTCAGACTCCATTGAGACTTTTAACAACGGATAAAAAGGTGGTCGAAGACCAGAACGCACCGCCGATATGGGCGCGGTTTTATGAACTTGGGACAGAAAAGCCGCTGTTCAGCAACAGACAAAGCCAGCGGTTTTACTCTATGGCGGAAGTGGACAGAGAACGCCGTGCTTACGGCTGGTACACTTACGACCCGCAGCAGGCTTTAGATGCGTATCCTGCGTGGCAGAAAAAATGGACGCAGGGAAAAAATTGAAGATTTAAAATTGAAGATTGAAGATTTATGGAATCCGCCTATTCGAACAAATAAGCAGGCAGGTATAAAAAAGGGGTCTTATGATGAATAAAAAGATAATTGTAGTAGCGATATTATCCTCATCGTTATTTTTATGCGGGGCTTGTCCTGCGAAGAATAAGCCGGCCAATAAAGAATACAAAATAGACACATCCGACTTTAACGACAGCAGGCATCATTGGTATGACATCTATGAGGCAGCTAATATAATCAATCCTGAACCGAACAAGCCCTGCTACAGGCCGACACAAATAAAAGAAATCGCCGACAATATTCTTCTCTACCAGAGAAACAACGGCGGCTGGCCCAAAAATTACGATATGCTGGCCAAATTAACCAAAGAAGAAAAGGCCAAGATTCTTAAGGCAAAAAGTCTTTTTCATACAACATTCGACAACCACACGACTTATACACATATAGAATATCTGGCAAAGGCTTATGAAATTACCAAAGTTAAAAGATATAAAGATGCGGCTCTTCGCGGAATAGATTTTACACTTTCGGCGCAATACCCCAACGGCGGCTGGCCGCAGTTTTATCCTTTGGAAGATAACTACAGCAGACATATTACGTTCAACGACGACGCTATGACCGGCGTAATGATAATGCTAAAGGACATAATAGATAACAAGCCCTTTTATTCTTTCGTCGATAAAACCCGCCGCGAAAAAATCAAAATTGCTTTTGACAAAGGATTAGCCTGCATACTCAAATGCCAGATAATTGATAACGGAAAATTAACAGGCTGGTGCCAGCAGCACGATGAAAACGATTTGCGTCCCGCTACGGGAAGGGCTTATGAACTGCCGAGCATCTGCAACGATGAGGGCGCAAATATCATTCTTTTTTTAATGAGCATAGACAAGCCCGGCAAGGAAATTATCAATTCAATACAAAGTGCTGTAAAATGGTTTGAAGAATCGAAAACTTTTGGAATCAGAGTTGAAGAAGTTAATGCTCCTGAGGTCAAATATCCATTGAGGGTTTCAAAAATAGACAGAAAAGTGGTCAAAGACAAATCAGCACGGCCAATATGGGCGCGGTTTTATGAACTTGGAACACACAAGCCGCTGTTTGCCGACAGGCGAGGTATGCCTCTTTACTCCTTAGCAGAAGTGGACAGAGAAAGACGCAGCGGTTATACGTATTACACTTACGAACCTCAGAAGGTTCTGGATGAGTATCCTGCGTGGCAGGCCAAATGGGCGCCGTGCCAGAATGTTCCGACAAAGTGATGAGGAAACAAAGAAAATCCTTCGAAATCCACGAAATCAGTGATTAATAATATCAATCAGTTTTTTGTGGGTTTTTTTGTTGGCGGCGAGGGTTGCTATAGGCTGGCCGGTGTAATTGTTCATATCAATAGGCCAAAGAGGTTTGCCTTTCCAATCGCTGACAATCGCGCCGGCGGACTGGGCTAAAAACGCCCCTGCCGCAATGTCCCAAAGTTTGGGCTTGTCTATTATGGCGGCAACAAAGGAACCCTTGGCGACATAAGCAAGGTGCAAAGCCGTTGTGCCGAGACTTCTGCATCGCAAAGTTTTCAAAAGAAAAGCGAGCCAGTTCGGAACACCATCGGTATATAAACTTTCAACGCCGATGGTTTCAAAAACAGTAAGGTCGCTCTGACTTGCTTCAATTCTCCTAGTATTATACTGGGGCGGTGAATCGCCCGCGGCGGTGAACATCGAATCAGTCGCGGGGTCATAGATTACGCCGAGCACAGGCTTACCATCGCTTATCAGTCCTATACTGACGGCGAAGCTCAAAATTTTATGCGCAAAATTATTTGTGCCGTCGATAGGGTCAATCACCCACCAGATATCCTGACCGCCGCGGGGAGGCTGTTTGAAAATAGAGCCGGGTTTGCCTTCCTCGGCTATGATGCCGTGGTCGCTGTAATTTTGCTTTATGGTATCAATTATAATCTGCTGACAATGTGTGTCGGCATCGGTAACAAGCTCGGAGTCGCTTTTGGGGAAAGACTTTGTGTAGTTTATCTCCTCCATAGCGCGCTGGCCCGCAAGACGAGCGGCAACTACGGCTGTTTCCAACAAAAAACTTAAATCCTTATTATCGAGCATTTGAAAACTCTTTTTTTAACTATATAATAGTCCAAATCATAATAACGGAATACAGAATGACAAACAAGTCAAAATGGTTCGACCCATTCAGCAGGTTCAGGGCAGGCAAGCTCACCACAAGTTGGTTTTATAAGTCCACAAAGCAGGACCGAATCACATTTCTTGCGGTTTTTGTGATGATAGTCTTTATCTTTGTGCTTTTTTACGTTGTTAAAGCAGGTTTATTGAATTTAGGGCCCGGAGGCGGGTGCGCATTTGAAAGGAATTTCGGCCTGCCCTGCCCGACGTGCGGTTGGACGAGGGCAATAAACGCTTTTATGGATGGCAAAATTATAAAAGCTTTTTATGTCCAGCCCGGGGCTGCGGCATTTTGTCTAATCCTTGCCTGGACGGCATTTTTCTCTTTACTTAGCGCGGCGTCGGGAGTAAACTTCTCCTTTCTGCCGCCGGTGAGATTGTGGCAGTTAAAACACATACTGCTGACGATTATAACAATCCTCGCCGCCGGCTGGGCGGTAACATTAGCCAGAGCTTTAGCTCAAATGCGATAAAATGTTTGTGAAAATAAAAAATATTCTAATCACAGTCGGCATCGCTGCAACAGCAGCGTTCTGGACAGGATGCGGCTCCATAGGCGGCATTGGAGGAGCTCTTTCGAGTGAACCGGAATCCGAAAAGGTAAAGCCGGCAGAATTCAAGCTGGCCGAGACGGAAGGCAAAATCGTCGTTGTCGTCAGCCAGCCGGCGTGGATAAAAACACCAATGGACCTGCGGGTTTCGCTTACGGACGCCTTCAATACAGCACTTGAAGAAAAGGCTGAAATAAAAAAAGAACGATTGACGCCATATATGGATGTTCTGAAATTCCGAATGGGTCTGCCGGATGATAAAAAGGACGACCCGTTTGAAATCGCTTCAAAACTCAACGCACAGTACATACTGGCCGTTCAGATAATGGACTTCGAGTTGAGTACCTTTGCTGAAAGAGACTTTTACAACGGATTGATAATTACGAAAAGCTGTTTGTTCGACGCCAAAGGCGACAAGATGTGGCCGCAGGACGCAAACAATAACTGCCGCGAAATTACGGTCGGCTTCGAGGCTGAAAAAGGAACCGTAAAATCCGCCGTGGAAAGATTGTCCGGAGCTACCGCTCACTGCGTCTCGAGATACTTTTATAATTGTAAAAAACCTCTTTTCCGTATCGCGGAAGAACAAAAAGAACTCGATTTTTATACGTGGTAACCAATTTAAAAGGAGCAAAGAAAGATGATTAAGATTCTCATTACCGACAAGCTGGCAAAAGAAGGAATTGAACTTCTAAAGTCGATGAAAGATGTTGAACCGGTGGTCAAAACCGGCATCAGTCCGGAAGAACTTATTTCCATCATCGGCCAATACGACGGACTTATCGTTAGAAGCGAAACAAAGGTAACAGCGAAGGTTCTCGAAAATCCCGGCAAACTGCGAGGCATAGCACGCGCAGGCGCCGGCGTCGATAATATAGATGTTCCTGCAGCAACGAAAAAAGGCATACTCGTGATGAATACGCCTGGCGGAAATACGATGAGCGCGGCAGAACATACAATGGCACTGCTGCTGGCGATGTGCAGACACGTCGCACCGGCAAGCACCAGCATGAAAAACGGCGTATGGGACAAAAAGAGCTATATGGGCAATCAATTAAATAACAAGACCCTCGGCATAATCGGACTGGGACGAATCGGAATGGCTGTGGCCAAAATGGCAACGGGTTTCAATATGAAACTATTAGGCTGCGACCCAATTGCAACACCGCCGGACGCAGAGAAACTTGGAATGGAAATTACCGATAATCTCGAAAGAATCTTCAAAGAGGCCGATTATATCACTGTGCACGTTCCGAAAAACGCACAAACGCTCAATATGATAGGCGAAGCACAGCTTAAAATGATGAAGCCGACGACAAGAATAGTAAACTGCGCCAGAGGCGGAATTATCAACGAAGATGCACTGTATGACGCATTAGAGCAAAAGACCATCGCAGCGGCGGCACTCGACGTATTTACAGAAGAGCCGCCGGTGAATAACAAGAGATATGAAAAAATCGCAAATTGTCTTGTTACGCCGCATCTCGGAGCAAGCACAGTAGAAGCACAAATTGAAGTGGCAGTCGAGGCAGCACAAATTCTGGCCGATTACCTGAAAACCGGAGTAATCAAAAACGCAGTTAACGCACCATCTACCGGCGGAGCAACGCCACCTGTTGTAACCGCATACGCGACACTGGCGAAAAAAATCGGAACGCTTGTAAGCACTATGGCAGGCGGACAAATAAAGAAGGCCGAACTGCAATACCGAGGCGCTATTGCAGAACACAGCGTCGGTTTGATAACATCTTCATTCCAGATTGGCCTGCTTCAGCCATATTCCGAAGACCCCGTTAATATGGTAAACGCATCGGCACTGGCAAAGGAAAAAGGCATCAGTATCGACGTAATAAAAAATCCAGAGGCAAAGAACGTCGCATCGGGATTCGGCGCCAAAGTAACAACGGCAAAAGGAACCTGCACCTTTACAGGGACAGTTTTCAATGATAAAATAATGCGAATTATTGAAATCAACGGCTTTGATGTAGAACTTACGCCCGCCGATAACATAATGATTATCTTCAACGACGACAAGCCCGGCGTTATCGGAGCAGTAGGAACCGTCCTGGGCAAAGGCGGAATCAATATCCAGACTATGGGCGTAGGTCAAAAAGCCGCGGAAAAGAAGGCGGTATTGGCAGTCAGTCTTGACGCAAGACCGAATGACAAGACAATGAAGGAAATAGCGGACCTTGATTTTGTGAACGAAGTTTACCTGTGTAAACTCGATTAAAAATACAGTGTAAGGCCGCTGATTTATCGGCGGCCTTACTTAATTCCGCCATTTGTGGCGGGCAAAATATGATAACAGAGAAAATAGACAAAAAGAACCAGATGAGTTTTGACTTTGACGGTAACAGCGAAACCCAAACGGCCGTAGAAGAACCAGAAGAAATCGTGAAGGCAGATAAAAAAACAGCAAGGAGTAATACCAATAAAACGCGGGTGAAAACTGCTGCTGCAGCGACCGCTGAATCTATGGCGGCAAAGCAGCGAGATATCAGCGTAAGCGAATTCTTCGCCAAAAATAGACACCTTTTAGGATTCGACAATTCGAGAAAAGCCCTGCTGACGGCTGTAAAAGAAGCGGTAGATAATTCTTTAGATGCCTGCGAAGAAGCACATATTCTGCCGGATGTAACCGTCACAATAAAACAGATTTCTGAAAAGAAATTCACACTGATAGTCAGAGACAACGGGCCGGGAATAGTCGATAAACAGATTCCAAATATCTTCGCAAAACTGCTTTACGGCAGTAAATTCCACAGTCTAAAGATGTCCAGAGGCCAGCAAGGCATCGGTATATCGGCAGCGGGAATGTACGGCTTATTAACCACAGGCGAGCCTGTTCAAATAATTTCGAGAACAGACAAGAGAAAAAAAGCATCGCATTATCACGTGCAAATCGACACGAGCAAAAATAAACCGCTTGTCGTGCTCGATGAAGCCTGCGATTTCGAGCTGCCTACAGGGACACAGGTAACAATAACAATCGAGGGAAAATACCAGAAAGGGAAACAATCTGTCGATGACTATATTGCCCAGACGGCGATGGCGAATCCGCATACGACAATAATTTATAACGCACCGGACGGCGAAACACATAAATACCAGCGCCAGATAAAAAAAATGCCGTTTATACCTGTTGAGATTAAGCCGCATCCATACGGCGTTGAGCTGGGACTGCTTTACAAAATGGCAGGAGAAAGCAACGCAAAGCGGCTCTCGGCATTTCTGCATCAGGATTTTTCGCGTGTAAGTTCAAGACTTGCCGGCGAAATATGCAAAAAGGCAAAACTCTCTGCAAACAGCAGGCCGGTAAGTTTAACCATAAAAGAAGCGGAACTGCTGCACACCGCTATAAACGAAACAAGGATAATGGCGCCGCCGGTGAACTGCATCGGACCAATCGGGGAAAATGAACTTGAGCAGGGAATGAAAAGAACGGTAGATGCCGAATTTTACGCAGCGTGCACAAGAAGACCAACCGTTTACCGGGGAAATCCGTTTCTTATCGAAGCAGCAATTGCTTACGGATTCAAAAGCGAACAGGATAACGGAAATGACGGTTCGGCAAAGCTCACCGCAGGCGACCCCGATAAACAGCCGCAAATGGAACTTAAACGGTTCGCAAACCGCGTGCCCCTGCTCTATCAGCAGGGAGCGTGCGCGATATATAAAGCCAATGTCGAAACAAACTGGCGAAATTACGGACTTTCACAATCAAAAGGAGGCTTGCCGATGGGATCGGTAATTCTGCTGGTTCATATCGCATCGGTATGGGTGCCTTTTACATCGGAAAGCAAAGAAGCTATCGCTCACTATCCGGAAATAATAAGAGAAATCAAGCTTGCCATCCAGGAGTGCGGACGTAAACTGGGAATGTATCTGCGGAGGCAAAGACGCATCAGGCAGGAAATGGTGAAAAGGGGCTATATCGAAACATACCTGCCATATATCGGAGAAGCGCTACAGGAAATACTGCTGCTCAAGGACGAACAGGTTAAAACGGTTGTCTCGCGGCTTAAGGATGTGCTTGAAAAGACAAGACAAATATAAATAAAAAAGAAAAGGGTAAGGGTTAAAAATGGCACAGGATTTAATTATCTCAATCAGCGGAATGAGGGGTATTGTCGGTGAAAATCTAAACGCATTAACGGCTGCGAATTACGGCTGCGCCCTCGGAACATTTCTCAAAAGTTCAAAAGGCAAAAAGAAACTCTCCGTCGCCATCGGCACAGACACCAGGCCCTCAAGAGATATGCTCAAGTCGGCCATAGCGGCAGGATTGTGCTCTGTCGGCGTGGACGTAACCGATGTGGGAATAGTAACCACTCCGACCGTGGGAGTTATGCTCAGGCATCTCGAATGCGACGGCGGCGTGGTTATCACCGCCTCACACAACCCGGTCGAATATAATGGAATCAAGCTGCTCACAAGCAAGGGAATCGCACCGCCCGTGGGAATGGCTGAAAAAATAAAAACCATTTTCTCCAAAGGCGACTTCAGTTTCGTCTCCTCCAGAGAGTGCGGCAAGATCGCAATAAACACCGGCGGCGATTCGGTTCATCTCAAAAGAGTACTTTCCTGCGCAAGTAAAAACCTGATAGCTCCAAAAAGATTCAAAGTGGTGCTCGACAGCATAAACGGAGCCGGGGGAAGACCTGCGAAAAAACTGCTTTCTATTCTCGGCTGCCAGTTTACGGCAATTAACGACCCGCCTACGGGCATATTCGCACACAATCCGGAACCCCTTGCCGAGAACCTGGAACAGCTTTGCGATGCCGTTAAAAAAACCAGGGCGGATATCGGTTTCGCACAGGACCCGGACGGCGACAGATTAGCTATCGTCGATGAAAAAGGCAGATATATCGGCGAAGAATACACGCTTGCTCTTGCTGCAAAATACATTCTCACTCATAAAAAAGGCCCGGTAGCGACAAATCTTTCAAGCTCGCGTATGATTGACGATATTGCACAGGAAGCCGGGTGCGAAGTTATACGAACACCCGTCGGCGAAGTGAATGTGGCACAGGCAATGATAAAAAACAATTGCGTAATCGGAGGCGAAGGCAACGGCGGAGTTATAGATCTGCGGATCGGTCCTATACGGGACAGCCTTATCGGGATGGCGATTATTCTGCAGCTTTGCGCAGAGACAGGCAAAAAAATCAGTCAGCTCGTCGAGGAAATACCTGCTTATGAGATGACGAAACAGAAATTTACCGCCAACAAAAAACAGGCCGACAAAATAATCGCACAGGCAAAAAAGACATTCAAAAAGGCTAAGGTCGATGAAAGCGATGGATGCAGATTTGATTTCGCCGGCGGCTGGATTCACCTGCGAGCAAGCAACACAGAACCTGTAATGAGACTGATTGCAGAATTCAAAGAAGATGCCAAGTCGCAAACTAATCTGGATAAAATTACAGCCATAATAGAAAAAATTACGGACTGACAATTAAGCCGGCCCGCCTGAGGCGGGTAAAAGGCAGATAAATGTCCAAACAGCAAAAAAACAACGAGGCATTCGACCAAATCATAAAGGTTACATGGCTGGGGATAATTATTAATATTACTCTCGTAATAGCTAAAATTATCACGGGTTTTATCGTGTCATCAATGGCGATGATAGCCGATGGATTTCACTCCCTTTCAGATCTCTTAACGGATTTTGCAATTATTCTCGGAGTCCGTATAAGCAGAAAAGAACCCGATGAAGACCATCCATACGGACACGGCTGGGCTGAAAATTTTATAACAGTATTAACCGCCATTCCGCTGGCCGGTGCCGGCGGGTTTATGGTCTATAAAGCAATAATGAGCATTATAGAACATAAAATCACAAAAATAGGCTATCCGGTCCTGACGGTCGCCATAATAGCAATCATTCTCAAGGAGTACTCTTTTGTCATTACAAAAAGGGTGGCTATAAAACTATCCAGCTCAATGCTTTACGCCAATGCGTGGGACCATCGCTCAGATGCGCTAAGTTCGCTGGCAGTGGCAATAGGAGCGGTATCATCAATGTTCGGCCTTTCTTACGCAGACCAGATAGCCACTATTGTTGTGGGATTGATGATTATCTGGGTGGCTGCCAAAATATTAGGCGAATCGCTCGGACAATTTACGGCAAGGGCCGTCGATGAAAATACAAAACAACAAATAAAACAAATTATTTCTTCACAGCCGCAAATCCAAAACTGGCATAAACTCAGAACAAGAGTTGTCGGCAGAGAATTGTTTATGGATTTTCATATCCTTGTCGAACCGACACTGTCAATAAGAGAGGCACACGCAGTTGCAGAATCGCTCGAAGATGAGATGCATCGGCAAATTCCTCAGCCGGTAAATATCGTTATTCATATTGAACCAAATGAATAACGGTCAGATTTTTACCGATACGGCGGGTGAAAGAAAATATAAATACCCAGATATAGTTTTGACATTTAAAATTTCCCCTGCCGCTTTGCAATACCATTTTAACTGCGGCGCATAATGTTCGCTCCTCTGCTGCACCTGCGAAGAGCTGATATGGTCGGTTTTAAAATCAATTATTATAATTCCAGCCGGCGTTTTAACCAGCATATCAACAATACCCTGAATGATAACTTTCTCATCACCGCAATTTTTCAAATCGGGATATAAATCTGTCAGCGGCGCTGCATAAGTAAACGGCCATTCTCTCATCACTGTGTTTCTATTATCAAGCACCAGGTTGCCTAAATCGCTATCAAAGAACTTCAGAACAGCTGAAATATTAATTTCCCCCGCCGCCTGTTTTGTTATGCAACCCTTTTTAAGTAAAGCAGTTACGGTACGAATAATTGTGCTTTCGTTCACAACATTTTTTAAATCAATGCTCTGCATTACAAGATGAGTCGCACTGCCGATGACGAGACTGTCAGTTCTGTCGGTAAGTTTTTCAAAAGTTTCGAATGCAAAACTGTAATCTGCTTCGGCAAATTGCTCGGCCTGGTGCACAAGAGATGTGACGGTTTGTTTTGCTTTTATTGGAGCAATTTTTTTATATGGATACTGCCAGTTTAAATTTTTCGCGATATTCTCAAACAGAGCCTTATCCGGCAAAGACAATTTTATTTCTTCGTATCTGGAGGCCGGATGCTTTTTCAGAAACTTTCTTTCAATCTGCAAAATTTCATCGGACCTGTATATCTTCAAATCGAACAGATTATCATTCCTGCAATCAACTTCCACCAGCGGTTTAAAATGTTCCGTCAATTTTCTATACCTGCCAAGAGCCAGCAAAATCCAGTCAAGCTCGCTTTTCGCGTCTTCTATCAGGAATGAGGGCAATTTTTCAGAATCACAAAGTGCTGTATTGTTTAATAATCGAACACAATTTTTAGATTCGGCCGCGCCTGTAATAATCAATTTGTCTTTTGCTCGCGTCATCGCTACATACAAAATTCTCATTTCCTCCGCAAGATTTTGTCTCCTTTGTTTATCTTTGATTACCTGCCAGGCCAGTGAAGGTAATTTTGTGCCGCTTGTTTCATCAATTATCTTAAGGCCAATTGTCGCTCCGCCATCTGTAATACAATCGCCGGCATGAGAGCCAAATCGAAATTCTCTATTGGTTTCCGCGAGAACCACTATCGGAAATTCCAGACCTTTGCTTTTGTGGATGCTCATTATCCTTACGGCATTTGCGGCGGAACTGTCCGGCTCGGCCGGGGCCCAGTCGCCGCCGGAGTCGAGAAGTTTCTGCAGAAAACTGACAAACCGCGAAAGAGAAATTACATTAAGGCTGGAAGCGAATTTTTCAAATTGTATCGCACGATGATGAAGCTTAAGCAAATTCGCTCTTCGCTGAGAACCGCCGGGCAGAGCGGAAACAAAAGATAAATAATCGGTTTCAGAGAAAACCTGCCAGATTAAATCGGCAAGAGAACCGCGGCGTGCAAAGGTACGCCAATTATCAAGCCGCTGTAAAATATCAGAAATTTTCTTTTGCAGATTTTTATCGCCCGCTTTTGCCGCGACAGATTCAAGCAGAGAATAAAAATCAGACTCACTCTTCTGACAAGACTTTATCTTCGCAAGTTCCGTATCAGAAAGACCAAAAATCGGACTTCGTAAAACAGAAGCAAGAGAAATGTCCTGTCTGGGATTATCCAATATCTGTAACAACGAAAGCATATCGTTAATTTCGGTAGTCGCAAAATAGCCGGCGGAACTGTCGCTGACAACCGGTATATTTGCCGAGCGGAGTATCTGGACATAATTATTTGCGCGCTGCTCAAAAGCCCGCGTCAAAATTACGAAATCGGCCCAGCGGCAGGGACGAAAAAAATCGCTTTTTTTGTCATAGACCTGAAATTTTTCAATTTCCACAAGCTGTTTTATCCGCTGGGCAACGACAAGAGCCCTGCGATTAATTGCCTCCGAAGAAACAAGACCAGTTTCGTCATTCTCCTCATCGTCGCCCTGCCGTTCTTCGGCGGGGTCGTCGTCAACGATAACCAGTTCCACATCAGCCTTATTTTCAGCCCCCGCCGATAAAGCATTAAAAGGCTTTAAAGCGGCATTTTCATCGTAATCTACCGCCGCGACAGAGGCAGTCATAATCCGGGAAAAAACTTCATTGACGAAATTCAGAATGCCCGGTCTTGAGCGGAAATTTTCATTCAAATCGACACGGGATTTCGACTCGTCAATTCCGGCTTTGCCGAGACGTTCTATAAACAAGCCGCAGTCCGCCCCACGCCAGGCATAAATACTTTGCTTGACATCGCCGACAACAAAAACCTTTGCGCTGCCGGAAAGAAGGTCGATTATCTTTTGCTGAACAGGATTTATATCCTGATACTCGTCAACAAAAATATATTTATACTTTTTCTGCAGCTGCAGCGCGATATCAGATGGTTTGCCGGTATCAACATCGCCGTCTTCGGACAGCAGCTTCAGCATATACCGTTCAAGGTCGGCGAAATCCACACAGCCAAGCTCCTGTTTTGCGGCCTGATAGGCACGGTCAAATCTTTTGACAAGCTCAATCAAAACCTTTGTCTGGACAGAACAGGCGCCTGCAACGAGACGAGCATAATCAGGATTCAAAATTGCAAATGATGAAAAATATTTAAAATCTTTAATCGCTTTTTTCGCAGAAGATAAAACAAGTTCCTTTTTTTCATCATCAAAACCCTTCGGTTTATCATCCCACCTAAAACCCTCAAAACTATTCAGCAGTTCCGTAAAAGACTTGAAATTATCTTTTTCCAGAAAATCAATCGCCAATAAAATTGCCGCCAGGCACTGCCCTTCTATCTGATGTTTCCAATGGCCATTGGTGATTTTTTCGTCAAGTTTCAACGACCATTCAAACTGCTCTTTTAAAGTCCGCAGCTTATCGAGAACAATCTGCTCTTGATTTTTAACAGCGTCACAGGAAGCGGCAAGAAACGCACCATTTAAGACAATCGCCCTGTCATACCAGTTTTGGCGGGAAACAACCGTATCGAGAAAATCGCTAATGTCGATAATACAGTTCAGGAAATTGCTCGCGGGATTCGATACCGCCCTGCCCCGCAGAAGCTGCTGCATACCCTGCGAAAGAGAAGAATCCTGCCAGGCATCTTCGATAACCTGCTGAAGAATTTCGGCTTTTATAAGTTTGCTTTCGTCGGCGTCCATTACCCTGAAAGATGGGTCGAGGCCGAGACGATGAAAATGCTGACTAATAACACGTTTGCAGAAAGAATGAACGGTGCTTATGTCGGCGCTGTCGAGCATAAGCAATTGTTTGCGAAGATGAGCATCTTTTGTCTGACAGGCGACATCGCGCAACCTCTGTGCTATCCGCTGTTTCATTTCGCCGGCGGCCGCATCGGTAAACGTCAAAACGAGAATATCGCTAATCTCAGGACATAAATCAGACAGGCTCAATATTCTGACCGCCCGCTGTGAAAGAACGGTCGTTTTACCCGTGCCTGCCGAGGCGGCAACGGTTATATCGCCGCCGGGCGATTCGATTGCCTGTTTTTGACCTTTAGTCCAGTTCATTCAACTGCCTGAAAAAATTCCGTTTTTGAAACTTCCGTAACCTGCGCATAATCGTTTATCTGCCAGTCAAACCGGCAAACCGATTTATACGGACAATATGTGCACGCGACTTTTTTACCGTATTTGTAAGGATTTACATCAATTACGCCGGAGAGTATCCTGCCGCCGAACTCTTTGATTTTATTTTCAGCAAAAGACAAAACGACTGAAAAATGCTCTCCGGTTAAAAGCGAACTTGTTTCATAGATGCCAAACTGCTTTTCCTTCTGCGTTATTCTGAAACTGTAAAACGGACTGTAGCCGGTTTGAGTTTTACTGTCTATGAGAACAAAATATTCGCCGTTGAAAATACCCTTTGGTTTTCTAATGGTTCGGCAAGGCTCACCACAGGTAATTTTTCGAACTTTTTTCTCAATTTCACCCAAATCCGC
Source organism: Phycisphaerae bacterium (assembly GCA_026386845.1). Taxonomy (GTDB): domain Bacteria; phylum Planctomycetota; class Phycisphaerae; order Sedimentisphaerales; family UBA12454; genus JAPLMW01. Next base: position 18,944 of record JAPLMW010000033.1, read on the forward strand.
TGATTTGGAAAATACCTGAATATGAAAATAGAATCCGCCCAAAGGAACGAGATTTTTATATTTTTCAACAGTCTGGTTTCTTACCGCAAGCAGATATATCGGCAGCTGCAAATCAAGACCGGCAGAAAATAGCGACCAGTTAATCGCGGTTTGAGATGTTTTATAATCTATAACCAGGCAATAATTTACGCCGGCTTGTGAAACCACATCAATTCTGTCGATTTTGCCTTCGATGCGAAGTTTTTTGTCATTTTCCAGTTTTATTTCAATGGCAGGCAAAGAAAATTTATCGCCAAAACCTGTTTCAGCAGCGATTTGCAAAAAACTGCCGGCGGAAGCAATCTGTGAAAATTCCAGAACCGCATCTTTAACCATCTGAGCCGCTGAAAGAATAATAAAACTATTGTGCCTTGTCCTCGCGTTAAAACTTTTCAGGAATGAATCTTCAATAAGCAGTTTCGAGACCACATTGTCTACAATCCCTTCGAGCATATCAGTGTCATCTTCGGAAATATAATGGTCGATGCTGCTTAGATGATTAAATAATAATTCGAGAACCTTGTGAAAGAATAGGCCAAGGCTGAAAGGCTCCAACTCGAAAACCCGTCTTTCCTGGAGCTCCAGGATATGTTTCGCGAAATATTGATAAGGACAGCTTGCGAAAGACCTTAATTTCGTTGCGCTCGTGGAAAGAATATCTTGAGCAGGCAGATTATCAAGCCGGGCAATGTTCTTATAATCTATCGCTGATCTGACTTTGCTAAGGTCATAATCCTTTATCGCGGTATCGAGCAGCCATTTGCATTTCGCGTCCATATCATCGGCAGGCAATAAATTATCCCTGCCAAGTCTCGAAGCTAAAAGACCAGTCAAATCGGATTTGTTTAAACAAACGCTGCTGCCGAAATATTTTTCTTCGTGTAAGTCGGTAAATAATGTTTCTAACTGGCTGACGAGAAAACTGGGCTGGACTTCAGAACCCTTCTCATCGGCCAAAGGATACGTAATATATAGAAAACGGCTCGGACGAGTAAAGGCGATATAAGCAAGATACCTGCGTTCGATAAGCTGCATCGAACCTGTGCGGGATAGTTCAAAACCAGCGTCAGAAGTAATTTTGCGGTCGCTGTCGTTAAGAATATTATCGTAATAAACCGGAATAGGAAACTGCTGCTGGGTTGCGCCAATAAGAAAAACAGCCTTCAAATCGGGATGCCGGCTTCTTTCAATCGAGCCGACAAGAACCTGGTCAATCGCAGGCGGAATTAAAGCTACCGTCATCTGACTAAACGCCGAACCGATTATCGAGGCGTATTGTTTCGCTGAAAGCGAACTGTTCCTAAAGATAAAAACAAAATCGTCCATCAATTGTGTAAACTGAGCGAAAAATTGCTGATGCAATTGAGCCTCATCAAGCCTTTCCGCCTCAAATGCGGCCTTTGTCCATTCCGCAAGCTGACCCCTGACATTTAAACTATCTAAAAAGATGAAAAGTGCGGCGCAAAACTTCTCAGCATCAATTGCCCCTGCGATTTGAAGTCGAGTTCTAAACTGTAATAAATGTTCTGTCGCCTTTAATCGTATTTTTTCGATTTCTTCATTGCTAAAATCAGTATCTTTTGCCGGAGCAAAATCCCATTTGCTTGTCTTCAGCCAATCAATACCCTCAACACCAAAAGCCAAACAATAATTTTCAAGTTTGTCAACCTCTGCTCTGCTAATAGGCACTAAATCGCTCTTTAAATAATTTATTGCGTCTGGGGTAGTAAATCTGTCAGTCGCGATTCTAAGTGCGCAGGTTATCAATTCCACTGCCGGGTATTGCTGCAAATCTCTTCTGCGGTCGATAAAGAAAGGAATATCAAAATCGCTGAAAACAGCCTGTATGTAATGGCGATACTCATCAATATCAGAGGCAATCACGGCTATATCGCGCCAGCGAAAATCCTGTTCCCTGACAAGAGAACAAATCTGCCGGGCAACGTAATCGACCTCAAGTCTTGTCTTCGCACAAGCTGTAATTTTAATATTTCCCTGTGATGAAACAGGCGGCACCGAGTCAAAACTGAAAATGTTCTTTTCGAGATGAGTTAACGCCTTTGAACTATTAAAACGCTTTGATTCGATCAAAATAACAGGTTTTTCAACTGGCAGCTTTAACGTTTTTATAAGCGAAAAAAGGTCTGTATAAGTTTTTTGCGTAGGCTCAAAAATGCCCGCCCAATCCTCCTGTAATGCCGCAGGGTCAATACATAACGCTATCTTTGACGATGCCGAAACTTTTAAAAGTTCTGTCAATAATAGCAATTCCGAAGTCGTAAAACCCGCAAAGCCATCGACCCATAACTGGCAATCCTTCAAAAATGGCGTATGAACAACCGAATCTCTGGCGATATTTAATTGATTGTCGTTATTTAAGAAATTTCCCTCTACAAAATTAAGATATTGTTTATAAATTAGATTAATATCAGTGAGTTTGCCGGCTGTTAATTCTGAAGAGCTTTTAAGCTGTTCGATTAGTTTATCAACATCGTCAGGCGATTTGCTTTGCTGCTGAAGTTCAGCCAAAACAGTCGCAATTCTAACGGCTGAGCCGGTGCTTGCTGCCGCTGAGGAAAAAACTTTGAGCTTGGCGGCATTTTCACAAAGCAAACGATGAACAATCATATCCCTTGCTTGCTGTGTGAGCGGCCTTGCGGCAAGATTTTTGCCGAAAATACGGTAACATAACCTCTGAAAAGACAATATATGCAGTCTGCTGTAACCTTTTATTTTGCTGTTACTTAGGATTGCCCTTTCAGCCTGATATGTAGCCTGCTCCGGCACAAGAAAGACAAGATTATTTTCGCTCTGTCCATTTAACAGACAATCGATAATCTGCTTTATACAAAGCGTCGTTTTGCCCGCCCCGCTCCTTCCTAATATAAATTGAACGGCCATTAATTAACCACGAATGAACACGAATTTACACATATTCATACCACTTTATAACGGTTTCAAAAATTTCGTGCAATGCCACATAATTGTAATTATCTGGTAAGCAATTGTTACTTATATTTCTTAGACATTACAAGTCCCTTTATTCCTGAAAATCCCCTTCTCAACCCATCAAGCACTCCACAAAGAAAAAATAGCGCCCCTACGCTTTGTACAGAAGATTGTTTCTGTGTATCTATACTGGCAGCAAAGCCAACAAATAAAAGTAAACTAAATATACTTTCTGAAAAACCCAAAAAAATACTAAAGAAAGGATTATTTCTTAAAAACATTCCGCAACTGTCACAAAAATGAAACTCTTTCTTCGGGAGAAAATCAAGCAAAGAATTTTTCTTCGCAATTCTGGTTGTATTCCCACAATTACAGCAAATTCCTATGTCATATTTAATTTTCGTTTCGGGATACTCAACATCATATTTAATATCTCTGACCTCAGCAAACCTATATTTTTTATCGGCCATTCTGAAAAGTGGAATAACCCCTAAAGCAATCAAAGATATAACTATCGCCTCTCCAAAAGTGTAGAGTGCAATGTAGCCAGCTAAAATGATATTGAAAAATATGACTGCGAATAAAAACCTCAGCAACATCAGTGCAATAGCGGCAATTATCAGCATTAGCCAAGACTTTCTAACCTTATAAATAGCCAACGCTATAAATATGGATAGGGGAAAACAAAAAATAAAAGCAACAACAAGCCGTTGAGAAGAAGATAGCCCTTCCGATGCTTTTCCCAAAAATAAATTAAGTATAAACTCAGTAAGCCAGACTCCTATAGCGATCAAAATTGAAAAAAGAATAAATTTTATTGGTTTTAATTCCAATAAACCCATTACTTTTTCAGATTTCAACTCTATAATATTTGCAACAGGTCTATCTGACGCCGATGAAACGCCGTTGGCCTCTAACCGTTCTCCACAATATCTACACTTAATAGCTTCATCCTGTATTTCTTCTGAACAATAAGGGCATTTTTTCATTTTATCTCTCCCTTTTGGTAACACGAATTTACATGGCACTTTTTGTTTCTAATATTTTACATCTATTCTAAAATTAGATATTTTTTCTTCAGGATAAGTAAATTCAATTGCTAATCCTGAATATGTATTATTTATGGTATAATCTTTTGTAGAATTATAAGGATAGACCGATACTGCAGTAGCATCACCTTGTCTACCATCAATAATGTAAACAACATTGCCGTCTTTATTTTTTGTTTTTTTAATTTTCCATGGAAAATTACTACTTTTCAAAATTTCCCCTTGCGGAGACACATAAGCAAAAATTTTCGCTGTTTTTTCCTCTTGTATTTGTGTTTTCTGAAGGAAAAATCTTTCTTTAATTTTATCAATATTAAGAACGAGCGTTGTTAAAGCTGCCAAAAATACCACTGTTCCGACAATCCAAGTCCATGTTTTTTTGTACCAAGGTTTTTTCTTATCGGCCTTTACACGGTCAAGAGCACGATTAAGTTGTGATAGTTTCTCCTCGGCAGTTACATAAGATGGTTGATTGGCATAGTGATAGTATTTCCCGACATCGTTGCGAAATTCGTCTCGCTTAAACCACTTACCTATATATTTATTCGAGAAAATCGGCTTATCCGTAGGTTCCCGTAATTCGTAATCGTGAATAACTGCCAACCGCACATATTCACACATTAACGATTCATCTTCGGCTGGTTTGCGTTGTATGCTAGCATTACCAGAAATTCCGAACCAAAGCAAAGGATTCACTGGCTTAACTGGACGATAGATAACACCCATATCAACATTAGTCCAAAAATTATCCGTGTAGGACATTTTTACCCAGCCTTTTGGCGGAGGACAGACATCTACCAACACAATTGTTGTGCCTGGTGCAAGTTTAGTTTTCTCTAACTCTTCTTTTGCTTTTTCGAGCTTTTCGGCATAGGGTTGAAGGGTTTGGCCATAATCTTCAACCATTCCACACAGCTTATTGACATAACTTGTAAATCGTTTTCTTACTTTCTTGTCCGTTGTCAGCCGATCAATCTCATTTGCTATTTTAAGAACAGCATTTGGGTACTGATTTTCAAATATATTATTTTTAATATGTGACATTTTTATTTTTAATTTTTGATTTTTTATTTCTTGGGTATGGGCAGGCCGAGTTCGGCTAATACCGTTTTCATATCTTCCCAGACCTTTCGGCGGTTTTCATCAGAATAATTCCTAAGCAGGTAAGCAGGATGAAAAGTCGGCATAAGTTTTATCGGAGGCGAAAAATCGTCAAAATAGAAATCCTGAAATTTGCCGCGAAGCTGGCCTATGGGCTTATTTGTTTCCAAAAGCGTCTTTGCGGCAGGCGCTCCGAGTGCAACAATAATTTGGGGTCTGATTAGCGAAAGCTGTCTCTTTAAATAAGGCAGACAGCTTATAATCTCTTCCGGACGCGGCTCGCGATTTTCAGGTGGCCTGCATTTTATAATATTACAGATATAAACATCGCCTCTCTTTAATCCCATAGCAACAATGATTTTATCTAAAAGCTGGCCTGACCTGCCGACAAACGGTCTGCCCTGGGCATCTTCATCGGCGCCGGGCCCTTCGCCGACAAAGACTATTTGAGCGTGCGGATTTCCTTCGCCGGGGACTGAATTTTTACGAAGATTGCCAAGGTCGCATTTACGACAGGCATCGACTTCTTTGGCAAGTTGTTTAAGTTCAGCGATAACGTCGTTATCTTGCGATTGATAAAGCACATCAGGTTCGTCGGATTTAACCCCGTTAGAGACAGGCCCTTCGCAGGCCGTCAAGCCTAAGGCTTTGTCTCTAACGGGGCGAACGGCAAAGCCTGTAAAAAAATCCTCCAGCTGGACATGCTGGTTAAAAACCTTCTTTAAATCTCCTTTTTCTGCCATAGGTAGAATTGTAATAGAAATCCTGTGGTCGGACAATAAAAAAACCCCCGGTAAAACCGGGGGTTAAATGTCCAAATGGTTCGGTCAAAGGCCGCTGCACAATTTTTATTTTTTATATTTTACTTTTAATTTTTTTATACAACGCCCTGAGCGAGCATTGAATCAGCGACTTTTACAAAGCCGGCGATGTTTGCGCCAACGATGTAATTGCCTTTTGCGCCGTACTTTTCAGCGGCAGCATTAATATTCTTGTAGATATTGACCATAATGTTCTTCAGTTCAGCATCGGCACGTTCGAACGTCCAGGCATAACGCTGGCTGTTCTGAGCCATTTCAAGACCCGATACAGCGACGCCGCCTGCGTTGGCAGCTTTGCCGGGCAGGAATGCGACCTTATTCTCAATCAGCAAATCAGCCGCATCGGGAGTGGTCGGCATATTTGCGCCTTCGGCTACGACTTTGCAGCCGTTCTTTATCAGGGCTTTCGCACCTGCCGCGTCAAGCTCGTTCTGAGTCGCGCTTGGCAAGGCTATATCGCACTTTACGTTCCAGATGCCTGCGCAGCCCTCGGTGTATTTTGCGCTCTTGTGAATTGCTGTGTATTCCTTGATTCTCTTTCTTTCGACTTCCTTAAGCTGCTTTACGGTATCGAGCTTAATGCCCTGCGGGTCATAGATAAAGCCGTTGGAATCACTCATCGCGACAACTTTGCCGCCGAGCTGCTGGACTTTTTCAACCGCATAAATAGCCACATTGCCCGAACCGCTTACGACAACGGTCTTGCCATCGAAACTATCGCCTTTTTCCTTGAGCAATTCATCAACGATATAAACAAGGCCGTAGCCTGTAGCTTCAGTCCTTACGAGACTGCCGCCCCAGTTGAGTCCCTTGCCGGTAAGAACGCCGACGAATTCATTGCGGATTCTCTTATATTGGCCGAACATAAAGCCAATCTCACGACCGCCGACACCAATATCGCCGGCAGGCACATCGGTATCAGCGCCGATATGCTTGCAAAGCTCGGTCATAAAACTCTGGCAGAAATGCATAACTTCGTTGTCGCTTTTGCCTTTGGGGTCAAAATCGCTGCCGCCCTTGCCGCCGCCCATCATCAGGCCGGTAAGGGAGTTCTTGAAGACCTGCTCAAAGCCCAAAAACTTTATAATGCCAAGATACACGCTGGGATGAAAACGAATACCGCCTTTGTATGGGCCTATGGCACTGCTGAACTGAACGCGGAAACCTCTGTTGACCTGGACTTTGCCGTTATCGTCAACCCAGGGAACCCTGAACATCAGCACTCTTTCAGGCTCAACAATCCTGTCAAGAATCCGAGCCTCAATATACTGAGGATTCTCGTCGAGAACTGTAACCAGACTGTCAAGCACTTCCTTGACGGCCTGATGAAACTCGCTCTCGCCCGGATTTCGCTTGAGAACAAGCTCATAAACGCTTTCAATTACTTTCTTTGAAGACATTTGAATACCTCCATAAAAATATTAGGTTTTTTATTGCTATTTGCTATAAAATTTGTTAATAATACGTTTTAATTAAATTGCAAGAAACAAGCTTTATTTGCCTTATAATACGCTAAAAAAGCCAATAAATCAAATTTTAATATATAATACATACTATAAGTTATACTTATAATAGGCACAAAAAATAGAGTTATTGAGCCAAAATAATGAACTGTTGCGGGGCAAAAAATGAAACCGAATGAAAAATTAAGCACGGGTTTGCCGGGGTTTGACAAGGTTATAAAGCAGGTTCTGCCGGGAGATAATATCGTCTGGCTAATAGATTCCATTGATGACTTCTGGCCGTTCGTCGAGCCGTACTGTAAAAACGCCATCGGCAGCGGCTGGGAGCTGGTTTATTTCCGATTCGGAAAACACAAGCCTTTCGTTTCAAAAGAAGAAGGAGCCAATGTCATTGAGCTTGACCCGCAGCAGGGATTTGAAACTTTTACCACAAAAGTTCACAGCGTAATAAACCAGTTCGGAAAAGGACATTATTACTTATTCGATTGTCTGAGCGAACTTGCGACGGCGTGGTGCAATGACAGGATGCTCGGCAACTTCTTTATGCAGGTATGCCCCTACCTGTATTACGCCCAGACTGTAACCACATTCGCACTTCTGCGGAATTACCATTCTTATCACGCCGCAAGCCCCATACTGGATACCGCGCAGATTGTCTCCAATGTTTATAAATATAAAGACAACATTTATGTGCATCCTCTGAAAGTTGACGGCAGATATTCAACCACAATGAATATGATACATCTCTGGAAAGACAATGAATTTCTGCCGGTGCGCGACAGCGGAACAATTACTGAAATACTTTCTAACGTCGGAGCTTTGGAGCTGGACGTTGCAAATGAAAGATTAGGAATCTGGGCAAAAACATTCCAGGAGGCTGAACAGCTTTTAAAAGACCGCGAAAAGGGACTTTGCAGCAACAAAGATATTGATAAAAAATTTCAGCAGCTCGTCAGGATGGTCATTTCGCGCGACGAACGGATACTTAAAATCGCCAGAAAATTTCTCACCCTCGCCGACATCATAAAAACCCGCAAGAGAATGATAGGCACAGGTCTCATAGGAGGAAAAAGTGTCGGCATGCTGCTGGCAAGGGTGATAATTGAGAAAACGGATGAAAGATTAAAGAAATTGCTCGAACCACATGATTCATTTTTTATCGGCTCAGATGTTTTTTATACATATCTTGTAAAAAATAAAATCTGGTGGTTAAGGCAAAAACAGCGAACAAGCAAAAACTTTCTTGAAGGCTCAGCGGAAGGCAGGCAGAGAATTCTGCAGGGCGATTTCCCGGAATATATCATCAAACAGTTCAGCGATATGCTCGATTACTTCGGCCAAAGCCCCATCATTGTCCGTTCAAGTTCGCTGCTCGAAGATAATTACGGAAACGCATTCGCGGGAAAATATGAAAGCTTCTTCTGCGCCAATCAGGGCACAAGACAGCAGAGACTTATAGAATTTATCAGCGCCGTGCAAAAAATTTACGCAAGCAGTATGAGCGAAGATGCGCTGATGTACCGCGCAAAATGGGAGCTGCTGGAAAAAGACGAGCCTATGGGACTGCTTGTCCAGAGAGTTTCAGGCGCTCCGCACGGAAGATACTTCTTCCCGCAGGCTGCGGGAGTCGCTCTTTCATTCAATCCTTACGCCTGGAGTGAAGATATAGACCCGAAAGCAGGAATGCTAAGACTCGTTTTGGGTATGGGCACAAGGGCGGTCGACAGAAATGACGACGATTACGCCAGAATTATCGCGTTAAACGCCCCTGCAAGAAGAATCGAACCAAATATCGACCAGGCTCGAAAATACTCACAGCAAAAAGTCGATTGCATAGACCTTGAGGCCAGAGAATTTGTTACAAAACCATTCTACCAGGTGGTTTCATCCGGCGATGAGAATCTACTGCTTGAACTTTTCGCATCGAGGGACCTTGAAACAGAAAAACGGGCGGCACAATTTGGCCAAAAAGAACTTTTCAGCTGGGCCATAACTTTCGAAAAACTCCTGACGAAAACAAGCTTCGCAAAAGATATGCGCCAAATGCTGCGGATTGTCGAGGATGTTTACGGGACGCCGGTCGATATCGAATTTACAGTAAATTTTCTTAGCGAAACGGAACATAAAATAAATCTCCTGCAATGCAGACCGCTGGAAATGAAAGGCGAAGGAGCGACCACAGACCCCTCAACAACAATAAAATCACAGGACCTTTTAATTGAAGCCTGGGGCCCTGTTATCGGCAAGAGCAGGCAGGAAATGCTCGACCAGATTATTTACATTGTGCCGGATGAATATTTAAAATTAAAAATTTCGGATAAATACGAAATCGCACGGCTTATCGGAAGATTGAGTCATATCGACACAGAGAGAGGAAAAATAATTATGCTGCTTGGGCCCGGAAGATGGGGCACAAGCACTCCATCGCTGGGAATACCAGTGTCATATCCTGAAATAAATACTATTAGCGTACTGGTTGAAATAGTGATGCTTAACAAGAAAATGTCGGCTGACGTTTCGTTAGGCACTCATTTCTTCAACGACCTTATCGAAAGCGATACGCTGTATCTTGGGCTGCTGCCACACAAACAAAACAACAAAATCAAGACCGCTTTCTTTGAAAATTCTCCTAATATGCTGGCTGAAATTTTCCCCGATGCGCAGCAATGGGCAGCCGTATTGAAAGTCATCAACCCGCAAAAAGTATGCCCGGGTCAGACATTTAATCTTTACGCAAACGCCATAGAACAAAAATTTATCTGCTATTGCAAATAATATGCAAATTGAAACATTACAAATTTTCTGTGATATCACCGAGCTGAAAAGTTTTTCCCGCGCGGCAGAGAAAAATATGATAAGCCAGTCCGCGGTCTCCCAGCAGCTCGGCCAGCTCGAAAAAGCCTTCAATACGCCGTTAATCAACCGCCATAAAAAATCATTTGGTTTAACCCCTGCAGGGGAATTATTTTATAATTCCTGCAAGGACATAATAACAAGATATGAGAATTTTCAGAGCGGTTTGAATTACCTGAAAAACTCGGTAAAAAGCAGAATCAGCATTGCCGCTATTTATAGCATCGGAATGCACAGCCTGCAGGGATACATAAAAAAATTCATAGCTCTTCATCCCGACGTTCATCTCGATGTTGAATATTTAGACGCCGACGAAATATACAAGCGGCTGCTGCTGGGCAAAATTGATGTGGGGCTTGTTGCCATACCAAGAAACAATCCTGATATCCAGGTTTTGGATTTCGTCGCCGAGCCGCTGGTCTTTGTATGCAGTCCGCAGCATCCGTTCGCAAAAAAAACAAGCCTCGATATCAATATGGTGCAATACCAGCAGTTTATCGCCTTTGCGCGTAACCTGCCGACACGAAACTGGATAGACCAGCTTCTGCTGCGTTATAACGTAGCGGTAAAACCTGTGATGGAATTCGATAATGTTGAAACGATAAAACGAGTAGTGGAAATAAACGCGGGGGTAAGTATAATGCCGCAGACGACAATACAAAACGAAATCGCCAATGGGACACTAAAGGCAATACCGTTTTCAAATGAAAAATTTACAAGGCCGACCGGCGTAATAATAAGAAAGAACCGTGTGATGAACGACAATTTAAAGGCGTTTATCGAAATCCTCCGCGGCAAACCA
>JAPLMW010000058.1 GCA_026386845.1 Phycisphaerae bacterium
GTTTTTATTACGGAGTACAAGAGAAACCGTTGCGGGGAATAAACCCGCTCGTTCTGCGATTTGCACCAACGTTACTGCCATAACAAAAACTCCTAATCTACCGTTAATGTGTAAATTATCATGCCTATGTCAAATTGTCAACATAATTTTACCGGTTAAAACATTTTAACGGCACTTTCATAGGGGTTAAAACCTTTAACTAATGCGACACTTTAGGTTCTAAAACTGTAAGTATAGTGGATTAAATAGGTTACGGCTTGATATACGTACATAAAAAGATAAGGTTTAGATAGTTTTAAAATAATAATTTTAAATTAAATTCTGCTGATTTCGGTAGATTTTTTTAGGAGAATTTTGAGTACTATATTAAACCGGTACAGATAGGTCAAAATACACTTTTTCAGGGACGACTAATTAAAGTTACATTTTCATTTGTTAATCTCTTTGACGAGATTATTTGCGAGTTCTGAGTTCAAGGACTTAAGAATATTATATTCGGCCAGAGCGGAATTTTTGTCGCCCATTTCCAGGTAAGCAAAGCCAAGATTACAGTGTGCCTCGGCAAAACCCGGCTTGATTTTAAGGGCTTGTTTAAAGGCTTCTATCGCTTCCTGATAGCGGCTAAAAGAACTGTGCGAGCAATGTGAGTTCGATAATCCGCGACAGTATAAACTTCACTCATTTCGCCATCACTTTGGAAGTCTATGTGCAAACCATAACGTGGCATATCGCAAGGCACTCGCCTGGCTTGGACACAGTTCGTCACAGATGCTTGATTTGTATTATCATTTGCGTGATGAGGACAGTCAGCAGGCTATGGCGGCACTGGCAAACTCCAGTGTAGTTGACGGTTGTTTTGATTCGCAATACTCTACGCTTGAGGGCAATGGGGCAGTCAAAAATCGAGAAAACTTTGCAAGTTCCAGAAGCTAAGGAACTTATGACATCACTGTCAAATATAACGGAGAGGGCGAGATTCGAACTATGAATGATTTTCCACAAGCATTTTAATTACAATGCCTTATGAAAATGGAGCCAACAAGATTCGAACTTGCGACCTCTTGCATGCCATGCACTGACAAAAATGCTGTAATTCCCTAAGTTTCGCTAAAATCAACAATTATAAAATACGCAAACTCAATAAAATCTATTAAATACCTTTAAATATAGCCGCAAAAGTGTAGTAAAGTGTAGTCTCATATTAAGCAAAAAATCAAGAATTAAATGGCCGTATTCAATTTAGCCAGATCATACAATGCTTTAATTTCAAGCGCAAGGATTTTATTTTACATTTTATTATTTTCCACGGGGATTAAGCTCCCAACCGCGTTGGAAACCATATGAGCCTGACGCCACAGCGGCAATTTACTTTGTAAATAAACATTCTTGCCAATTAAGCTCACGGGTAATATAACAGCTATCATTTGTGATATCACAGTTCTTGCAGCCACATATGTGTGTTTTAACACCAAAATTACTTGCTATTTTCTTGATTTTTTCAAAAGCTGACTTCCTGACTTCCATGGGTAAAACTGCCCCTGTGGAATTTTTAATACCAATCGGCAAACGAACACTTTTTGAAAAAGGTTTCAAAATTTCATTAAGAATATTTTTGTCGACAATATCCCTTTTGAGACTGGCAGTAATTGCAGACCGTAAAAAAAGAAAGCTGACAGCAGCTTCCCTGCACCCTGTCTCGGCAACCGCTGAAAACAAATTCTGCAATTGTTCACTTGTATCAGTAAGGCCATATACCATTGGGTCACAACGCGCGGACATTTTAACTCCAATTTTTACAAGTTTTTCAAGCTGTTTAAGTCTCTGATATACATTTGCAGCATTAGGTTCGAATATATTTAAGATTTTTTCATCTACAGATATCAATCCGATTTGGCCGGCTATTTTTAAACTATGTTTTTTAAATAAATCAAAGATTTCTTCTGATATACTTCCTTTAGTAACAAATTGAACGCCTATATCATTTTCTAAAAGAATCTTCATAACATCAAAAGTAATTTGCTGAACTTCAGGAACCAGTTGAAATGGGTCGCAAGAAGGACAAAAATAAACCGCTGTCGGTTTTTTTCGTTTTCGTTTAATCTCGTTAGCAATCTCCTCTGCCATATTCTCGTAAACTTCGATCGAATTATCACCGGGATAAATTGAATAGCCTTTAGTGTAACAGTAAACGCAATTGTGAACGCAACCTGCTGAAACATTCACAGTAGGCAAATTCGTCAGACATCGCAAACCAGATGGCGTAAGAAAGTTCGTTTTGCGTTGTTTGGAAATTACTCTTAGCATATTCGTTCCCCCGGCAATATATCCGCATATTTTTTGTCGCATAGCGCAAGTACTTGAGATGAATATTGTGAACCAATGTTAATCGCAGATACCGCAAGATTTAACTGATTGTCTTGGATATGCTTAACCATATAATTCACTGTAAGATCAACGTCCTCAATAACAGTTAGTTTGGCAATTTTTGACAACTTCCCAATGATACTTTCGCCTTCGGAATTCAGCAAAGAATTTCCATTGAACTTCCTAACTGGATAAAAAAACATTTCCTCGTTGATATTTGTACCAAGGCAAAATGCTATCGCTTTATAGTAGTCTGTTAAAGAAAGCACTCTATACGCAAAACAATCCTCTGATAATCTGGTTTTGCCATTCGTATGGATGAGATTTTCCGGGTGATAATCTTGTGGGTTCAGACAACAAACTGGATTATAATTTTTATTAATTATAGATTCTGGTAAATTCTTTTGGCCTGAGATATACCACAATCTTCCCTCATCATCCGTTTTTTCAATGTCAAATATACTAAGATTATTGAGCAAGCGACACATTAGAATTATATCAAATTTAAAAGGTTCACACTGCTTGTTTATCCAGTCGATATAGTCTATCTGTCGATAATCTATATATGCCATATTCCCTCTGATTGGGCCTTTGGCAAAATGACGAACAGGATTCTGGACTCTTAAACCGATTAAGGAGCCATTCAAATACCAATTCTTTTTAACATCAGGGTCTTTGTTTGGAATATGTCTCCAGATATGCCTAAGCATAATACCACTGCCGCCGCCCAGATCAACCACATTAATGTCACGTTTTTCTTTATTATTATTTGCCAACAAAGATTTGAGAAATGGATATATTGCAAATTCTGACAACAATTGTGCTCTCTGTTTACTTCTCGGATCAGATTTACGTGAAAATCCATTTGCAAATGATTCAACTAATGCAAAAGATTCGCCTCTATCATTGAGGCTTACCGCGGGATACACAAAAATAGAAAATTCAGGGTCATTAGATATTCGGTATTGACGATAATGGTAAAAAAGCCTATTGCCAGCAAAACATCTAACCATAATCAGAGGCAAATATTTGGGGTCTTCGTTAAAGGATTTTTTACCCAAACGTGCGAGAAGATAAGCAGGATTTCTGTGACTTGTTTTAGCTGCTGCTATGCCAGATTCCTTGCCATGCCAGCATATAACAAAATTTTCCAGAGATAACAATTTATCCAGTAATACCCGAACATAGGATTCATTTCGATGATTTAACCATCTTGAAAGTAAAATAAAATATCTGTAACAATATTCTTTAATATAATCTGATTTAAAGCCAGATTTTACGTATGCGCCTCGTGCTTTTTCAAAACACAGAAAATAATCCTTCTCTGGTAAATTGTCTTTGATATTCCAGTATTCATCCCAACTCTGTTTTCTTATTTCTACCCTGCCATGCCAATCTATTTCTATAGCGGTAATTATATTTTGGGAAACAACCGCCTCGGCCAAATTGGCTTTAATATATTCTTGTACTAAACCTGACAAAGGATTAACAGGTGAATAATCGGAATCAGTCATTAGAATCCTAAACATAAATATCTGACAAATACATAATTTATCGCATTATTTTCGTTTTTGTCAAAAGGAAAAATAGTGAGATGAATTTTGGTATAGATGGGTGTCAAAAGTGTAGTCATAAGTGTAGTGTAACAACTGATTGAGATTGAAAGGAGTGCTTATAAGCCATTTGATTTCAATGGCATAGAAAATGGAGCCAACAAGATTCGAACTTGCGACCTCTTGCATGCCATGCAAGCGCTCTCCCAACTGAGCTATGGCCCCGTATCAAAAATCATAATAACACAAAAAAACCCCTTTTGCAAGGTCAGCTTTCGTGTTTTTTCAGCCAGTTTTTCACCCAGCTTATAGCTCCCCCCTTTGCAGTAATCCTCTCGGAAAGCTGTTCAATATACAATTCTTTCGAGACCAAACCGACTTGAGGGCCGGGCTTTGCACCAAGCCGGATAAGTTCATGACCATTGAGCAGAGGCTTTGGTCTAAGTTCTTTGCCGGCAAGAGCTTTCGCCCTTCTTCGAAACGCTGAAAGAATCGAAATACTTTTGCCTTTTACCCTTTGAATTGCCTTTTGCAGCGAATATAAATCCTCAAAATACGGCTCTGAAATAATCAGCTTTAATTGAGCAAGAGATAAATCACTCAATAGAAAATCTCTCTTTTCGAGCAGGAACTTTATGTGCTTCAGTTGATTTCTACTGAGTTTGAGAATTCCCAGATTTTTCATCGCATCGGCGGTTTGACAGGCTGCGAAAAAAGCGGCAACAGCAAGTTCAAAAGTTATCTCATTAGGCAGATAATCAAAAATTTCGACAGCATATTCAGCGATTGATTCATCTTTGAAAATTGGAAAAATTTGTTTCGCAAGACCGGTTTCAATAAGCAAATTTACGCCTTTTTTCCGCCCCGCCGCTGCAAAGAGCGATTCAAGCTCCATCGCTACTCTCTCGCCGCTGATTTTTGTTATCCGTTCAGAATATCTCTCTACCGCATTTAAAGTATTTTTCTCAACTTTAAAATCAAGCTGAGCGGCAAAACGAACCGCCCTCAACATTCTCAGGTAATCCTCGCTGAACCTTTCTTCAGCCCTGCCGATGGTGCATATAATCTTGTTTTTTAAATCCTCCTGTCCGCCGACATAATCAATTACCTCTTCTTTCAGCGGGTCGTAAAACATCCCATTGATAGTAAAATCTCTGCGAAGTGAATCCTCTTTGGCACAGGTGAAACTGACCTTGTCCGGCCGTCTGCCGTCAGTATATCCTGTCTCAGCCCTAAATGTCGCGACTTCAACCTGCTGGCCATCCATAAGAACAATAATTACGCCGAATTTTGCGCCAACCTTAATAGTCCGGCGAAAAAGCCTGCAAACTTCGGCAGGTTTTGCACTGGTAACAACATCATAATCCTTCGGCTTTTTGCCGAGGAGCATATCGCGGACGCACCCGCCCGCAAGCATCGCCTCAAATCCCGCTTTACGCAGGGTGCGAATTATCTGTATTGCCGCTTGTTTGTTCGTCATTTTTTCTCAAAGCCAAAAAAGTTACCAACATCGAGCTCCATATTCTCTTATCAATTATCTTCAAATCGCCATATTTGTCGAGAAGATTTACCCCGTTAGAGACAGGCCGTCCTCGGTGGTTATCAGGCCTCTTTGACATCTTATCTCTAACGGGGTTTACCTTTTTCTCAGTTCTTACCACGACTAAACCATCATCGGTTATCTGTTCAGCCAATAGCAAAAGTAAACCTCCCAATCGGCTGTTTAAACCAGTTTCCCTGCTCATTTCATAAGGTGGGTCAACAAAAACTAACGAGCGTTTTTCTCCGCTTGAGCTTTTCGGAGCTCCAACTTTAAACGCGTTTGCACAGACAACCCGTCCCTGCGCCACAAAGTTAGCTTTGGCGATGTTCCTTCTAAGAATTTCAATTGCTCTTTTGTCGATATCGATAAAAACAGCCCCTTTTGCTCCTCTGCTGATGGCCTCAAGGCCGAATGAGCCTGTTCCGCAGAACAAATCGGCGACGAGCCGGCCTTCTATAAGATTATATTTATACAATACATCAAAAATGGATTCTTTTACGCGGTCGGTTATCGGCCGGGTCGTATCGCCCTTCGGCGGTAAAATCGTCATACCTCTTTTTGTTCCGGAGATTATTCTCATACCAAATTTGGCTCAAGACCCAAATCTTTTATCATTCTAACATCTTCTTCAACTGCTCTACCGGCTGTTGTAAGATAATTGCCGCTGAGTATCGAAGTGGCGCCTGCGTAAAATATCCAGCTTTGCATATCTCGCAAATTTAAAACCCTGCCGCCGGCAATCTTTATACCCGTCTTCGGCAATATAAATCTGTACAAAGCAATTAGCCGCAGAATCTGGCTCGGCTGCATTGTCGGCATATCGGCAAGTGGTGTACCGGCAATAGGATGGAGAAAATTCATCGGCACCATATCAACACCAAGCTCTTTTATCTGCAGTGCCATATCTATCCTGTCGGTATCTGTTTCTCCTATGCCGAATATCCCGCCTGTACATAAGCCCAACCCCGCCTTTTTGGCGGCTTTTACCGTTTCTATCCGACAGTCATAATCGTGCGTTGTAACAATATTCTTAAAATGATTCCGCGAAGTTTCAAGATTGTGATTATATCTCGCCATGCCGGCTTTTTTCAGACGAACTGCCTGCTCGTAATCAATTATTCCAAACCCGCCGCAAACATTTATGCCGACTCCATTTTTGATTTTAGGAATTAATTTCTCTAATCTCACCAGTTCCTTTTCAGAAATAGTCTTTCCGCTGTAAACTATGCCGAAGTTTGAAACGCCTTTTTGTTTAGCCTGTTTTGCGGCATTAATAATTTCCTCATCCGTTAAAGTTTTGGTTTCCTTAAAGGAACTTTCATATCTTGCGGATTGCGCACAGAATTTACAATCCTGATTACATCCGCCGAGCCTGCCGGGAACTATCGAACAAACTTTAATCTTGTTACCAAAGAATTTCTGGCGTATCTGGTTGGCACAATATAATAAATCCCAAAGACTATCATCGAACGAAAACAGATATTCAATTTCCTGCCTATCGGACAGATGACCGTTTAGTATTTTTTCAGCTATTTCACTTATTCTTCGATTCACAATCTAACCTTCCTGCAAATCAGCTCATCAAGCCGGATGGAGCGGCTTTTAAAATATTCAGCGGACAAATGGACGGTCTTCCATTTTTTGCTGCGGACAGTTGCCCCTTTTTTATATTCATCAAGCAAAATACCTATAAAAACATATCTGCCGTCGAGATATTCGTAAATTTCTCTGCCGTCGGCATCGACATCTATATTTTCAAGATTATACACGAAAATAAATAAGCCTCGATATTTTTCGCCGAAAATTTCACCCCAGTTCTCAAGTCCCTTGACATCATCAACCGTTACCCAGTTCGGCAGGCTTCCAAAAGCAGTAAAGGTCTTGCCCTCGAATTTTCGCCCCTTTATTTCCGCAAGATACGCCCCGCCCTGTGTATAGAAAAGGAAGTCAAAACTTTTGATTTTGCTTTTTGAAAATGCCGCCCTTTTCTGCTGGTCAACAAAAAGATACTGAACCCCGTTATCTTTCAGCCAGCTTTCAAAGGCCTTTTCATAATGGTTACCGGCCAAATCCATATCTAAAGCCGGCTGAAAAATTCATTCGCTGCGATTGTCTCTTGATTGCCGGTTTTCATATCCTTTATTATAAGTTCGCCTTTCTGCGTAAATTCCTGACCGACGATAATACACCTGCCGGCAGATTGCATCGAAGCCTGTTTTAATTGTTTGCCCAGCGAGCCGCCTTTGTAGCTGAAATCAGCTTTGAGTCCCGCCCGCCGAAGTCTTGCGACCAGTTTTATTGCCTCGTTCTGCAAAGCGTCATCGGCAAAGGCAACAAAATATTCAATGCCGCTTTTTTGTGACAGATTTTTGAAAAGACCTTTTTCTTCAAGCACAATACCAAGAACACAATCGCCCATTCCCATACCGGTAGCGGAAATTTTCGGTCCGCCGAAATCGGCAAGAAGATTGTCATATCTGCCTCCGCCGCAGATTGCCCGCAGTTGTTCGGATTTGTCGTAAATCTCAAAAACAATACCGGTATAATAAGCCAGTCCCCTGACAATGCTTATATCGAATCGGCAAAATTCGGTAATACCCATCAGGTTAAGATACTCAAAAAGCTTCTTTAATTCATCGATTGCTTCTTTTGCGTTTTTATCGCTGCCCGCAAAATCTTCAAGCTGCTCTAAAGAGTTAACAGACATAAGTTCAAGCACTTTCCGCCTTTTCGCCTGTTCGGTTATCACCTCTTCGAGCATTTTCTCAAAGGTTTCCTGCGGAATTTTACTCTTTTTATCGAGAACACCGTAAACTTTTTCAAGCTGTTCTTTTTCCACACCGAAATACTCAAGCATCGCGGCTATAAGTTTTCTGCTTGAAATCCTGACAATAACATCGCTGCTTGTAAGGCCTGTTTGCATAAGAAAATCAACGCTGCAGAAAATTACTTCCGCGTCCGCAAGACAGTCATCAACGCCGATTATGTCGATATTCCACTGGAAAAATTCTCTAAGTCTCCCTTTTTGCGGCCTTTCTGCACGGCACAAACGAGGCACAGAAAACCACTTGAGCGGTCTGGGCAGTGTATTTATCCGCTGATTAACCATTCGGGCAAGTGTTGGCGTAATTTCCGGCCTGATAGCGAGCATTCTGCCGCCGCGGTCTTCGAACGCGAAAAGCTGTGATGCGATTTCATCGCCGCTTTTTAGCTGATACATTGCAAGATACTCGAAAATCGGACCGTCATATTCAACGAAACCATTGCGCAGCGATACCTGCTTCCAGAGGTCGGCTATAAAGTTACGTTTAGCCATATCCTCAGGATAAAAATCCCTTGTCCCTTTTACCGACTGTATTTCCATAATCCTTAAATCCGTCAAAAATTATTTAAAAAATAAAGGAGTAATTATAGAGGAACTTAAAAGAACCGTCAAATACTATAGCAGCAATAAGTTAGCGTAAATGGAACCAAAAGAGGTAGAGATATGAAAACGTCTATTGACAAGACCTCATATTTTATCGTAGAATAGATGTTCTCAAATCAGCCTGAGCCTGGGCGGCAGGCCGTAGCCGCAAATATTAACCATCGTAACCACTTCATCCGCAAGCGGTTATGAGACGGAGCAGCAAATGACCGACAAAAAACAGCCGATTGACACCCGTGTTCATCTGGAGGTAGAACCGGAGATTAACAGATACTTTAAGGCCGCCATAAAATCGCAGGCAAGCGATTTACACCTAAAGGTCGGCCACCCGCTAAAACTGCGAGTTAACGACGACATAAAAGATACAACCACCGAGGCTCTCACCGGGGAAACAATTCAAAAACTCGTCTTCGAGATTTTAAGCGAGCAGCAAAAACAGTTCTTTCTTGAAAACGGCTCACTTGATTTCGCCTATGAAGTCGGCCAGGCCGAGAGATTCAGAGTCAATATTTTCAGACAAAGGTCCAAAATCAGTCTTTCGGCAAGAAGAATAATTTCAAAAATACCTCCCCTTGAAACGCTTCACCTGCCGGCCGCAATAAAGGCTATCGCCGACAAGTCTTACGAAGGTCTCGTTCTCGTAACAGGCCCGTCACGCTGCGGTAAAAGCACTACAATCGCTGCGATGATAGATTATATCAATCAAACCCGTTCGTGTCATATAATCACCATAGAAGACCCGCTTGAGTTTACTTTCATCGACAAAAAAGCGATTGTCTCGCAAAGAGAGATAGGTATTGACGTCAAGGATTACGCGGACGCCTTAAATTCATTAACAAGGCAGGACCCGGACGTGGTTCTAATTGGTGAAATTAGGGACAAGGATACTCTCGCCGCGGCAATAAGAGCTGCGGAAACAGGTGAATTAGTCTTCGGCACTTTGCTCTCCACAAATGCGGTACAAACCATCCAGCGAATCATCGACATATTCCCACAGGACGAAAGAGCACTTGCCAGACAGACATTTTCCAATAACCTCTGCGCTATTATAAGCCAGTTTCTCGTGCCGGGAGCAAAAAAAGACATATCAAGAGTGCCTGCCGTCGAGATACTTATCGCCAATCCAATCATCAAGAACCTCATAGCAGAAGGACGGGAAAATGATATTAATGGAATTATAAGGACCAGCCTAAGTGAAGGAATGCAGAACTTTACCGAAAGTCTTAAGTCGCAGGTCGAAATCGAATTGATAGACCTGAAGATGGCCCTGCAGTATGCCCCAAGCGTTGAAGAATTGAAAATGGCTCTCAAAGGAATAATGACGAGAGGTTAAAGGCAGTAAGGAAAAAGACCGGAGCAGTTGATGCCAATAATTACAGCAACAATACAGATGGGGGGATATATTTCGGTTGTCAAACTCGTCGTTTTTGCAATCGGTCTTTTTACGTGGCTTCCCCTGCTGAAATGGGTCAATGCAGACGCCAAAAAGGTCCGCGCCAACTCGTTCAAATGGACTTTAATCGTTTTTCTGACAGGCGCCACAGGTTTGCTCATCTGGCTGCTGATACCGCTTTTCATCATTGGCCTGCCGATGTATATAATAGCAGTCGGCACTACCGCTGCAATATACGTTATGCACCGCAATAGTCTTGTGGACCAATTTCAAAAAGTTCTGACGGCAGAGCACATAAAAGGACTATTCACCAACCAGCAGAAACAGGTCGAAAAAGTCAATAAAGGACTCATCTTCATAACGGCAAATAAAAATAAGGTCCCGCCGCCTGAGCCGAAGACACCGGAATTCTACGGCTTTAAAACCGCGCAGGAGTTTCTCAATGACGCCATCTGGAGACGGGCAAAAGATATTGCTCTGACTCCCGCGGCTCAGCAGTATCAGATACATTTCGTTATAGACGGCGTGCTTGAAAAACAACAGCCGAAAGAAAGAGAAGAAGTCGAATACTTTATAAGATACCTTAAACATCTCGCAGACCTCGACGTGGAAGAAAAACGCAAACCCCAAACCGGCAGATTCATTGTTCAAAAGGATTCCAGGCCCTTTGAGTGGGAAGTTACTACGGCAGGCACAACCGCCGGCGAACAGGTAAGACTCAGATTGTTCTTGTCACACCATATTCTTACGCTGAATGAGCTGGGGCTCATACCTGAGCAGCTTGAACAGTTTCAAAAGCTCCGCGACATTCCTAACAAAGGCGTCTTTATCATATCCGGGCCGAAAAAAAACGGAATAACCTCAACCTTCTATGCTCTCATTCGCAATCATGACCCGTTTATGAATAATATAAACACCCTTGAAAAACAACCTATCGGAGAGATACCTAATATCACCCAGACTATTTATTCATTAAGCGACACAGGAACAGCATCCTACGCCAAGAGATTTCAGTCGATACTGCGGGCTGTCCCCGATGTTCTCGGCGTTGAACACTGCGAAGAAGATAAGGATATCGCCAAACTGGCCTGCTCGGCGGCAAAAGACAATAAAATGACTTATGTAACTATGGAAGCAGCGAGCGTCAACGAGGCGATGGGTAAGTGGATAAGCTTTGTAGGCGATAAGGAACCGGCTATCGATTACCTTGTGGGAATAAGCAATCAGCGGCTCATAAGAAAACTATGCGAGAAATGCAGACAACCTTACGAACCTAACAGAGAAATGCTGAGAAAATTCAATATTCCAGCAGATAAAATAAAACAATTTTATCGCCCCGGCGAGACACAACATACCAGACGCGGCAAAGCGATTGTATGCGAACACTGTCAGGGAACAGGCTTTTTTGGCAGAGAAGCGATATTTGAGCTTATCATCCTGACGGATGAAATCAAAAAACTGCTGAAACAGGTCAAAAGCAGAACCGATATCGCCAATGTCTTCAGGCATGCGAGAATGCTGTATCTGCAGGAGCAGGCCATCCGGAAGGTGGCGGCGGGCGCAACTTCAATAAATGAAGTTATCCGCGCTTTGTCAGGACCGCAGGATGCAGAAAAAGAAAAAAAGAAAACTGAAAAAACAGAATGAAACGGAGAAAAAATGCTGGGTGAATTAGCTGTAATCCTGATTATGCTCATAACCGTCGGCTTTATTTATCTTAAAGGCTCGGCTATCAAATCGTTTCTGCTTCTGATAAATACGTTTATCGCCTTAATAACCGCTTTTGCGTACTTTGAAACTCTGGGACGGCTGATAATAGGTTACGATATTATGGTAAAATGGGCATTCGCGGCCTCTTTAATACTGATTTTCGCACTTACTTTGGCAATATTAAACGCCATTAGCAGCAAACTATTGTCGGCAGATATATACTTCGGCGACCTGCCGGACAGAATCGCCAAATGTCTGATAGCAGCATTTGCAGGCTTTGCCATCGCAGGGGTCGTTTTAACAGCAGCCGCTATGATGCCTATAAACGCAAAATTGCCCTATGAACGTTTTAGCACCACCCCCGGCCGATCGACAGAACCCCAAAAAAACCTGATCCTAAGCGCCGACGATTTTGTCACAGGCTTCGCCTCCTGGGTCAGCCGCGGTTCAATGAGCGGCCAAAAAAGCCTTGCGGTATTCCATCCCGATTTACTCAATGAAATATACCTTAACCGAATCGGATGTGATGAGAAAAATTCAGCCCTGGCAGGAAGCGAATCTGCTGTTTCGGTTGACACTGCGTTAGCTCCGCAAACGCCGTTGGTGTCGGCCGCGGACAATCAGCCGATTAGCGAAAGCTCCCGGACAAAGGCTGTTATCATCAAAGCCGCTGCGGAAGGTTTGTTTACAATGTCCCAGATAAGATTAGTTTGTAAAGCCGGCGACTCCGCCGGCAATCTGCAGGGCAGCGGTCAGGTTGTCTGGCCTATTGGATATATTTCGAGAGATAACGTTGTTGACCTGAAAGACCTTTCCGAAAAGATTACAATGAACCAGCTTGACCTGGTCTTTTACATACCGGCCGACACTGTCCCTGTAATGCTGCAATTCAAGCAGAACGCTGTTGCCCAGGTTGGAAAATTAGAAAGCGGCGAAACCACCCCCCCGCCGCAGACGCCTGTCGAACAGGCTCCTGCCCAACAAACTCCCGCGGAACAAAATTCCACACAGAAATAGCCTAAGCATTGAAGACTTCATAAAAGCGGCATAACAATAGTATGCGCCTGAAGTTAGAGATAAAAATGTTAAAAAAATTCGAGTTTTTTTGAATTTTTACCGGAGATTATGATATAATTTCAAATAGGTTAAGTGGACAAAACTTACAGCCAAAAAAGTTTTGTTTAAAAAGGAGTAAGAAGTTATGAAAACGAGGTTATGGAAAACAAGGATTTCAATTCTGTTGGCAATTCTGTTTTTGTTGCCGGTATGTGCTAAGGCGTTAGTTATAAAAGATTTTAATGAAGACGGTACTATCACAGACAGCAACTACTTCGATGTGGTCAATATCTGGAACATTGCAACGGTGGACATGATCGGCGGATATGTTACAAGTTGTTACCTATATGATACCGCAATTCTGAACTATACAGATGGCGATATCCAATCAATAGTCGCCGGTGAAAATTCTACAGTAAATGTTCATAGTGATTATGATACTGCTTATTCATTATATGATTATAGTAAAGTTTATTTGCATAATGGTAGTTCAGGTTTTCTTCAATTATTAATTGTCTCTGGTAATGCCCAGTTGCATATTTATGGATATGATCTTGTTTACACTCCAGATGATCCTGGGTCCCCAGATTTTGTTGATGGATATTGGGAAGCTAGCCATCAAAGTTTTCATATGGGAGTCAGGTACGCTGGAGGGATTACGCCACAAATTTTCTTGCATGAAATTCCGGAACCTTGTTCTGGTTTACTTTTAGCTTCATTGATTCTTCTTATAAAATTCAAACGTTTAAGAAATAATAGGAAATAATAGGGGACGTTTATCTGTTTTTGATAAATAGGGCAACTTAATCACGGGGGAAAATTATTTCGCGGATGTGTTTACTCAAACTTCCTCAATCTGGGCGATTCAACACTCTACAAGTTCTATTTCTTTAGTGTCAATCTCCATAAGGTGGTCGAGGTATGTGCTCAACTCTGAAATGGGAAAACGAGCCAAAAAATCGGGCCTTGCGCTACGGTTAATCTGGCAGATAAAATCTATTATTTCTCGTTTACTCAATTTCGTATCTCCAAAAACAAGACGCCTTACTGAACTGTTAGAAATATCGGAACATAGACAATTTTTCTTTAAGATTATTGGAGACAAAAACTTAACGACCCATAACAAATACTACTATATATTGCTTGCATTACGGAAAAATTACATTATATTGGTATTAGTTAACCGGGGCCTGACCGGACAGTATTTTGTCCCATAAAAACAGCATTTGAAGTTTACTCAACAAAGATTATTTTTTCAAAAAATCTTCTTTCGACGAAAAATGCTTCAGTTAAATGACAACGTATATAACAAAACCGCGGCCCCGGATGAGCCTAAACTGAAACTATGGTCATCGATGGGCATTCTGCTGACATACCAATGCCCCGCCAAGTGTGAATTCTGTTATTATAACTGCGGCCCGGAGAAGACGGGTCTTATGAGCATCGAAAATGCCATCGCCGCCTGGCAGGGATTGGTTCGTATTGCAGGTCAGCGTGCCAAAATTCACATAACCGGCGGCGAACCGTTCTTATACTGGGAACACCTTCAAAAATTGCTTTTAACGGCGGATAAACTGTCCCTGGGGCAAATCGACGTAATAGAAACCAACGCATACTGGGCAGCAAATCAGACACAAATAGCCGAAAGACTTAACTTCCTGAATTCTTATAATGTCCGCAAACTCAAAATCAGTTACGACCCGTTTCACGCCGAGTTCGTCGATTATGACAAGGTTAAACTGCTTTACGATACCGCCTGCGAGGTTCTTGGTTCTGACAGGATTCTATTTCGCTGGCAGTTGTATCTCCAAAACCCTCCGCAAACCGACGGTCTTTCAGATGACCAGAAATTAAGCCTGTTTTTGGAATCCTGCAAACAATACCCCTGCCGATTCACCGGCAGAGCGGCAGGCCGATTAGCGCAAGAGCTTGCAGACAAAGAAGTTGGGCAAATTTCAGCAGAAAACTGCAAAAAGTCATTTTTAGACTCAAAATCGATTCATATTGACCCCTACGGCAATGTTTTTAATGGTGTATGCAGCGGAATTATCATTGGAAATATCAATAAAAAGCCGCTGGATGAACTTTGGCGGATATTTAATCCCGCCAATGAAGAGTTTTTAAACGTATTATTCAACAGTGGACCTGTTGGTTTACTTCAGAAAGCGGCTAAATCGGGATATGAAAAACGCCGATTATATGGTAGTAAGTGCCATTTATGCACTGATTTACGGCAATTTTTCTTTGACAATGGACAATTGCGGCAGATAATTAGCCCGAAAGATTGCTATAACTAAAAACTCTACGGAAGTGTAATGAGCGAAACGAATTACGATTCCATATTCGGCAAGCTGGCCATTGAGCAGGGATATTGCACAGAAGAAGAACTATCCCATTGCAGAAAACAGCTTAGGCACCAGCCGCAGGAAAATCCTGAAAATCCTGTTACGCTTGAGCAGCTTCTGCTATCAAACCGCTTCATTACTCCCAGCCAGGCCAGAAGGATAAAAGAATCGGCAAAAGAAAGCAGCAAAAGCCCCGCTGAGCAGATTCCCGGCTATAAAATCATAGGCAAACTCGGTGCAGGTGCAATGGCTATTGTTTATAAGGCAAAACAGCTCAGTCTTGACCGCATCGTAGCAGTAAAAATCCTGCCCCGCAGGTTCAGTGAAAATCCGGACTATGTCCAGCGGTTCTACAAGGAAGGAAAAGCTGCCGCAAAACTCAACCACAACAATATCGTCGCGGCTTATGACGTCGGCGAAGCAGGCGGTTATCATTACTTTGTAATGGAATATGTCGAAGGCAAAACTCTCTATGAAGACCTGTCGAAAGGCAAAATCTTCTCCGAAGAAGAAGCTATCGGCATCATCACACAGGTGGCAAGAGCTTTGGCACACGCCCACGCGCGCGGACTTATCCACAGGGACGTAAAACCCAAAAATATAATGATTAACCCCGCAGGAATAGTCAAGCTCGCAGACCTCGGTCTTGCCCGCGCTACCGATGACGTCCAATTGGCTAAAAGCGAGGCAGGCAAGGCATTTGGAACGCCGTACTATATTTCGCCGGAGCAGATAAGAGGCGAAATCGACATCGATGCCCGAAGCGATATTTATTCGCTCGGCGCAACTTTTTACCATATGGTAACCGGCAGAGTACCTTTTGACGCTTCAACTCCTGCGGATGTAATGAGAAAACATTTGAAAGAACCACTGGTTCCGCCCGACCATATAAACACATTGCTTTCTGCAGGAGTATCTGAGGTAATCGAGGTTATGATGGCCAAACAAAAACAGGAACGATATGCATCCGCAGAAGAACTCCTGACAGACCTTGATGCGGTCAGCAAAGGTGAACCGCCTTTAAGGGCAAGAAAAAAATTCAATATCAGCTCGCTTGGAGAACTCCAGCAGGGTCAGTTAATCGAACCTGATTCGGAAGAAAAAATCCACTACGAACAAGTTATCAGTAAATACAAGGTAATTATAACTGTGCTGACTTCAGTTATCGCCGTGCTTATACTGCTGGTTATATTCATATTTGCCTTAAAATAAACCTTACACCGTAATTTGCATTGACTTGTCGCCGTTCCGACCTCATTATATTATCAACCTTTTTGCGGAGTTTTTATGTCCAAAGGCGGCGCTCATTTTACATCGCAGGAGCTTGCTCTTGTCCTGAGCCATTACGATATCGGCATTATTCAACAGATAAAACCGCTCGTTGCGGGGAATAGACGCGCACCAAAACAAATTGTCATTTCCGATACCGGCAGATACCTGCTCAAAAGACGGGCAAGAGGCAAAGACGACCGTTATCGTGTCGCTTTTGCGCACGCGGTACAGCAGCACCTCCAGGAGAAAAACTTCCCCGTCTCACGGCTTATATATACACGTGATGAAAATAATACATTCCTTGAAGCGGATAACCACCTTTATGAACTCTTTGAATTTGTCAGCGGTATCCGTTTTGAAGGGAAAACCGAATCTGTTGTCGATGCCGGTTCTGTCCTTGCAAAATTTCACAATTTCCTGCGCGATTTTTCATATCAGCCGATGCCGCTCAAAGGCGGTTTTCACAACTCGCGTGCGGTACGGGGGTATTTGAAAAAAATCGGCTCAGAAAAAAATAACGGCCAAGGCGACAACTCGCTGAGAAAAACAACCGAATCGCTGATGACAATGTATAATAATTCAAGTGTAAACGTCAATCAGCTCGGTTTCGACGATTGGCCTGACCAGATTGTCCACGGCGACTGGCATCCAGGCAATATGCTGTTTAACGGCGGTAAAATCGTTGCTGTTGTCGATTTCGATTCGCTGAAGGTTTCCTCCGCACTTACCGACCTTGCCAACGGAGCTTTGCAGTTTTCAATCGTCGGCGGGAGACCCAACCCTGCAGATTGGCCGGATTATCTCGACCAGTCAAAACTCGTACACTTTATCTACGGTTACTGCGAGGTGAAAAAACTCGAAGACCAGGAACTAAAAACACTGCCTGACTTGATGATTGAAACCCTTATTGCCGAGGCCGTTTTGCCGATAGCGGCAACAGGATTCTTCGTAAATCTTTCGGGAACGGATTTTCTGGCGATGATTCAACGCAAATGTTCCTGGATTGATAAAAACCGCCGAACTCTTTATGATGCCATTGAACACAGTCTGAAGGATTTGCCTGATGAGCGCTGATAAAATAACCACAAGACAGAAAATTACCGCCGCCGCGAAGAATCTCTTCAGCACGTATGGATACGGTCAAACCACAATCGACGATATCATAACCGCTGCAGGCATTACCAAAGGCGCTTTTTATCACTATTTCAAAAGCAAAGAGGCCCTCTGCAGCGAGATAATCGAATCGGTACAGGGCGAATATCAAAATATATTCGAGACACTGCCGAAAGAAGCCAATCCGCTTGAAAAATTAAAGGTTTTAATCAAACAAATTCTCGAATTAAATAACTCCGGCCAGTGGGTTAACTCCAAACTTATGCTGCGACTCAGTTGTGAAACCCAGCTTGCACAAACATCTGTAAAGCAAAAACTGGATGCCTTCTGGAAATGGCACAAAGACCAATACCGCCAATTGATAACACAATGCAGAGAACTGAAACTGACAGACAACAAACTTTCCGTTCAGCAGCAGGTTGATTTTATTGTAAACACTTTAGTCGGAAGTATCTGGACAAAGACGGCTTTTGACAAAAACACAGATGAAGAAAAGATTATAGGCTGCTTTTCAATCAGCGCACAGTTTCCGCAGAGTATCGATTTTAAGCTGCCTTGCAGAATTAATTATCATATCCGCGTCTTTCAACCCCTCTGCGGCATAGCTGTTTGTTACGGCAATTATATGCATAGCGGCTTTTTTCGCGGATATAATTCCCCAGTGCGAATCTTCGATAACCACACACTGCTTTGCAGAAACCGGACTCTCCGAAACAGCATTTAGTTTTTTAAGAGCCAGCAAATAACCTTCGGGGTCCGGCTTGCCTTTTGAAACATCATCAGCGGAAACAATTATATCAAAGGAATTTTCAATACTTGAGCCGGCAAGCATAACTTTTATGTCAGCAGCGGTGGCGCCGGAATTGATGGCGATTTTTATATTACTTTTTTTTAGCTCCGCAACCAATTCCACAACGCCGTCAATCAGATGGCCGCCTTGACCGATAAGCTCTTTAAAAACTTCCGCTTTTCGCTCAATAAGATGCTCGATGGATATATTTTTGAAATCTATTTTGCGCTGTTTTTTAATCTCCTCGAAGGCTTCGTAATCTGTAAAGCCGAGATACTCTGCATAATATTCTTCTTTTTTGATTTGAATCCCGAAATCGGCAAGTACCTTATTATAGGCCGCAAAATGACACGGTTCGGAATCTGAAATCACTCCGTCAAAATCAAATATTACAGCCTTAAGCACTTTAGTTTCACTCCCCGGGCACAGGACCTGCAAGTGCTTCGTATTGTTCGAATGTTGACCTGTCGCCGCTGATTATCATATCGACAAGGGATTTTATAACAGCGACATTTTTCGTTACATATCTGCGAGCAATCATTTCCTTGCGTTTTTTCATACTAATTGTTTTATCCTGACCGTTGTTTTGGCTATCGGCAACTTCGACCTGGCAATCGATTTTACTGCTCGCCTGGCTGCAGAACAGGTAACCTGTGATTATATAAATCGCGGCATCCACAATCGCCCTGCCGTAAAGGTCCATATAATCGGCCCCTTTGTCTTTGACAAAGACAACAGTCTTAAGCAACAGCTCTGTATTCTGTTTTAAAATATCGAGCAGGTCTTTAACCTGCGGCTCGTAATCGCCAGCGGCAAGATCTTCAATATATTTAGCGGCTGTGCCGCTGCAGACGCCTCGAACCGCCGCAACCACCTGCAATTGGCTTGTGCCTTCGTAAATCGTGGTAATTCTGGCGTCCCTCGCAAATTTTTCACAGGGATAATCCCTCATAAAGCCGCTGCCGCCAAGAATCTGTATTGCATTATACGCAACCCTGTTGCACATCTCAGAGCTTAAATATTTCGTCATCGGCGTAAGCATACCAGCATATCGGTCGAAACGTCTCGAAGCCTCTTTCGTTTGTTTAAGATGCTCTTTGTCGGCAGGCGGGTCAAATTCGAGCTTCTTTGCGAAACAGTTATCGCAGTCAACCACCCTGCTTGTTTCATAAAGCAAAGCCCTGGCTGCTTCGATATCTATTTTCATATCAATAACCATATCTCGAACGGCAGGCAGTTTTTCAATTGGACCTCCAAACTGCTTTCTGCTCGCGGCATAGTCTCTTGCGACCCTGTACGCAGCCTCTGCGATTCCGAGCGATTGGCCGGAGATGCCGAGTCTTGCTCCGTTCATCAGACTCATAACATAAGGCGCAAGTCCGCGTTTTCTTTCGCCAATCAGTTCACAGGGCGTATTGTCAAAGAATAACTCGCAGGTCGGCGAACCGTGAATACCGAGTTTATCTTCAATTCTGCGGACGTGAACGGTCGGCCCCCTTTCACAGATAAAAAGGCTCAGCCCAAGTCCGCCGCTTCTGTCCGGCTCGCTGCGCGAAAGAACAAGTAATACATCGCCGCAGCCGTTGGTTATGAATCGTTTTACGCCGTGCAGATACCACTGACCATTGTCATCCTGAAATGCCCTTAACTTGCAGCTCTGCAAATCGCTGCCGGCATCCGGCTCAGTCAAAACCATTGCGCCTGTAACCTTACCTGCCGCAAATTCGTGCAGATATTTCTGTTTTATCTCTTCAGAAGCAAAGAAATTGATGGTTTCAGCGATTCCCTGAAGGCCGAACAGGTTCATAAGTGAAGCGTCGGCACGCGAAACCATTTCGATAGCGATTGAATAAACGATATTGGGGAAATTCAGTCCGCCAAATCTGTGCGGTAAAGTAAAGCCCATTACATTCGCCTTGGCAAGCATATCTAACGATTCTTTTATGCCTTTGGCATAACTAACGGTGCCGTCTTCGTTGAGTTTGCTGCCCTGCCTGTCAATATCTTCGGAACGCGGAGCGATAAAATCGCCGCTCAACTGTCCCAGAGACTGGAGCACAAGGTCGTAATTTTCAATCGCCTCGGCAGAATCCGCCGGAGCATAATCAAATTCCTTTGCGAATTTGAAGCCTTCTTCCATAATCTCGGCAATGCTGCCGACATTCATATATCTGAACAAAAATTGAATATCGTCGTTATCTTTGTAAAAATTTGCCATTTCTCAAACTCTCGCTTTTATAGCTTTTATCATCTTCGGAACAATTTCATTAAGGTCGCCGACAATCTTGTAATGAGCAATATCGAAAATCGGAGCCTGCGGGTCATTATTGATAGCGACAATTTTCTGGCTGCTGTTCATTCCCGCCTGATGCTGGATAGCGCCGCTGATGCCGACAGCGATATAAAGGCTCGGCCTTACAGTCGTGCCGGTCTGGCCCACCTGATGGTCGTGGTCGATAAATCCCAAATCAACCGCAGCCCTCGTCGCGCCCGGCGCGGCACCGAGTGCGTTAGCAAGGTCCCAGATAAGGCGAAAGTTCTCTTTGCTGCCTACGCCCGCCCCGCCGGAGACAACTATCCTCGAAGCCTTAAGGTCAACCTTCTTCTTGCGATTCTGTTCACTAATAATTTCCAGCGGCAAATCATCATGCGTTACATGAACCTTCTCGACAATAATCTGACCTCTTCTGGAGGCAACAGGCTCAAGCATCGGCATAACGCCTTCGCGAACAGTCGCCATTTGCGGCCAGCGGTCGTAATTGATAATCGTCGCGATAATATTTCCGCCAAAGGCAGGCCTAATCTGCAAGAGCAGATTCTTATGCACTTCGTCTTTATTTTGATGGTCGCCAATCTGCAAATCGGTGCAGTCCGCAGTAAGTCCCGCCCTTGCCGCACTTGCTACTCTTGGGGCAAGGTCCCTGCCGCAGGGACTTGCACCGTAAATCATTATTTGCGGCTCGTATTTGTGGACAAGGTCATAAATTACCCTGGCGTAACTATTGGCCTGGTAATGCTCAAGCAGCGGATTCTCAAGGACATAAACTTTATCTGCCCCATAGTGGCAGATTTTTTCAGCAAGAGCTTTTATCTCATCGCCGATAAGCACCGCTGCAGCCTTAACGCCGAGATTGTCGGCAAGCATTCTTGCTCTCCCAAGGAGTTCAAGACCGATATCTTCAAGTTTGCCGTCATGCTGCTCGGCAAAAACCCAGACTTCCCCTTTTCTATTGACTGAAATCATAGACCATCCTGATACTAACTTATGGTTTTATCTTTTATTAGTTCGTGAATCATATCCGCAACGCCCTGGTCGGTCGGCTCGACCATTTTGCTTTCGCGGGCAGTCAGGACAACACTCTGAATGCGATGTACTTTTGTCGGTGAACCGTCCCTTCCGCACCACTGTAAATCCGCTTTAAGATAATCAAGGTCCCACTGCTTTATCAAAAGGCCTTTTTCCTGGAGATCATCCATCTTCCTTTTTGCAAGTTGCTTGACCTCATTATCATTCGCGCCGGCGTTATCCTGTTTGACCTGCATTTCTATTTCAATCGGCGTTCGTGCCTTTTTATATTTCATCAGTTTTTTTGCAACCGAAACGCGAGGCTCATTCGCTTCGCCAATGACGGTAAGCAGCACAGGCAGCCTGCACTTTACTTCCTGCCAGCCGTTACCGATATTGCGTTTCGCAACTATAGTGCGGTCTTCAAGACTGATAAGCTCTTCGACATAAGTAATCTGCGGAATCGAAAGTTTTTCAGCAAGCTGGGGCCCAACCTGAGCGGTATCACCGTCAATAGCCTGTCTGCCGCACAGGACAATATCATAGTCGAGTTTTTTAACGGCACAACTCAGGATATAACTTGTGGCAAGTGTATCGCTGGCAGCACAGCGCTTGTCCGTTATAAGTATTGCCTCGTCGGCGCCTCGATATAGCGATTCTCGCAGAATCGCGCTTGCGGCAGGCAGCCCCATCGTTATCGCGGTAACTTTGCCGCCGAATTTGTCCTTTATCTGCATCGCCAGTTCGAGAGCGTTAAGGTCTTCCGGATTAAAAATTGCCGGCAGTGCGCCTCGATTGACGGTTCCATCGTCATTCATCGCTTCGCCTGTAATCCTTTTGGTGTCAGGCACCTGCTTTATAGGTACTATGCAGTTATAAGTCAATTTGACCTCCTTGTATCGGGAATCTCAAAAGCCATAAAGAGTGGTTAGTTTAGCCAAATTTGAGGGCAAGTCAACCCTAAAGTGGGCTTTCCGACAAACCAGAGGAAACTATTCCTTGACGGGCATAATCCCGACGCCGCTGCCGAGAACGGCGCTGGCCGAACCTGTTTTAAGGTTGTATTCTATTGCATCAGTCATTGCGCCGTTAAGCATACACGGCATATTTTTATCGCCGGAAACAGTGAGAAATTCCTCCTGTGCGTTATAGTAAAGGTCTTTGCCGGCAAATTCATATTTAGGCTGTTCGTAATAAACAATTCCGCCGGTCGCGTAAAGCTCTTTTATCTGAGCCTTGCCCTGTGTCGGCTCAAAATAGTTAATATCCACCTGCCGCGTATCAATTGTAATCCTGTTTCCATAGCCGTTGTTCTCAACAGGTACATAGCCGATGTGAACACCCCTGCTTTTTTCACTGAAGGCCTTTACCTGCAGTGCATTGGTATCCCAGATGAGCTTGTCAAAACCCTCAATGAGTGCGTAGCAGGGTTTGGTTAAAGCGGATTTTGAAGATGAGTCTTCAGAATTCTCGACCGCTGTATTTCTATATTCTATCATTCCTCTTCCCGTTGCGATGATATCTCCGGTAATTCTGTCGTAATCGATTCTTTTGGATTTGAGTCTTACGTGGCTTAATTGGGTCTGGCCAAGCGTTTTTATTGATTCGAGCCGAACGCCCGGACCTGTAACGGTTACATGAGAAATATTAGATGACTCAGCGGCATCGGCCTTATTGCGGCTGGAAGCCAGGTCAACAACAAGCTTATCTCCGCGAAATATATTTTCTTCATTATAATAGTCGGTCTGTTTGCTGAAGCTTCCTTTTACATCACCGCTGAAAATCGCCCTGTTCTGGGCAGTTATGAACTCGGCACCCTTCCGGGCATCTATTATAAACGGCAAATCCTTACGATTAGTAGTGTATGTTTTCGTTTCAGGATAGAAGACCAGCTCGACCTGTCCGTGTGCTTTTGCAACCTGGTTCGTATAGTCATAGCTTACCCGCTGAGCCAGAAGAACATTTCTTCTGCCGAGCCAGGAGAGAACTGTCTCAGTCAAATCTCGAATTTTTTTGAACGGCCTCAGCTTATAGTCATCAGATTCGGCAGAGGAATCAGGTCTTATTATCATAGGACCATCGCATTTAACCGTTGCTATAACCACCGAGTCTTTCTTATCAGATACCGCCGCTGTTTTTGCAATACGCGGCCGCTCGGCAGGTATCCGCCCGGTAGTATTCGGTTCAACTAAATTTGCTGAAGTCTGCGGCTTTTCGGCCTGTTCTGATGAAGATTGTAAAATATTTGTAATCGCAATTTCATCGGCAAGTACAACTTCGTTTCGGTATTCGAGCCGGGCATTATCCCGAAAAAGACATTGGAAACTTTCCTTTTTTTCCTCTACCTGCGCAACAGCAGGTTTGACCTCGACAGGTTTGGTTTCGATGGCTCTGATTTCGGAAGGCCTGACCTCGGCAGGTTTGGCGTTAGCAGTATCAGTTGAAGAAGCCGCAGCTAAAGTATTAGCGTCCTGCGGACGCGGCTCCTTTGCCCGGCTTATTTGCGCAAGACCTTTTACTTCTAAAAAGTCAACTTTTATAATCTTCAGGTACTTTAGTTTATTTGTAATATTGTTATATACTACTTCCAGCCCTTTGCCTATAAGATGCGCATCGGCGGAGATAAAGTTAACATCATCGTCAGAGAAAAACATTGAACGGTCCGAGTCAAAGGTAACCTGATTCAGATATACAAAACTGTCCGACCTGCCTGCAGCCATTTCAGGAAGAATATGTATGATGACATTTCCCTTCAAAACTGCCGATTTGGGTACGGGGTCTGCACCTTCGACATTTTCAATTTCGATAGTTCCGGTATCGGCTGTAATATTGCAGCGAAACTTATCCTGAAAAACATTCATATAAGGCTTATCAAGCACCCATTCGTTGCCGGTCTTGTGCAATACCTTTTCAAAGCCGACGACACGCTTTAGTTTTCTTGTTTTTGCATCGATGGTTTCGAAACGTGCCCGTTCGAGATACTCAAGTTTCGCCTTGCCGACCTGACCGGCGTTAGAATCGCTGAGAAACTGATTTGCATCCGGCCGCTCAAGACCGCTGTCAAGCGTGGTAATTTCTATCATTCCCGTATTACTGACACTTCTATATAAAAGAAAAGCTGCCAGCACAACAGCAAAGGAAATAAGCCAGATTATAAATTTTCTGTTTAAAACCATAATAGATTAACACTCAAATCAGATAACGCTCCATCAGTTCGGCCCACTTGCCGGTGTTCTTGAGGATATACTCGATAACTTCCCGCACCGCTCCGCCTCCGCCCGGCCTTGAGGTTACATAATGAGCGCAGCTTTTAACCTCATCTACCGCATTTGCCACGGCAACACCGAAACCTGCCCGTTTTATCAGCGGAATATCGAGCACATCATCGCCGATATAGGCTATGTTGCAGGATTTAAGCCGTGAGTCAGCAAGAAGTTTCTCGAAACAATCGAGTTTTCGCTGGCACGGTTGATATACAAAGTCGATTTCCATCTCGTTAGCTCTTTGTTTTGTTACGGCACTTTCCCTGCCGCTTATAAGAGCTGTTTTAAGTCCGCCCCTGCGCCACATTTTTATTCCGTGTCCGTCGAGCAGATTGAAGGTCTTGAACTCCGTTCCGTCGGAGCCGATAGTTATCATACCGTCCGTCAGAACGCCGTCGACATCCATTGCAAGCAGTTTTATCTGTTCGAGGTCTGTTTTCTTAATCTTTGCCATCCTGCCTAACCGACAATCCTTATCGCAACTATATCCTGCACGTCAATCAGCCCGACAGGCTTGTCGTCTTCATCAACAACAGGCAAATCATCAATTCTGTGTTTATGAAATATCGCCATTGCCTCGGCGGCAAGCGCATCTGCCCTGATTTTTTTGCAGTTTACGGTCATTATATCCTTTGCGGCATAATTAAAAACTTCAGCACCTTTCTGTGCCATAAGTCTTCGCAGGTCTGCATCGGTAACGATACCGGCAAGTTTGCCGTCGGAACTGACAATCATCATCGCACCGTGTCTTTTTAAATCGCTGTTTTTTTCCAGCATCTGCCTGACGGTATCGGTGGTTTTCGCAAGAGGCAGTTTCTCTCCGGCCTTGAACATCATAGATTGTTCTACCGTAATGAGCTTTGCGCCAAGCGAACCGGCCGGATGAAAACGTGCGTAATCCTCCACGCTGAAGTTTCGAGCTTTCATAACGGTAAGAGCCAGCGCATCGCCGACCGCAAGCATACAAGTAGTGGAAACGCTGGGGGCGACACCTAAAGGACAGGCCTCGTCAAGTTCACCCATACACAGAATAATATCGCTGTGTGTGGCTATACGAGACTGTTTGTTTCCTGTGATTGCTATCAGTTTTATCTCAAGCTGCTTGACAATATTTATCAGCCGAATAATCTCATCTGTTTCTCCGCCATAACTTAAAACAAGCACAACATCATTTCTTCTCAATCTTCCCAAATCGCCGTGCACAGCCTCTGCAGGATGGAGAAAATGACTCGGCGTCCCTGTCGAAGCCAGTGTTGCGCTGATTTTCCGGCCGATGAGGCCGGCCTTGCCGATGCCCGTTACTATAACCGAACCTTTGCAGCCGTATATAAGCTCTGCGGCACGCACAAAAGATTCACCAATAAGTCCGGCCATTTGTGCTACGCCGTTTGCTTCAGCCTGTATTACCTGCCTTGCGTATTCAAGGTCAAAGGTCATTAAACTTCTCCGTTAATATCCAATAAAGATTAAATCTTCACAACGCCGTCATGGTCGTCAAAACATATTACATTATAATGTTCGGCAGGACAAGTTTCATCCGGCCGGATTATTATGTGTTTTTGCTCACCGGCTTCTATTTTGGCAATGGCAGACCTGCGGCGATTGAGCAGAAAATCCGCCACAGAAGGCGGCACGGATAGTTCTATTCTCCTGACCTCGGCTTTCGCGGCAGCCATATTGAGAGTTCTTATAATTTCTATCGCGGCTGATTCCGGGTTTTTGACCATCCCGGTTCCAGCACAGTACGGGCATTTCAGATATGTGCTCAACTGCAGAGAAGGCCGGACTCTTTGTCTTGTCATCTCGATAATTCCGAACGCACTTATCTTCAGTATTCTGCTGCGGGCACGGTCATCTCTCAGGGAGGCACGAAACACCTTTTCGACCTCTCTCCTGTTTCTGCCGTCTCTCATATCAATAAAATCACAGATAATCAATCCGCCAAGGTCCCGAATCTTCAACTGTCGTGCAATTTCCCTGGCAGCTTCAAGGTTAATCTTAAGAGCGGTCTGTTCGGCATTTTCATGTTTCCTGTACTTGCCGCTGTTTACATCAATCGCAACGAGCGCTTCGGTCTGCTCGATAACGATTGAACCGCCATTTTTGAGTTCGACATATCTTGAGTGAATCTTGCGGATTTCATCCTCAATTTTATACCTGTGGAACAGCGGTATTTTGCCGTCATAATATGTTACACGGCTTTTCAGCCGAGGCTGAATAATGCCGAGAAAATCTCTTATCCTTCGCGCCACCGTTTCGCTGTCGCAGATAATCCTGCTGATGCCGGTATTGAAGACATCTCTGATTACACGAATAATAAGATCGGACTCTTTGTATAATTCTGCCGGAGATGAAACAGTATCGATTCTTTTATGTATCGCCCTGAAAAGCCTGCTGATATACCCAAGGTCCTTCTGGATATCTTTTCTTGAGCAGCCGGCGCTCGCTGTGCGGAGAATAAAACCCGCCTTCTCCGGCAGCTGCACCTCGTCAAGAATTGCTCTCAATCTTGCACGCTCCTGCTCATCCTCGATTTTTTGAGAAACACCGAGGTTATGCATCCACGGCATCATAACCAGATATTTCCCCGGCAGCGACAAATAGGTCGAAAGTGTTGGTCCTTTGGTATTTATTCCCCCCTTGGTAACCTGAACGATAATATCCTGGCCCTTTTTTAGACACTGCTGAATAGGCGGCCTGTCTTTGAGCGATTTTCTTTTACCAATATGCTCGGTATATTCCTGCCCCTTTCGCATAAAATACCGCGGGTGCAAATCGCTGATATGAAGAAAACCGTTTTTGCCGAGGCCGAAATCCACAAAGGCCGCCTGTATCCCAGGCTCAATATTGACCACCCTGCCCTTGTAAATGTTTCCGACATA
The DNA here is from genome assembly GCA_026386845.1 of Phycisphaerae bacterium. Lineage (GTDB taxonomy): Bacteria > Planctomycetota > Phycisphaerae > Sedimentisphaerales > UBA12454 > JAPLMW01. The sequence goes on from JAPLMW010000058.1 coordinate 27,998, forward strand.
GCTCGCCAGCGACGGCCTTTCGATATAAAGCTCTTCAAGACTGCCGTCCTGAACGACCGCGATTCTGCATTCATCCGACTCAGCGAAGTTTATGAGCATCTCTTTTGACATATATACAATTTCCTCAAAATATAATTAATTTGTCTGCCAGATTACTTTTTTTCTTACAATCGAACTATTTACTTCATACGAATCCATATTTAAAAGCCTTAATATCTCGTCAGGCCTTATCGTCCCTGTCGGTAAAACCCTGCAAAATACCCTGGCTCCCTGCTGAACAATTTCAAAAGACTTAAGAAATTTTCCGACATCAATAGTTTTTACATCGCCTTCCTGATTTACAGTTCTTTCAATCAATATCTCGCTGCCGGCCAGAATCTGTTCGTTAATTTTTTCTATCTTCTCCTGTTTTTCCGATAAGTTTACTTTTACCAGATATTCAACCTCAACAGGCTGATACGCAACCGGCTTTTCTATAATTTCAACAGAAACAAGCTCTAAACCTTCGGGTAATTGTTCGGCAATAGAATCTGCAAATGAAAATTTCTCGGACTGCTGCTCAATTCCTGCACAGAAAAGCTCGTCATCCGATGCAAGCCCGACATTTCTCGGCAGCGGCAGCGAAAGTTTCAGATGCGGATTATAGCCCTGACTGTAAGCCGGCTCGATTCCGCTGCGAATAATCGCTCTTGCAATAACCCGCATTGTTTCCTGATGCGACAGAAACCTGATATTTCCGTGTATCTTATATCTTCCCGCCAGCGTCAGTGAGGTAGCATTTATATTTCTGACTCCTTAATTTCACATCCTATATTTTATATTCTATATTCTGCTTTAAAACACTTCCGGCAGAACTTTTATCGCGGCGTTTCTAAGATAATTTATCACTTCGCGCTCCGAATTCATCAGAAGGACCTTTCTTGCAAGATTGTTGCATGACTCTATTGCAACAGAACGTATGACTTTCTTTATCTCCGGTATCATTGGCGGAGCGAGCGAAAAGGTTCGGTATCCCAGCCCTAAAAGCAGCATTATAAATTCCGGCTCTGAAGCCATTTCGCCGCAGATAGTGGTACCTATCCGAGCCTTGTTTGCATCGTGAATCACACTGCGAAGAAGACTTATCACCGCCGGGTCGGCACCGGAATAAAGAGTGGAGACCCGTTCATTACCACGGTCAACAGCAAGAGTATATTGAATAAGGTCGTTGGTTCCTATGCTGAAAAAATCACACTCGCCGGCAAGTATCGAAGCAGTCAGGGCCGCTGAAGGCGTTTCTATCATAATCCCTACCGGCACATCCGCCCTGTACTCGATGGAATCCTCCTCAAGGTCTTCCATTACATCACGCACTATCATTTTTGCCTGCCGTAATTCGTGCAGACTGGTTATCAGCGGAAACATTACACGCACATTTCCATGAACCGCAGCTCTCAGGATTGCCCGCAGCTGCGTTTTGAACATAACAAGATTCTGCAGGCAGAACCGGATTGAACGGAGTCCGAGAAACGGATTCGGCTCACGTGTAAATCGGCGGCTCTGCGTGAATTTATCTGCTCCGAGGTCCATTGTTCTTATCACCACAGGCTTATCGCCTAATGTCCTTATAACCTCGCAGTACGCCTTATAATGGTCGTCTTCGTTAGGTTCGGTTTCACTGTAAAGATATAAAAACTCAGTTCGATAAAGACCTATACCATGTCCGCCCTTGTCCAGCACTATTTCGGCTTCATGCGGAAATTCAATATTACCCAGCAGTTCTACTGCCACGCCGTCGCGGGTAACGGCATCCAGGTCGCGAATTGTATCCAGTTCTCTTTCGAGTCTCTCAAACTCGACAGCAAGCTGCTGATACTGTTTGAGCGTAGGCTCATCGGGGCTGATTACAACCATACCGCGATTGCCGTCGATTATTACTGTAGCCGTCGAGTCAATATTTTCTGTAACATCCTTGAGACCAACCACCGCAGGAATACCGAGCGAGCGAGCGACAATTGCGGTATGACTGGTTCTTCCGCCGGCATCGGTGGCAAAACCCTTTATGAATTTTTTATCGAAACCGGCAGTCTGAGTGGGACCAAGCTCATGAGCAACTACCACCACCTCGTGGTTGATATGTTCAACATCCTCTCTTTTTCTGCCAAGCAGATGTCGCAATAATCGTTTCTCAATATCATAAATATCGGTTGCTCGCTCACTGATATACCTATCCGGCATAGAGGCGAAATGGTTTGCGATATCCCGCAGGGTCGTAGAAACGGCATATTCGGCGGTTAAAAGCTCATCGCAGATGAGGTCTGTAACTTTTTTTAGCAGGCTTTTGTCCTTCAAAAACCTCAGATGAACGGCAAAGATATCCTTGATTTCATTCTCGGCAATTTTGTCGTCTGAATCAATCCTCTCAAGCTCTTCGGCAGCCTTTCTAAAGGCATCTCTTACTTTCTTGACTTCTGCGACCTTAGCCGACGCCAGGATGGAACGTCTCGGTATCCGGTAATCCTCCGAATCGATAATAAGGGGCTTTGCTATCGCAATACCCGGAGAAACTGCAATTCCTTTTTTTATTTCCATCGGTTAAATACCCAATCAGCCGGCAGATTCTTTTTCTGCCTGCCGACTCTGTTCGCCAAAAAGTTTATTTTCAATCAGGTCCTTTAAAGCCTCTGTCGCCATTTGAGCGTCAGAACCTTTGGCCGTTATGGTCAATTTTGTCCCTGCCGTAGCCGCAAGCATCGCAATCTGCATAATGCTCTTTCCATCGACCACGGTCTTGCCGTTGCTTACCTTGATGTCGCTCATAAATCGGCTCGCAGTATCGACAAGCTGCATCGCCGGCTTCATATGCAGACCATTGGCATTTTTTATTTCGACCTCTGTCTGACTGATTGAATCGGACAATAGTTCGGCTCCCGTATTCCTTCAAAATCGCTTTTCGCCGGACCGCCTTGTGCAGCCTACCATGAAGGATCCTGGTCGGCTTCGACAAGTAATTCTTTTATCTGTTCAACAGTTTCACTCTGCTTGAGAAATTTCCTGAAATTATCGTTCTGCAGATGCCCAAAAATGGCCTCCATAGCCTGCAGATGCTGGTCGCCTGCAACAGGACTTAAAAGCAGAATGACTGTATAAACCGGCTGTTTGTCGAGAGCGGAAAAATCAATTCCGGTTGCGCTTATTCCGATAGCAGCAACGACTTTTTTAACAGCCTTGTGCCTGGCATGCGGCACAGCCACTCCTTTTCCAATGCCTGTACTGGCTTCGTTTTCCCTTTTAATAACAGCTTTCGCGATATCCGCAGCATTGTCTTTGCCAACTTTGCCAGCCTTGTCGAGAGCGGCGACAAGTTCCCTGATAACGTCGTCTCTCTTGACCGATGCCAGTCTCGGTATAATAGCCTTCATACAGACAAAATCAGCTATTTCCATAATAGCTCCTGAATTAAAAAAAATTACTTTGTTTTTTCCGCCTTATTTTAAATTTTAAAACTTTATTAAAGTCACAAAATATCAGATCTCACTTGTTGCATCATGTGAATGCTTGTTGTCGCGTTGCTTTTGCTTATGCTTTCTAAGCTGACTTTCGATTTTCTTGACAGCTTCATCAATGCAGACATACATATCATCTCCAGTATGCTTGGCGACAAAAACATTGTTGTGCTTTGCCCTGGCAATGATTTCCACCTTGCCGACGGTGGCGCCTTCACTTCCTTCCACTATGACCTCGACATCATAAATACTATTGTAATACTTCGGCAGCTTGGCTATCTTTTCCTCAATTCTTGCCCTGTTCGTTTCGGTCATATCTACGTGTTTGCCGGTAATTCTTATGTCCAACTTTCCATTCCTTTAAAAAAATGTTTATTCGTTTTTTAATTGCGAGGTTTTATGTTCCCGTGAATAAGACTGAAATACCAACGGACTTATGACACCGCTGCTTATAATGAATCTCAATGCTTCCTCGATGGAAATATCCATCTCGATAACTTCCGATTTCGGAAGAACAAGCACAAAACCGTTGGCCGGCGATGGCGACGTAGGAACAAAAACTGTCAACAGCTCCGTTCCCGCCGGAGCCAGTTTCTTAATCCCTCCTCCTGTAACCATTCCTATAGTCCAGACGCCCTTTCGGGGATATTCAATTGCGACAACCTTACTAAACGCCATCTTCTTGCCGGCAAAGAAGAAATCCGTAACCTGTTTGATAGATGGATACACCGCGCGGATGATGGGCACTTTCATAAAAGTCCGCTCGATTATATGCCACAAGGCTCTGCCGATGACACTGGCCAGAAATGCCCCAACAAAGATTACCATCAGAAATGCTATTACAAAACCCGTTATCTGTCCCACGCCGTAAACCCAGAAACTTTCAGCTTTTTCAATTCTGGCCGCTCTTTTTATATCGGGGTCATTCATCTTTTCGGCCAGCATTTGCAGGTTATCACCTGCCACAGGATGATTCTTTTTAATATAAACCGATAAATCATCATCGCTTATATATGGATAGTGTGAGACTGCAGATACCAGTATCTTGACTACGCCGCGGTTAATATGGGCGCTTATGTTATGTTGAATAAATAGGTATAACTGGACAAAAAGCCAGACCGTCAAGATAGTTGGCAAAAGTGCGGCCAAACCCCTGAGAAAGTAGGTTTTAAAATTTCGCAAAGCCTGCATTTCCCCTGACTTACAATCCTTTTGTTATTTTTGCTTCGACCTGTAACTTGCCCGCCTCTGGCGGGTCGGTCGCTAACTTCGTAAAAACTCTAAAAACCAGACAAAATTTATTCAAATCTGTCCGCTACTTTACTGCATAGTCTATTACCCGTCAACAAAAAAACAACTTGTAATAACTCTTTAACAGGGGACATTTTTTCCTCCTCCAGAACAAACTTTAAGAGTATAATTACTGTTTTATTTCTCAAAATGGAAGGTCTTATATGAAAGTTTATCTGTCACGGCCGGACATCTGCGAAAAAGACATACAGGCGGTTGTGCAAGTGCTTAAGACGCCGAATCTCGCACTCGGGCCTAAAATACCAGAGTTTGAGAAGAAAATAGCGGACTATGTCGGCACAAAATATGCAGTCAGCGTCAACTCCGGCACAAGCGCGCTTTTCTTATGTGTAAAAGCTCTCGGAATAGAAAAAGACGATGAAGTAATCACGACGCCGTTTACCTTCATCGCGTCAACAAACTGTATTTTGATGGTCGATGCAAAACCGGTATTTGTCGATATAGACCCCGACAATCTGAATATCGACCCCAAAAAAATAGAAGCGAAAATCACAAAAAAAACAAAGGCTATTCTGCCCGTGGACGTTTTCGGAAATCCCGCGGGTATGGACGAAGTTGTCAAAATCGCAAAAAAACATAATCTGCCGGTCATCGAAGACAGCTGCGAAGCAATCGGTTCGGAATTGAACGGTAAAAAAGCCGGCTCATTCGGCATTGTCGGGACTTTCGCGTTTTACCCGAATAAACAAATGACCACAGGCGAAGGCGGAATGATTGTAACAGATAATAAAGAAATTGCCGATATGTGTGTGTCGCTTAGAAATCAGGGACGAGGCGCCGGCGGAGGCTGGCTCGCACACGCAAGAATGGGATACAATTTCAGACTATGCGATATAAACTGCGCTCTGGGAATATCACAGCTTGAAAGAATCGAGGAGTTCATCCAGAAAAGACAAAAAGTCGCAGGATGGTATCAGGAAATCCTTGCCGACGATGAGAGAATTATTGTGCCAAAGGCGCCGAAAGGATGCAAAGTAAGCTGGTTTGTCTTTGTTATCAGGCTAAAAGAGCCTTACAACTCAAAAAGAAACTCGATTTTAACTGCGATGCAGACAGAGGGAGTACAGGTAAGCAACTATTTTCCATCTGTAACGCTTCAGCCGTTTATGGTTGAAAAATTCGGCTATAAAGACGGTGATTTTCCTATTACCGACGAAACCTGCAAAAACACTATCGCCCTGCCGTTCTATAATAATCTCAAGAAAGATGAAGTTTTACTGGTTTGTGATACGTTAAAAAAATGTCTTAATACCGCATAAAAAACCCCCGGTAAAACCGGGGGCTAAATATTTTGAATTCGTGTTAATTCGTGGTTTATTTTCTATTCGTTGAATTTTACTACGACATATCTTGATATTTCGCCCTGCTGGGTATTCTGCCGGATATAAAGCAGGACTGAATCTTTTGCTTTTTTGACAAGTTCCCAGAAGCCTTGCGAGTTCTCAACCTTTTGGCGATTAACTTCTGTAATCAGGGTCCCGGCTGTTATTCCAATCTCTGCCGCCGGTGAAGCGGGATCAACTTCGGAAACAATAACACCGCTCTTTTCGTCTGCGTAACCAAACTGTTTGGCAAGCTCAGGCGTCAAATCCTGAACTGTTATTCCGAGCTGCTTTGCCTCTTTATCACCGGCTTCAGATGAAGAAGTCTTTGACTCCTTCGCCTCAAGATTTATCTCAAGGTTTTTCTCTTCACCGTTTCTTATGACCGTAAGAGCAATTTTCGTGCCGGGAGCTTTTTTTGCTATCTCATTCCTGAAGCTGTTCCACTCACCAACCGTATTACCATCCATCTTTACAATAATATCCCCCTTTTCGATACCGCCTTTGCTGGCAGGACTGTTCTCAACAACTTTATCAACAATAATGCCCTTACGGTCTTTTACGCCGAAATGCTCGGCCATTTCAGGGCTGACATCCTCAGCATAAATCCCCACATAACCCCTTGTTACCTTGCCTTCAGTTTTTATCTTGTCATAAACATACTTTGCCATATTAATAGGAATAGCAAAGCCGATACCCATATTACCCATATAACCCATACGACCGCCGCCGTTGCCTAAAATCGCGGAATTGATACCAACGACTTTGCCGTCAATGTTAAGCAAAGGCCCGCCTGAATTGCCAAGATTAATAGCAGCATCCGTTTGTATAAAATCCTGATACTCCACATTCGCAAGATTGAGATTGCTCCTGCCTTTGGCTGAAACAATACCGGCAGTTACGGTATGACTCAGACCGAAGGGATTGCCAATCGCGATAACCCATTCGCCGACTTTGAGCTTGTCCGAATCGCCGAGCTGAACCGTCGGCAGATTATTCGCATCTACTTTTATAACCGCAATATCAGTCGCGGGGTCCGTGCCAATCACTTTGGCCTGCAATTCCTTGTCATCGGAAAGTTTTACAGTAATTTTCTCAGCGCCTTCAACCACGTGATTGTTGGTCAGAATAAAACCGTCGGAAGTAATTATAAAGCCTGAACCCTGCCCTTTACGAATCTGCTTCTGCTGGCGAGGCTGCTGCTGCCGAAATTGATGAGGCAAAGACTGGCCAAAAAACCTCTTGAAAAATTCATCGTTAAATTCATCGCCAGATGGGTCGCCGAAAAATATATCAGGCACCTGCTGAACAACCTCCTGCTCCACACTTACAAACACAACCGCAGGCGTAGCCTTCTCGGCTATCTCGGCGAAAACCTGGCCGGTGCTGCGAAGCATTTCAATATCTTTTTTCTCAGCAGGGTCGGCAAAACAAATTGAATTTAAAAGAAGAGTAAATACAAGACCGAAAACAATTACCAAAGACTTTCTGCGACTCATAAACCTTTTCCTTTCAATATGTTATAAAACAGAGCAAAATTGTCTGATTTAATAAATGAAATGATCCTTCAACCTGTAAATTACATTACAAAACTTTAATATTACGCTTTTTAATCGAAAATTGTTCAATTACAATGTGTATTTCTACTACTTTTTAACGGTATAAAGGAAAAAATGGCTAAAGACAACATCGAAATCATATATGAAGACCAGCAGATAATCGCTATAAACAAACCGGCAGGCATTAGTGTTACCGCCGACAGAACGGGAAAAATGAACCTGATTGATTTTCTGCAAATCAAAAGGAAGGAAGAACAAGATCTCAAAATCGTCCATCGGCTCGACAAGGGCACAAGCGGAATAATGATTCTGGCAAAAAATACAGATGCGCAGAGAAAATTTTCAGAGTATTTCGAGAAAGGCCAAGTCAGAAAAACATATCTGGCGATTATAACCGGCTTACCATCAGAAAAAACCGGAATGATTGATGCCCCGATAATGCAAGGCAAAAAAAATTCCCAAATTATGGAGGTCGATTTTAAAAAAGGCAAAGACGCCCAGACGAAATGGGAACTTCTCGCAAACTTCGGCAATATCAGCCTTATAGCAGCCAGACCTATAACCGGCAGAACCCATCAGATTCGAATCCATTTTCAATACGCAGGGATGCCTCTTGCTATCGACCCTCTTTATGGACAGAACCAGGCTATTATGCTTTCGAGTTTCAAGGCCAATTATAAACTGGGCAAATACGAAGAAGAAAAGCCGCTAATAGACAGGCTTACCCTTTGTGCATACCAGCTGGAAATCGAGAATCTTCACCTTATTGCGCCGCTGGAAAAAAAGTTCAAGGCAACAATTAAAATGCTGACGAAATACAACCCCAACGGGCTGGACGCCTTTGTCGAAAAAGACAATTTAAATCGTCTGCTGGATTCTCAGCCCCTGTTGCTGCAGATATAGCAGGACAATTTTTCTTGCAGATTTTATGTTTTTTCGGTAAACTTCTACTTCTACATAAGTTGGGAATAATTATGGCTGAAAAAACTGTAAAAATAGCGATAGTGGGCTTCGGAACCATCGGCAGCGGCGTTGCGAAAATCCTGCTTGAAGATGCCGATTATATCGAAGCCAAAACCGGCATAAGACTTGAACTTGCCCGTGTCGTCGATATCGACACAAAGAGCAAAAGGAAAGTCGCTTTGCCAAAAGGTCTGCTTACCGACAACCTCAACAGTATTCTTGAAGACAAAAGCATTGAGATAGGCGTCGAGCTTGTCGGCGGAACAAAGGCTGCGAAAGATATTCAGCTAAAACTGCTCGCAGGAGGAAAAGACGTTGTAACGGCAAATAAAGCTCTTTTAGCCGAACACGGAAATGAACTTTTCACCGCGGCACACAAAGCTGACAAGTGTATCGCATTCGAGGCAAGCTGCGCAGGCGGAATACCGATAATATCAGCGATAAGAACGGGGCTTGCCGCAAATAAAATCAAGGCTATATACGCAATCGTCAATGGAACCTGCAATTATATCCTTTCCAATATGACGAAAAAGAATATGCAGTTTGCCGATGCTCTCAAACAGGCCCAGGAAAAAGGATATGCCGAGGCAGACCCGGCACTTGATATAAACGGCACCGACAGCGCCCATAAACTTGCGATACTGGCCTCAATCGCCTTCGGCTGTGAAATAACGCCCGACGATATTTATGTCGAGGGCATTGAAAATATTGATACATCCGACATTTGCTACGGCAGGGAGATGGGCTATACACTCAAACTTCTGGCAATCGCACAAAGAGCAGACAATGGAAAGATTTTCCTGCGAGTGCATCCCTGCTTTATACCGTCCGATAGCGCTCTTGCCCGCGTCGATGGGCCTTTCAACGCGGTAAGCATATTCGGCAACGCGGCAGGTCAGGTAATGTTCTACGGCAGAGGTGCGGGAATGATGCCTACCGCTTCAGCCATCGTGGCCGATATTATCGAAGTCGCAATGGGAAACTCGAAAAGACTCTTCAAACACCTTAAACTTGAACCGAGAAATAAAGTCAAAAATCGCATAAGCAAAATTGACGAGCTTACCAGCAGATTTTATATAAAGCTGCGGGCACTCGACAAGCCCGGCGTCTTTGCTCAAATCGGCACCGTCCTTGCCAAAAATGATATAAGCCTTTCGGGCGTTCTTCAACACGAAGAACATAATACCAATAATGTTGTGCCTGTCGTTGTGATTACCCATCAGACCCGGCAGGACAAAATTGCCGCCGCGATTAAAGACCTCGGCAAACTCGATGTCGTCAAAGATAATCCTGTCTGTATAAGAATAGTTGATATACCGGAGGATAATGTTGAGTAAATTCGTAATTATAATTCCGGATGGCGCAGCCGATGAGCCTATAGAACAATTCGGCGGAAAAACCATATTGGAAGCCGCTGAGATTCCGAATATTGACATTATAAGCCAGACCGGCAGACAAGGCCTGGTGCAGACAGTCGCTGAAAAAATGACGCCGGGAAGCGATGTCGCAATGATGAGCCTGCTCGGATACGACCCGCAAAGGTTTTATACCGGCAGAGCGCCAATCGAAGCTGTAGCTATGAATATCCAGCTTGAACCAACCGATTGGGTGTTCAGGTGCAATCTTGTAACCATAGCCGATGATAAAATGGCCGACCACAGCGCAGGGCACATCTCAACTAAAGAAGGAGCAAAAATTATAGAGGACTTAAACAAAACTCTCGGCAGCAAAACAATCAAATTCTATCCCGGCGTAAGCTACAGGCACCTTTGCGTAATAAAAGGCGTTGACTTTGATGTTTATACTGAGCCGCCGCACGATATTATCGGCAGGGAAATCATAAAAAATCTGCCAAGAGGTAAAAACGCGGAAATTCTGCTCGAGCTGATGGCAAAGTCAAGGCAACTGCTGGCAGAACACGAGATAAACAAAGTCAGGCGAGACCTGGGTGAAAATACCGTCAGCTCAATATGGTTCTGGGGACAGGGAAAAAAAGCTGCGATGGAAAGTTTTCAAAACAGATTCGGCTTAAAAGGAGCTGCCATTACAGCCGTTGACCTTGTCAGAGGCCTTGCAAAACTAATTGGTTTTGACCTTATAAAAGTGGAAGGCGCAACCGGCTTTGTGGATACAAATTACAATGGGAAAGCACAGGCCGCAATAGAAGCTCTTGACAAATATGATATTGTTCTTGTTCATATTGAAGGCCCTGATGAGGCCGGGCACGCGGGAAACGCAGAATTAAAGAAAAAGGCTGTCGAGAAAATCGACAAGCATATTGTCGGTCCGGTTTACCAGGCACTGCAGAAATACGATAACTGGCGAATACTCGTTATGCCGGACCATCCGACACCCGTAAAATCGCAGGCCCATTCGGGCAAACCTGTGCCTTTCGCTATGGCTGGGACAGGCGTTTCCGGCGTTTTACATAAACCATTCAGCGAGGCAAACGCCGAAGAGACAGGCTTAAAAATTGATAAGGGCTGCGAACTGATGGAATACTTCATAAAAGGCTGACTATGACAAAGAAAAAAGAAATAATCGTGCAGAAATTCGGCGGAACTTCGGTAGCGAACGCTGAAAAAATCAAAAAAGCGGCTCAAAGAGCCATCAATGAGTTCAAGCAGGGAAAACAGGTTGTTATGGTTGCTTCGGCACGCGGAAAGCAGACCGATGAGCTTATAAAGGACGCTCTCGAAGTCAATCCCAATCCGCCAAAGCGGGAGATGGACCAGCTTTTAAGCACAGGCGAACAGCAAACGGTTTCACTTGTGGCGATGGCAATTGAATCAATGGGATATAAAGCCATAAGTTTTACCGGCGCACAAATTCGGATGATTACCGACAGCGTCCATACAAAAGCCAGAATCAAAAGCATTGACACCGAAAAAATAAAAAAGCAGCTTGATAACGGTAATATCGTTATCGTAGCGGGTTTCCAGGGCATCGATGAAAATGAAAATATCACAACGCTCGGCCGAGGCGGCTCGGATACAAGTGCTGTTGCTTTAGCCGCTGCATTGAAAGCCGATACGTGCGATATTTACACAGATGTTGACGGCGTTTACACAACAGACCCGCGAATCTTCAAGGATGCTGTCAAACTTGACCAAATCAGCTATGACGAAGTTCTTGAGATGGCAAGTCTCGGCGCCGGCGTTATGCACGGAAGGTCAATCGAGTTCGGCAAAAAATATAATGTGGTTATTCACGTCCGAAGCAGTATGTCGGATAAAAAAGGAACTTTAATTACTCATGAGGGCCCACAAATGGAAGGAATACTCGTATCAGGCGCGACAATTGAAAAAAACCTGGCAAAAGTAAGTATGGTCGGCGTTGACAATCAGCCCGGCAACGCGGCGAAAATCTTTGCGCATCTGGCCGAAGCAAAGGTCAGCGTAAATGACATCATTCAAACCGAAGTCAGCAAGAAAAAGGCCAACGTTTCTTTCACGGTAAATAAAAACGATTTTAACGATGCCAAACAGGCTGTCGAAGGAATCAAGGATGAAGTCGGTTGCGAGAATGTCTTTTACCGCGACGATATTGCCGAGATTTCCGTAATCGGAGTCGGGATGAGGACTCACTACGGCGTTGCAAATATAATGTTCCGCGCGCTGGCAAGGGAAAAAATCAATATCGACTCAATAACCACAAGCGAAATCAGAATAAGCTGCATCGTTGACAAAGCCCAGGGCGATAAAGCGCTGATTAGCGTGTGCAAGGCCTTCGAACTCGATAAACCTGTCAATAAACGCAGTTACGTAAAATAGTGTTTAGCCCTCACTCCTGCGGTGGGGGTTGTAAATGAAAAACAAAAAAATAAAATATGCACAAAGCCGATTGCAGAAGAAAATCCTGCTGCTGTCGGCTCTTTTATTGCTCTCAGCCGTTGTATGGTTCGATAAAACTTTTCACCCATATCTTAAAACTCCCCTCTCAACCCAAAAGACACAGGACGTCAATGATTGGGACAAATATAATGAAAAAAGTTTTATTGTGGTAAAGGTCGTTGACGGCGACACAATTGATATAAATATACCTGATGCAACCTACGCGACAACCAGAATCCGCCTGCTCGGGGTTGACACACCGGAAACAAAAAATCCTCATACCAAAGTGATGTATTTCGGTCCGGAAGCAAGCAAATTTACAACAGATACAGTTTTGGGACAAATTGTTTTCGTTATTATGGATAAAAAATCAAAGCCTCGCGATAAATACCATCGCCTGCTCTGCCATATTAGACTTGCTGACGGCAGGATTTTAAATGAAGAACTGATTAGTCAAGGCTTCGGCTACGCCGATACTCGTTTCCCGCATAGTTTCTATGAAAAATATATTTAGCTCGAAAAAGCCGCAAGGGAAGAAAAAAGAGGACTCTGGGAAAAAGTTACACCCGACCAAATGCCAGCGTGGCGTAAGAAAATCAAAAATTAAACTCCTAAATTACTGAATCATGCCTGGGGCGGATAAATATTATATTCCTTTATCTTTCGATAAAGTGTCCTTTCGCCTGCCGTAAGGCATCCCATAGCGGAGATGCCTAAAAGTTTAGCGGCCTGTTCGCGATTATTACCGACCTTCGCAAGCGTATCGATAATCGCCTGTTTTTCTAAGCCATCTGCATATGTCTATACAAAGGCTTAGCGATGGGCTTTAAGCATTTTGAGGCGTTCAGGATTTCTATCCCAATCACCCGGCCTCTATCGTCAAGCTCCACATTTATGCCCGGAGCAATCTCTATGAATTCTTCTTCCACAGCTTTCTTTTTGGCTGCAATGTAAAGGACATCTGATTCATAATCATAATTTATTAAAGATTTCTTACTCATATTTTTTGCCACCTTCCAGAGTTTACTCGGCTTATTTTCTGATAAGCCTTTATAGGGTGAATCGTGATTATTTCTATTGCATCTTCCTTTTTATCATACGATAGGGCGAACTCCCTTATTTTATTATTGAATTCGATTTTATGAACTGCTACATAATGGTCGGTTAAATTATCGTAGTAATGCTCCTTTGCCTCTTTAAAAATTTTTTTAGGCAGAGGAAACGGTATATTCCTTATCTTTAACCGAAATCTCAAATGGGCAGTATATATTATGTTCATTCGGATACCATTATCAGAAAAATGATCTTCGTTGTCAAGAAATAAAACACATTGCAGCTAATTAAAGGTTAAAAAATTCCTCTAATTATTGAATATTATATTCTTTTATCTTTCGATAAAGTGTTCTTTCGCCAATGCCGAGGATTTTGGCGGCCTGTTCGCGATTATTGCCGACCTTCGCAAGTGTATCAATAATGGCCTGCTTTTCCAGCTTATTGAGCGACAGTCCTCCGAGATTATCGCCGGAAACCTGGCCGGAAAGCTGTCTGGGACGGTATATATCGGCTGGAATGTCGCCGACATCCAGAGTATCAGAATCGCTCATAACAACCATCATTCTGATACAATTGCGCAATTGTCTTATATTGCCCGGCCAGTTATAGCCCTTTAATATATCAAGTGCCTTTTCAGAAATGACTTTTTTCCCTTTGCCAAGTTCCTGACAGGCCTGGGAAAGGAAAAAATCGGCAAGTTCAGAAATATCTTCGGGTCTGTCCCGCAGTGATGGAACAGTCACGCTCACGCCTTTGATTCTGAAATAAAGGTCCTGTCTGAATTTGCTCTGCTCGACAAGTTTTGCAAGGTCGTGGTTTGTTGCGCTGATAACGCGGACATCGGCTACAGTAGATTTGTTTGACCCTACCGGAACAATAATGCCGTCCTCAAGCACCCGCAGGAGTTTTGCCTGCATTGTAAGCGGCATATCGCCGATTTCATCAAGGAATAATGTACCCTTGTCGGCAACCTCAAATAATCCTTTTCTCGCTTCCGTCGCGCCGGTAAATGCGCCTTTTGCGTGGCCGAACAATTCGCTTTCAAGCAGCGATTCTGTAAGGCCGGCGCAGTTTAGCGGCTTAAACGCATTATTCCTCCGCGGTGAATTATTATGAATTGCCTGTGCGAGCAGCTCTTTGCCGGTGCCGCTTTCGCCTTCAATAAGAACTGTTATATTCGTCGGTGCGACACGGCCAAGGGTCGCAAAGACCGACTGCATCGCGATATTTTTGCCTGTAACGCCTTCAAACTTAAAACCGTTTTTGTCCTGTGCAGCAGCAGAAACCCCCGACAATCTTTTCAGCGCCCTTTCGGTCATTGCCCTCAGATGGTCGATATCTATCGGTTTTACCAGATAATCAAAAGCGCCTGCGCGAATCGCTTCTTTACAGGTATCAATCGTCGCATAAGCGGTAATTAAAATCACCTGACTGTTGGAATTATGCTCTTTGGCAGCTTTTAAAATGTCTATACCGTTAATTTTGTCGTCATTGAGATTCAAATCAGTTACAACAACATCAAAGAACCTGTTTTCTATCAACTCAAGTGCGTTTTTGGCATTATAGACAGCCAGGGTATCTGCGCCGGTCTGCTGAAGGGCCTCGGCCACGACATCAGCGTGTCCCGTTTCGTCATCGATAACCAAAATCACAGGTTTCTCAATCATATTATCTGTTTTCCAGAGGCAGCTGGATAGTAAAAGACGTTCCTTTGCCCGGCACGCTGTCAACTCTTATCGAGCCGTTATGTGCTTCTATTATTTTTTTGGATGTCGAAAGCCCCAAACCGCTGCCGCCGGGCTTTGTCGAATAATAAGCGCTAAAAATCTTGTCCATATTTTTCGGCTCAATCCCTTTGCCGGTATCACTTACAATAATCACCGCGTTTTTGCCGTTCTTCTGCGTCCTGAGCAATAGTTCGCCGCCGCTGGGCATAGCTTGCTGAGCGTTTATAAAAAGATTAAGCAAGACCTGTTTTAACATATCGCCGTCCGCTTTGCAAACCAGGGATTCGCCGGCCGGACTGCTGCGGACGGTAATCGAATGACCGAAAGCCTGCGGCGAATAAAAATCAATCATATCGGAAACTATCCGATTTATATCAACGTCGGACAGGTGCAATTCGGTCGTTTTGACATAACGAAGAAAATCCTCAAGAATCTGCTCAAGGCGTTCGGTTTCCTTACGAACCACCGCAATTTTCTTTGCGGCTCTTCTGGTATTTTCATCTTTGCCGGTCAGATCTTCGCTTACAAGTTTAAGATTGACTTTGATTATAGAGAGAGGGTTTTTCATCTCGTGGGCAAGACCGCCGGTCAGGCGGCTCAACTCTTCAAGTTCTGACTGTCTGCCGGTGAGGCTTTTGAGATTTTTCCTGAAATTATAAAAATAACAGCCGGCGGCAGCTAAACCTGCCCCAATAACAAAACCCGCAACAATGCCCGTTAATAGAGGGGACAATAAAATATCTCCTTGCCCCGATTAGAGCTATTTTCCAGATTCAGTCTCTGTCTTCATTTGAGCCAGTGCCGCTTTACGGGAAAGTTTGAACCTGCCCTGGTCGTCAATCGCCAGAAGTTTTACAGGGATTTCATCGCCGACTTTGCAGACACTGTCAACAGTCTTAACGTAGCCATCGCTAAGTTCGCTTATATGACAAAGACCCTCTATGCCGGGCAGAATTTCAACAAACGCTCCGAAATCCTTTACGGAGACCACTCTTGCATTCGGATAAATACGACCGACAGTCGGAGGTTCCGTCATAGCCTGTATAATTTTCTTGGCCTCAAGATGACCGTCCCCGCCGACACAGCTTATATAAACTGTGCCGTCCTCTTCTATTTCTATCTTGGTGCCTGTCTTTTCCTGAATACCTTTAATAACCTTGCCGCCCGGGCCGATGATTTTGCCGATAAGTTCGGGGTCAATCTCTATGCTTATCAGTTTCGGTGCATATTGGCTCAACTGCGGTCTGGCAGCGCTTATTGTCTGACCCATTGTATCGAGCAGTTTCAGGCGGGCCTGTTTGGCCATTTCAAGAGCCTCAACTATAATATTATGCGGCAAAGATGCGTCTTTTATGTCAAGCTGTATGGCGGTAATGCCGTCTGTTGTGCCGGCAACCTTGAAATCCATATCGCCGAAATGGTCCTCGTCGCCTATGATGTCTGTCAGCAAAACGTATTTACCATTTTCCTTTATCATACCTATTGATATACCGGCGACAGGTTTGATGATTGGGACGCCGGCGTCCATAAGAGCAAGTGTTCCGCCGCAGACCGACGCCATAGAGCTGGAGCCGTTGGATTCTGTAATATCAGACACAATTTTGATTGTATATGCAAAATCATCGGCATTCGGCTTTACCTGCTCAAGAGCTTTTTCCGCCAAAGCGCCGTGCCCGATTTCCCTTCTGCCGGGTCCGCGAATCGGCTTGACTTCGCCAACACTATATGGCGGAAAATTATAATGCAGCATAAATTTTTGGCCATACTCTTCCAGAAGGCCATCGACAATCTGCGCGTCCATACTCGTTCCGAGCGTAACTGAGATGAGAGCCTGAGTTTCGCCTCTTGTAAAAAGCGCCGAACCATGCGAACGCGGCAATAAACCAACTTCGCACGTTATAGGCCTTATGTCCGTATAGCCCCGGCCGTCAAGCCTTTTGCCGTCAAGTATTAACTGCCTTACTATTCCTCTTTGAATCTTGTCAAAAATTCTGATGAAAAGGTTCTTTGAACACCGGGCTTCATTAGTGCCCTGTGCAGGAACGCAGTAAATTTCCTCTGCCTTTTCAATTATTGCCTTGACCGCCTCACTTCTTTCAGACTTTGATGATTTAATCTGATATGCCTGCCCCAAATCGGCAGTATATTTGGCGGCAATTTCATCGGCAATCTGCTGGTCCCATTCGATTTCGGGTATTTCCTTTTTCTGACCGCATTTCGCGGCCAGCTCATCAATCAAATCGCAAACAGTCTTTATTGACTGATGCGCCAATTCAATGCCTTCGGCCACAACATCTTCAGAAATCTGCTTGGCATCGACCTCTATCATATTAATGGCGTCGCGCCTGCCTGCCAAAATAAGGTTAAAATCGCTTTTTTCCCGCAGTTCATACGACGGATTAATTTCAAATTTCCCGTCCACCCTGCTCAATCGGACAGCGCCGATAGGCCCCTGGAACGGCATTTTGCTGATGGTAAGAGCTGCACTTGCGCCAATCATTGCAAGAACATCGGAGTCGTTCTGCTGGTCTGCGCTTATAACAGTAACCATAACCTGGACTTCGTTAAAATAACCTTCAGGGAAAAGAGGCCGCAGAGGCCTGTCTATCATTCTGGCCGTCAGAGTCTCCTTTGTGCTGGGTCTGCCTTCTCTTTTCATAAAACCGCCTGGAAACTTGCCCGCAGCGGACAACCTCTCGCGATATTCAACACTTAACGGAAAATAGTCTATACCTTCTCTCGGCGGCGCAGAAGTTACCGCTACTAATACCATCGTATCACCATACGTTACAACAACAGCCGCATCTGCCTGCTTTGCTATTTTTCCGGTTTCCAGAATAAGTGAATTTTGGCCGATTTGCTTTTCAACTCTAATAATACCTGTCATTATCTAACCTCAATTAATATGGTTTTGAGCTGATTAAGAACTCAAAACTAAAAATTATTACTTGCGGAGTCCGAGACGATTGATAACGTCCCTGTATCGCTTTATGTCCTTTTTACCGATATACTTAAGCAGGGCCGACCTGTTGCCGACCATTTTCAGCAGACCACGCCTTGAAGAATGGTCTTTGGGATGGGCCTTGAAATGGTCGGTCAGCTCATTAATTCGTGATGTTAGAATGGCTATCTGAATCTCCGGCGAACCGGTATCGTTTTCAGTGGTCCTGCTTTCTTTGATTATTTTCGTCTTTTTTTCCTTCGTTAACATCTGTTAATACTGCCTTTCCAATAAAATAAAAGTTTTCATATTTCCGACTTCCGGCGGATTTAGCAATTATAGTAATGAAATCAATTTTTGCAATAAGTTTTATTGCGGCTGCAAAAAGAGGAATAACAGATATGACCAAAATACATCCCTGACGCCATAAAGTCTTGTGCAAAAATGACTTATGAACAATATGCGAAACTAATGCGATAAAAGCGTAGAAATCCTGAATATTGGCAGCAGAAGGGCTATAGCGATAGTGCCTACGATACAGCCCATTATTATTATCATCAGAGGTTCAATCGTAGTGGTTACTACTTTGATTGAATTTTTGAGTTTTTTGTCATAAAAATCGCTGATTTTTTCACAGACAGGACCGAGAGTGCCGCCTTTTTCGCCGGCTCGAATCATCTGTAATACCGCAGGCGGAATAAGGCCGCTATACGACGCCAGACTCATTGCCTCTGACAGTTGAAATCCAGCTTCCACTCTATCACAGGTTTCAGACCAAAACCGATAAAAATATTCATTGTCGCAGGCGTTCTGAACAATATGCAGCGTATCAAGAAGCGTCACGCCGCTGCCAAGCATCGTAGCCATTATTCTCGCACTTCTGGTCATTATGGCGTCAATAAACATTGTGCCCAATACAGGTGTATGAATTTTCAGGTAATCAAGCATCTTTCTGCCGCCGGGTGTACTTAGAGCGTAAAAAACCGCTCCTCCAAAAACCGCCATAACAGCTAAAATCAAAGAGGCGGACCAAAAATCACTCAGCAACTTGCTGAAATTCACAAGAAGCTGTGTAAGCACCGGCAGTGCCCGGCCTCTCGATTCATATATTTTTGTAAACTTAGGCAGAACAAAAAACAAAAAAGTAGTAGTCGCAATCACTGCCATAACCATCATAATTATCGGGTAAACCAATGCGCCTTTAATCTGCCTTTTGGTTTCCACTTCGCTTTCGATATACTTCTGGAGTACATCGAGCATTTCCGACATTCGGCCTGAAGCTTCCGAAGCTTCAACTATACCGATAAACATCGGCGTAAAAACCTTCGGAAAGGCCGAAAGTGAAACTGAAAGACTCTCACCGTTCTGGAGACTGTCGGATATATCGAAAAGTATGCTCTGGAATACACCGTCTTTCGTCCGAGCTGCGATAGCCTCGACCGCCTCGCTTAAAATCACGCCGCTCGAAAGCATCACAGACAACTGACTTGTAAAAAGCAGCAGTTCAGACTGTTTGACTTTCGATGAGTGCAGCCATCCAGCTGAAAGCTCCGATTTTATTGGGAGCAATGAGCCGAGTAATTCAGTCATTTTCTGTCCCTATAACTTATATATCGCTTTATTTTTCATTCTTCCGCCGTCGTCACCCGCAGAATTTCGTCAAGCGTTGTTATGCCGGCTTTAACTTTATACAAACCATCAAGTCTAAGAGGTATCATACCGTTTTTGATGGCAAGCTCTCTTATTTTCCTGACGCTTGCGTTTGACGCTATAAGTTCCTGAATATCCAGCGTCGGAATAAACAACTCATGTATGGCTATTCGGCCGATATAGCCGGTATTCCTGCACTTCTTGCAGCCTATCCCGCGATAGAATTTGGCGGAGGAATTCAGCGCCTTTTCCACCATTTTTCTGATTGATACGGGCGGTTCGTATTCCTCCTTGCAGTTCGAACATACTTTTCGCACCAGCCTTTGGGCAAGAACCGCAACGATAGAGGCTCCCACAAGATACGGCGCAACGCCAAGGTCAACAAGTCTGGTAACAGCGCCGGGAGAATCGTTGGTATGCAGCGTCGAAAGCACAAGATGGCCTGTAAGAGCGGACTGGGTCGCAATGGCTGCCGTTTCTCTGTCACGGATTTCGCCAATCATCACAACATCGGGGTCCTGGCGAAGAAGACTTCTCAGTGCGGAGGCAAACGTGAAATCGGCAGCTTCATTAACCTCAAATTGATTGATGCCGGATATATTTGCTTCAACAGGGTCCTCGACCGTGCATATATTTATCTCCTCGTTGTTCAACTCCGACAGAATCGCATATAGCGTCGTATTCTTGCCTGAACCTGTCGGGCCGGTAACGAGAATAATGCCGTTGGGCAAACGAATTTTTTCCTCGAGCAGCTTAAGATTGTCATAACTGAATCCCAGCGTTTCAAGATTGAACAAGACGCATTTGGCATCGAGAATTCTTATGACCACTTTTTCGCCGTAACTGCCGGGCATTACTGATACTCTCAAATCAATCGGTCTGCCGGCAACCATTACATGGATTCCACCGTCCTGAGGCGTTCTGCGCTGAGCTATATCGAGTCCAGCCATAATTTTAATACGAGAAACTATTGCTGAAAGCATCTGATACGGAGGCCGAATTTTTTCATATAATCTGCCGTCAACACGATACCTTACTCGGAGCTTTTTATTATCCGGCTCTATATGAATATCGCTGGCGTTTTCACGCGCGGCATTGTAGATAAGATAATTGACAAGCTTAACAACCGGCGACTGCCCCGCTACCTCTTCAAGGTTGGAGATATCCTCCGAAATATTTTCTATAAGCGTGAAATCTTCAAGACCTGTTTCGTCAATTATATCGTCGATGACAAACACATTGGAGGCAGGCATATATGCCTGAAGCGTTGCCTGAATATCCTTTGACGTCGCACAGACCACCTGAACGCTGCAGCCGCTGAGTCTTTCGATTTCCTCAATCAAAAATACATTGCTCGGCTCATTTACCGCAATGGTTAAACAATCGCCGACTCTGAACAGCGGCAGTATACAATGTTCCTCAAGAAAGTCCCTCGGCAGAATCTCAATAATATTGGGGTCGCAAATCTTGGGGCTTATTTGCGCATAAGGAACGCCATAAGCCTCTGCAAGAGCAGAGGTAATATCATTCTCGCTGCAGTAGCCTTTTTCAATCAGCAGTTCGCCGAGCAGCTTCTGATGGCCGCCGCCGCTCTGCTGCGAAAGCGATTCGTTTATCTGCTCGGCTGTTATAATACCCCTTTGCTGGAGTATTTCGCCAAGCTGAAGTTTTGTTGTTGCCGGTTTTTTCATATTCTTACACTATCATTTCAAGTGAAGCTCTTAACTGCTTCACTTAATTCTTCGTAACGGTCCAGTTTGCTGTCAAGCCGCGTAATTTCAAGAATCTTGGTGATATTGCTGTCAAGACCCGCGAGTTTAAGCTGACTTTTGTTCTCATGACAATAATCCCTCAGCCACAGCAGCATCCCAAGACCGCTGCTGTCGATAAAAGGCACTTTGCTCATATCGAGAACTATGCCGGACCTCTGCTTTTTAATAAGCTCGGTCATCGTATCCTGAAATACCTTACAGTATTCTTCAACAAACTCGCCGCCAAGTTCCACAACTGTAACATTATTATAATCCTGATGATTTATCTTCATCACGCACCTTCTTTATATTTAATCTTGTTTAAACTTTTTATAATTCCATTTTTCATTTCGACTCTTAATAAAACAATATAAAAAATTGAATATTTAGAAGGTGCGTGATTCATTTCAGAAGCGCTCCTATTGCAATCGTGCCATATTCGCTGAAACTGTCGCCGGAATAATTTTCGTCTTCAACTTCTCCGCCCTGGAGTATTTCCCACAGCTTATTAATATCGCTGTTGATAAATATCGAACCTATTTTGGGGTCAAATTGGCTGCCGAGACCTCTTTCTATTTCACTTATCGCATCTTCGAGCCTCAAAGCATCTCTATAGGTTCTTTTGGAAGTCATTGAATCAAAAGAGTCGGCTATCATCACGATTTTGCCGGCAAGAGGAATATCATCATCCATAAGTCCTTTCGGATAGCCTTTGCCGTTATACCATTCATGATGGCACAGCACGCCCGGAACTATATCAGCCATCTGCTGTATCTCCGACAGTATGCCGGCCCCTATCGCAGGATGAGCCTTCATCTGCTCATATTCGGCATCTGTGAGTTTACCCTGCTTTCCTAATACTGATTCGGGTACGCCTATTTTGCCGATATCGTGCAGCAGGCCGGTAAGATAAATCTTCTGTATCTGCTCAGTCGTCATCCTGCCGGTTATCTGAGCATAGTGGTCGGCTATCCATTTCGAAATAAACGCTACTCTTTCCGAATGTCCTCTGGTGTACTGGTCCTTGGCGTCTATGCTGTTTGTAAGAGCTCTCAATGAACCAATCAAAAGCTTCTTAAGTTCGCGGAACAGATTCTCATTCTCAATAAAAACCGCACATTCATTTGCAACCGAATTGAAAAACTTTGCATCAGTACTGTCGAAATCCGCCTTGTCGAGTCTGTTGGTGGCAACCATCATTCCGATAACTTTGTCTTTGCCGTGAAGCGGCACAGCTATTATATTCCTCACCCTGCCGAACCATTCATATTTGAATGGAGCATCGACTTCGCTGTCAAGCAAGGCATCGGAACCGGCACGTAATACCGCAAGAAGTCTTTCAAAAAGAATTTCGTGCATATTGGATTGCTTATGGTCGATGGCAATAAGACCTGTTCCCGCCGTAAGCACAAGTTTTTTTGTTTCACCGATCCGCTTCTCAAGAAAAACCGCAATGCCTTCGACCTTCACAAGCTCGGTCAGACTATCGCACGCCATTTGAAGATAATTCAAATCGGATTGTGTTACTTTCATATTGGCGCTCATCTTATACAACAGCATAAGCTCCTCATAAGTCTGCGAAAGCTCGCCGCTCACCATCTCTATCTGCTGCTGACTTTTGTGTTCCTGACTGAAAGCATTCACAAACATATTTAGAATCTGCCGCATATAATTTGAAACATTTATTTCGCTCTTATCTGCTTCGGACGGCAGCAACTGACCGCAATCGAGCACAACAACAGCCGTTACCTCATCTCCCGCTGTAAGATTTACACAAAGCATCTGTTCAAACTCCCCGAACATCTGTATCTTATCAGACCGGGATTTCAGAACATGCTTCGCACAGGCCGCTGCTGCGTCATAATCGCTTATGAACTTACCTCCGTCAAAATTAAACAGCGAATTAAGCCTCGCATCATAAACAACGAGGTTTGCGCCAAGGGCGGCTATATCCTGTCCGAAATCCTTCAGGAGTTTGGATTGTATAAAACTCAGTTTATTGTCCGTCGTCATTAACACAGGTGTTTATCCTTTTTTAACTTACCGCAGAACTCTGTAATACATTTTCAACATGAGCTAAAAGCTCTTTCGGACTAAAAGGCTTGCTGAGAAATTCCGCGATATTGAGTTTTTCCCTCTGTTCATCGTCTATCGCGAAGCCTCTTGCCGTAAGTATTATAACGGGAATATTTTCAATGCCGGGCGTACCGCGAATCTTTTCTATCAGCTCGATTCCTGTCAGACCCGGCATTTGATAATCGGCTATTATAATATCCGGTTTTTCCTCACAGCACAGCGTGTAGGCGTCTGAGCCGTTATCCGCAGTTACAACCTCGAAGCCGTTGTTGCGAAGCTTCATCGCTACCACCTGGACTATGTGAATCTCATCGTCTATTACAAGCACTTTTTTATTTCCCATTTTCTCATCCTTTAAAATAAGGACTATTTTACAAGCGTTTTTTCCGCTGCTGCCAGCGGCAATTCAAATCCGAAACTGCTGCCTTTTCCGACCTCGCTTGTAACAAATACTCGGCCGCCGTGGACCTTTTCGACAATCTGTTTTACCAGACTAAGGCCCAGGCCGGTGCCTTTGGCATATTTACTGTTCGCCTTGACCCTGTAGAATTTGTCGAATACGCAGGACAAATCTTCAGATGGAATACCGACACCTGTATCTGTTACAGTTACCCTGACGACCTGCTGTGATTCGTCAACTTCGCTGTTTACGCTCACCTTTCCGCCTTTGGGCGTGTATTTGACCGCATTACTCAGAAGGTTAATTACCACCTGAGAAATCATATCCTTATCGGCATTAACCTGGTCGAAAACAACCGCGGTCTGGTCTTCAACCGTTATATCCTTTTCGGCGGCATAGCTTTTAATCATCTCCACCGCATCACGGACAATCAGAGCCGTGCTTACCGGCTCTCTGTTAACTTTCACAAGGCCGGACTCTATCCGGGATATGCTCAAAATATCTTCTATAAGACGATTCAGCCTTTGTGCCTGTCCCTGAATTATCGAGTAAAATTCCTTCCTTGTTTTTTCATCTGTCGCTTCGTCGTCAACAAGCATCTCGGAATATGCCGTAATTGACGCCAGCGGCGTCTTAAGCTCATGAGAAACGTGACTTACAAAGTCATTTTTCATCTGCGATATTTCCTTTTCGCGGGTAATATCGTGTAAAACTGTAACCGCTCCGCAGACCTCATTATCGTCGTCCAGGATAGACGAAATAATGCAGTTGCAGGTAAGAGTATTATCTCCGGCTTCAAATTGAAGTTCGTGCTTTACGTGCCGTATTCTGCTGGTTCTGCTGTTGGCGATGAGTTTTACAAGCTCCTTTTTCATCACCAGTTCTTCGAGCGGTTTGAGAATCGCTTCCTTGGCGTCAAAACCCAAAAGAACTCCCGCAGGCTCGTTGGCCATAAGAAGTCTGTCATTAGCATCGGTAACAATCACGGCATCGGATATACTGTAAACAACCGCTTCGGTATTGCGCTTCTGTCTCTTTAAAAGCTGAACCTGCAATCGTAAATCCTTGTTTTCTCTTATGCATTTAGAAGCCTTGTCCTGCTGGTTTTTATAGTCGTTCTTTAGATTTTCAATCTGTTCCAGTTGCGACTTTCCCTCAGCAAATAGTTGCCGTCCAAGCCATCCGCCGGCAAACAAAGCTGCAAAACAGGCCAGTATTTCAGGCCAGTTTGTGCCGCCAAGCGGCATCGCGGCAACAATAAGTAAAACCATTAATCCGGCTATAGCCGCAAATATATAATACTTGTTTAGTGTCATCAGTTCCCCTGACTCGATTTTACAAGAAGTTTTTGCAGCTCGCTGTCGGTCTGGAACTGCGACGCCTTTTCATAAGCGGCTTTTGCCCGTTCCGCATTGCCTATTCTTTCATAACATCTGGCCGTCATAAGCCAGCCAAACTGTGCATCAGCGAAACCGTCAATTGCTTTTCCAAAATCATCAATCGCCTGCTTATATTCGCTGTTTTTATAATGCGCCGAACCGCTTACCAGGTATGCCTGTGCCATATCCGGTTTGAGCGTAAGGGCTTTTTTGCTGTATATAATCGCCTGTCTCGGCAAATCAGCGCCGAGGGCCGCCTGGGCCATCGAAAGCCAGAAAGAAGCGTCATTTTTATCCTGTACCGTAAGCTGAGAATAATATTTCATCGCCGACTTGTAATCGCCGG
>JAPLMW010000085.1 GCA_026386845.1 Phycisphaerae bacterium
TCTTAATTCCAGCCGTTCCACATCGGCCGCCAAAATATCGGATACTTCCTGTCTGCGTGTCTGGACCGCAAAATATTTCTGGGCGTTTGCGATTTGGGGCTTGCGGGGGTCGCCGTTTTGAGCGATTAAATAACAGGCAAATCGTGACAGGTGATAATCAACCACTTCTCTTTCACCGCCTTTTCCAAGAATTATCATTTTACCGGCGCCGGCAAAGTGATAATCAGGCTTATTGCCAGATTGCTGACAGGAGGTAATCGCTCTTTTTACGGCATCTTCAAACCGCTGCCATTTCGCATAGCCAAGCAAAGGCTGTAAATCTCTTGCGCTCCAGTATTCGGCACCGTATTGATTGATTTTCTTTAATTCCTCGAAGGATTTCTGACCGTTCACTATTGGGTTGTCAGCCATAATATTTTCCTCAGATTCTCTTTTTTTAACTCGACATAAATTATATCTTTTTTCTTTTCAAACTCAACCATCTTGTCTGCCTCTGGCGACTCTTGTCCGCCTTCGGCGGAAACAACCAGCGACTAATAACTAATTATGTTAATCTGAGCTGTCTTTAACGACTTTGACGATTTGAAACCAATACCAAAAAATTCGCCAAATCCGTGAAACTTGTCCGCCATAGCTTTTAGCGACGGTGGATCCGCGGTTAAAAACGGTGCCGTAACCGTGT
Organism: Phycisphaerae bacterium; assembly: GCA_026386845.1. Classification (GTDB taxonomy): domain Bacteria; phylum Planctomycetota; class Phycisphaerae; order Sedimentisphaerales; family UBA12454; genus JAPLMW01. Next base: position 683 of record JAPLMW010000085.1, read on the forward strand.
TTTGTTTCAACAAGGCTGATTTTTCAGCCCGTGGACAAAGCAAAACAGCAAGTATAAGGAATTCTTTTGCTTTAAGGCGCAATTGCGCAGCGGTAAAAAATTCGATTACAGACCCGTTGAAGTTTAACTTCAAAAAGGGGCTGTTTGAATTTTACAGTGTTCGCAGAACACCGCCTTAAAGCAAATTTTTGTGTCTCTTCGTGTTCATTCGTGGTTAATTCTTTGTGTTTTAGTGCCTTTGTGGCTATTTTTTAATAAAAAATACGTGCAATTATTCAATTTCCGCTTAAAATAACCGCCTGTCCTGAGCCCTTCGATGCTACTCAGGGTAAACTTAGTCGAAGGGATGATTTTACATTGAAAGGGGCAGTTTATGGCAAAAGGGCTTGTTATTTACTATTCCAAAACCGGCAATACAAAGCAGATGGCCGAAATTATCTCTAAGTCTATGAATGCCAGCGGCTTGGAAACTGATTGTTTATCCGTAGAAAAGGCAACCGTTGCGGATTTACTTGCTGCCGATGCCATTGTTATAGGTTCGCCGACATATTACGGCCAGATGGCTCCGCAGGTTTCGCAGCTTTTTACGGATTCTGTGGGCAAGCATGGCGCTTTAACCGGCAAGGTTGGCGCGGCGTTTAGCAGTTCCGCTAACATTGGCGGCGGAAATGAAACCACGATTTTAGGCATTTTGGAGGCTATGTTGATTCACGGGATGGTTATTCAGGGCGATTCTCAGGGCGACCATTACGGCCCGGTTTCGATTGGCCAGCCGGACGAGAGGGTTAAGTCTCAGTGCCAGAGGTTGGGCAAAAAAATTGCCCAGCTTACCGCCAAATTGTTCGGATAAATAAAGTTGATTTTTTGATTAAAAAAGCGGATTTTGTTTTGACAATAAATCAGATGCCCATTACACTTTTTATCGGACATTTTTTTGTATGGAGACGATAATGCAAGAATATGAAGAACTTAAAAAACTCGTAGAAGAGGCCGAAAGCGACATCAAAAAGGCAGAGGGCGGCAATAAGGCGGCCGGCACAAGGGTCAGAAAACAAATGCAGCAGATAAAACAGGCTGCCCAAACTGTCCGAAGCAAAGTCCTTGAACTGAGAAGCACCGAAGGCTAATCCAGGAAAAAGTTCGCTTAAGCACTAATTTTCCGGCAATATCCATGCCGCCTCGGCAGCGGAGAAAAACGGATGTTCAAAGGAAGTTCGTGACTTATCATCACAATAGCGACACAGTTTGTGAAAGATAATTCTGATGCCCCCGCCACTATTGTTCGATATGTCAAAAATCGACCTGAGCCAGATTGTCATCGACAAAAAGACAATCGAGGAAGCTAATCCGCAAAGATTCGAAATGGACCAGCTCGACGGCGTTATCTGGTACGATAAAGAAAAATTCCTCATCCTCGGCTATAAAGATATCACCGAAAAAGAATTCTGGGTAAAAGGCCATATTCCCGGCAGACCACTAATGCCGGCAGTAATAATGATTGAAGCGGCAGCGCAACTGTCCAGCGTGTTCGTAAAAAAAGTTTATAAGCTTCCGGGCTTCATCGGCTTTATGAGTATCGATAAGGCAAATTTCAGAAGACCAGTCGAGCCGGGCTGCAGATTATACCTGCTCGGAAATATCACGGAATTCAAGAGCAGAAAATACGTTTGCGTCGTGCAGGGTATCGTCAATGGAATTATGGTCTTCGATACCGTTATCGCCGGCAGAGACGTGTGAGTAAAAGTGAAAAGTGAATAGTGAATAGTGAACAGTGTTTCAATAGTTTACAGTGAACAGTTTACAGTTTACGGAAAAAAATTCTAAGCACTAATCTCTAAATCCTAAACAAATCCAAAATTACCAAAATTCGAATTATTTAAACGAACCCTGCCATAGTGATGGCAGGGCTAACCACTAGCCGAGGAATTTGGTAATCATATCCCGCGATATGATAAGGACATCAATAAGGACGGATACGTAGAGAACGGCCATTCGCAGATAGTGCATCGCAAGGCCGGTGCGGGCAATGAAAAATACAAGCAGGACAGCGATAACGGCAATCGCGGAAAGGGCGGCAGAGAGCGGAAAATAAGCAGCAGTTCTGCCGAGTGCGAAAATCACGCCGGCCTGAAGAACAAGAGCGGCTGCGGCGAGCAGGAGCCAATTGGCATCGGTTTTTCCGGCGAGAATCAACGCTTCAAAGCCTTCGGCAATAATCAGCGAACAAATCAGGACGACGAAAGAGAGCCAGAAGACAGGCGGGACATTCAAAACCGGCTTGTAAAAGGCAAGGAAAAGAGCCATCGCTAAAAGAACGGCTGTCCAGAACCTGCGGGTCTTAAAGAACAGGACCATGCCGACCACAAGGGCGCCAAAGGGGGCGTGAAAGAAACCGATGGAAACGGTATCAATGGAAAACGCGAAAGGATTTATGATAGCGGCGAAACTTTTCGAAGAAACGATAATGTCCGCGGGTATAGGATAAAGGAAATTTTTCGCAGCGAGCCAGTAAGCCGCAAAGACAAACAAAAAAGGCAGCAGAGAAAGGGCTGCGGCAAGGAAGTTCGTTATTTTATCGTCTTTTTTCGCCAATTTATAAAGAAAAACGGCGGGTATAAAAGTCCAGGGCAGGGCGGCATAGACGCAGAGGGCAAAAGGATGGAAACAATAGAAGGCAAGGGCGAAAGAGCCAAAGCCGTAGATTATCCCGGCGAGAAAACAGGCGACGAAGGAATTGACGTATCTTTCGGCGAGGATAAATACGCCAGAGGCTGAAATGACAGGAATGAGAAGAAAGAGAAGAAATTTGAGCAAATCAGCGGATTTTCCCAGAGGAGGACGGAGAGGCAGGAAAAGCCAGGCGGCGAAGGCGGCGTAGATTACGGCTGCGAACAGGAATAAAACTACAGGCGGCAATTTTTTGTTTATCGCAAGAACCATCGCTACACCAAAAATCCAGGGTCAGGATTTAATTATAACTTTTCCGCTGCCGCGGGCAATAATGCCAAGATTGTAAACCGTTTCGCCTGCGCGTGCAAGCTGTTCTTTTATAGAATCGGCAAAATCCGGCGAAACTATTAATATAAAACCGATACCCATATTGAAGACGCGGAACATTTCCTCCTCGGTTACAGGGCCGTTTTTCTGCAGGAAATTGAAAATGGGGGGGATTTGCCAGGCGGATTTGTCGATAACAGCGTCGCAATCAGCGGGCAGGACACGCGGGACGTTGCCGGGGAGGCCGCCGCCGGTGATGTGAGCCATCGCGTGAATGATTTGCTTTACCCTGTAATGGCCGAGCAGCCTGACGACTGAACGGACGTAAATTTTCGTCGGGGCGAGCAAGACCTCTCCTATTGATTTGTTGTCAAGCTCGGCGATTTTTTCATCGACCTTAAGGCCAAGTTTTTTGAAGCAGATATTTCTCGCCAGCGCAAAGCCATTGCTGTGCAGGCCGGTGGAGGCCAGGCCGAGAATGATATCGCCCGGTTCGGTTTTCGAGCCGTTGATAATTCTGGTTCTTTCGACGACGCCGACCGCGAAGCCTGCCATATCGAAGTCGTCCTTTTTATAGATGTCGGGCATTTCAGCGGTTTCGCCGCCGATGAGTGCGCAATCGGCAGTTTTGCAGGCGCTGGCGATGCTTTCGACAAGTTCGGCAACGCGGGCGGGTTCGAGTTTGTGCAGCGCAAGATAATCGAGGAAAAACAACGGCGTTGCGCCGAGGACGAGCATATCGTTGACGTTCATAGCAACGAGGTCGAAGCCGATGGTGTCGAATTTTTTCATATCCCTTGCGACGAGGACTTTTGAGCCGACGCCGTCGGTGCAGGCGACGAGGACGGGATTTTTATAATTTTTTTTGAAGATTTTTTCGTCGTAATCGAGGCGAAAGAGGCCTGCAAAGCCGCCGGGCAGGTCAATCACGCGAGGACCAAGCGTGCTCTGAATCGAGGCCTGAATCCTGTCGACCATTTCATCATTGGCGTCAATGTTGACGCCGGACTGCTCGTAAGTTAAAAAATCTGCCATTTATAATTGAACCGGTTCGTCATCGAAAAGCTGCATCTGATAACGCTCCATCGTAAATTTATTCATCATCATCTGGACGGGAATCGGATAATTTCCAGTCCAGCAGGCGGTGCAGTAATGGTCTTTCGGCAGCGATGCACAGGAAAGCATTCCCTCGAGCGAGATATAGCCGATACTGTCAACTTCGAGAAATTTCTTAATCTGCTGCATATCCCTGCCGTTTGCCAGCAGTTCTTCTTTTGTTGGGAAATCGACGCCGTAGAAACAGGGACATCTTACCGGCGGACAGCTTACCCGCATATGGATTTCCTTTGCGCCGGCCTGCCTGATGGCGTGTATTTTACCTCTGGTAGTTGTGCCGCGGACGATTGAGTCGTCAACTATAACGACTCTTTTTCCTTTTACCACCGGCTTTACGACGGCAAGTTTGAGCTTTACGGCAAGGTCGCGCGTATTCTGTTCGGGCGAGATAAAAGTTCTGCCGACATAATGGCTTCTGATGAAACCCATATCGAAGGGTATTCCGCTGGCGTGGGAATAGCCGACGGCGGCAGATGTGCCGGAATCGGGGACTGGAATTACAACATCCGCCTCGACGGGATGCTCCTTTGCGATTTGGGCGCCAAGTCTTTTTCTGAATTCGTGGACATTTTCGCCGAAGATATAACTGCTCTGCTTTGCGAAGTAAACGTGCTCAAAAATACAGTGTGCGGGAGTAATATTTTCAGTTTTTACGAATCTTCTGCTGGAAAGGCCGTCTTTGCTTAATGTAACAATTTCGCCCGGTTCGACATCTCGGATATATTCCGCTTCGACAGTGTCGAACGCGCAGGTTTCACTTGCGACGCAGAAGACGCCGTCTTTTGTTTTGCCAATACACAAGGGTCGGACGCCGTAGGGGTCGCGGGCGGCTTCTATCCTGTCCGGAAAGAGAAACAGCAGCGAGTAAGCACCCTGTAAATGATTGAGGACGTGGCCGAGCGGGTCGGGTTTTGAAATGTGACTCGGCTTTGCCAGAAGATGAATGATAACTTCGGTATCGCTTGTGGATTTGAATATGTGGCCGTAGGCCTCGTATTCGTCACGCAGCAGCGAGGCATTGATCAAATTTCCGTTGTGAGCGACGGCAACCTGACCTCTGGAATATTCGCACAAAAGCGGCTGGGCATTGGAAATACTTCGTCCGCCGGCAGTTGAGTAACGGACATGGCCGATTGCAATAGGGTTTTTGAGCATACTGAGTATGTCTCTACCGCCGCGGAAAACCCTGCCGACCTGACCCATACCGGTATGACAGGAAATTAACTGGCCGTTGCTTGTCGCAATTCCCGCCGATTCCTGACCACGATGCTGCAAACTGTGCAAGGCAAAAAAGGCCTTCTCTGCCGCATCGGCATCCCCGAAAATGCCAAAAAGACCGCAGTTTTCTTTCTTGTCCATAAGCACCGTCCCTATAAAGATTTAAAACAGTAGAATTATCGAAAGGCTTTACCTTGCAGAAGTGCATATAATGTATCGAAACAGGAAGCTAAAGTCAAATGCTTTATGGATATTTCCGGCGGAAAAGATTGCAAAATTGTCCGTGCGGTAGTATTTTATAGTGTGGGAAGGAAGTTTATCCGGAAAAAAGGATTTTTTCGAGGCGTTGATGGCAACAGACCGACCGATAGTAGCGGTAATCGGCGGCGTATATGTTGATATAGCGATACGCTGTGTAGATTTTCCCGGGACGGGACAGGTGGTATCCGGCAGCAGCTTTTCATACACGTCGGCAGGGGCCGGTTTAAACCAGGCAATCCAGGCGGCACTGTGCGGCTGCGAAGTTCATCTCGTCGGCAAAGTGGGCAAAGACATCTTCGGA
>JAPLMW010000048.1 GCA_026386845.1 Phycisphaerae bacterium
AATGAGTACAGATGGGCTTGTAAGTCTTGCCAACTTGGCGCATAAATCGGGTGGTGGTAGTAAAGGCATCAATGCGCTTTTTGGAGATGGAAGAGTTGATTACCGTAATGAAACGATTGCGTTTGACCCCCTTTTATGGGAAAATCCACGATTTTCCGGCGTACCGGCGGGCGCGGGTCCTAAGATAAACAATAACCCGATTCTGTTTCGTTCCGTCATACGGGCGCTTGAGGGGAACACGAAAGCTGCAAAAGCGATTTTGGGAATACCATAACAACAACATCTCCGGGCTTTGAGGGTCGGCATTGTTTTCCGGGGGCTTGCGTTTGATGTTCTTGAGGCTTGCATTGAGCCTGAAGCTCGGGGCAATTATCTTAATTACATGCACAGGGTGCGTAATACCAATTGTATTTAATTAATGCGCTTATGGGTAAATAGCCGATATAGTTCAGGGTAGTCATTTGATAATATTTTTGCATGGAGGCTATTATGAATGTTGCTGCACATCACCGTCCCGAACAATTACAACAGCTTTATCGCCGCGAGAAAAATTCTCGGCTGGCAAGACGGATTCAGGGGGTATATCTGGCGAATAAGGGTTTGACTTGTAAGCAGATAATGGAGATAACAGGCTCTGCTCGCAGGACAATTCAACAATGGATTGTTAAATACAACGCAAGAGGTATCGAGGCATTAAAAGAATTACCCCGTCCCGGACAGCCCACGAAATTGCCAAGAAATAAAGAGCAGCACTTTTGTCGCCGCATAGAAGCAGGACCATCCAAAGAAGATGGTGTTGCTGCACTGGGCGGTCTTTCCATCCAGCGAATTTTAGAACGTGAATTTGGCGTCGTTTACTCACTTTGGGGGGTTTATGATTGTTAGAACGACTCAACTATAGCTGCCTTTGTCCCAGGCCTCAACATGAAAAGGCTGATCCTGGATTACAGGAAGAATTTAAAAAAACTTCATCAAAACGCTGGATAAAGTCCAATCAGAGCATCCCTGCAAAAAAATAGAAGTATGGTTTCAGGGATGAAGCAAGGTTTGGTCAGCAAGGTACAACAACCCGTGTATGGGCATTGAGAGGCTCTCGGCCTCGTGCGGTGCGACAGACAAAATATGAATGGTTGTATGTTATTGGGGCTCTCTGTCCACAAACCGGACAGAGCGTGGGATTATTATCACCTGCAATTAACACCGGCACGATCAATGTGTTCTTCGAGCAGTTTACAGCAGAGGTTTATGATGATGTTCACATTTTGATGGTTTGGGATCAGGCTGGTTTTCACACCTCTAAAGAGTTGAAGATACCGCAAAATGTTACTATTATTCCGTTGCCGGCGTATTCACCAGAGCTTAATCCTACGGAAAATCTTTGGCATTACTTTCGAAGTCATTACTGGTCCAATCGTGCTTACGCTGGTTACGATGATTTGCGAATTGCCGCCGTGGATGCCTGGCAAAAAGCCGCACTCAATCCTGAAATCATCAAGTCAGTCTGCCGTGCAAAGTACGCTGAGCGCAAAGATTAATCACAATTGGTATCAGTCCATTTTTGCACACTAGACAGAACAAGCCTGCCCACAATTACTGTGAACGGTTATTAAAATTATTATCTTAAAACCGTCTAAACTTTATCTTTGTTATGTATATATTTCAAGCTGTAACCTATTTAATCCACTATACTTACAGTTTTAGAACCTAAAGTGTCGCATTAGTTAAAGGTTTTAACCCCTATGAAAGTGCCGTTAAGATGTTTTAACTGGCAAGATTATGTTGACAATTTTACATAGGCATGATAATTCACACATTAATGGTAGATTAGGAGTTTTTATTATGGCAGGAACATTAGTGCAAATTGCAGAACGGGCAGGTTTATCCCCCGCAACAGTTTCTCTTGCACTCCGTAATAAAAACGTCGGCAAGAAACAATTCTCCCCCAAAACAGTCAGTAAAATACACCGTATAGCCAAAGAAATGGGGTATCGGCCCAATGGCATGGCACCGACCCTAAGTTATCGGCTCAAAGCGAACGGTACTGCTACTGGTTATGTCAGTTTAGCGGCAAATGAAAGAAAGACCAGTGACTTTACCATAGCATCTATCCCCGCCGGTACGAATGTGAAACTGGTGATCCGAGCGGAGAATAAAGGGCTGGTATTCCACAGTATGAAGCTTGGAAACGCCCTGCCTACTGATTTCAATAAAGATGGGATGGTTAATCTATTGGATTTTGCTATACTT
>JAPLMW010000024.1 GCA_026386845.1 Phycisphaerae bacterium
GCTTACAGAAGGTCTGGTTGACGGACTCTTCAGGCTTATTAAGCATGAGCTTATGCAGGAGTCGATGCTGCTTGCCTTGAAGTTCAGGCCTGTAGTAATGAGAATGTATCAGAAATACGACTATCACGAATACGGCGGGGCGCTGTTGCTGGGCGTAAATGGAACTGCCGTTATTTGCCATGGTGCCAGTAAGAGCAGAACAATTAAGAATGCTGTTCTGGCCTCTCGAAAGTTTCATAGTCAGAACATTAACGAAAAAATAAAAGAATACCTGTCCACTACAACTGTTAAAATCGCTGATGAGTAGTATGAATACAAATTCGACTTGTGCTTTCAGGGCTGTCATCGCTGGCACTGGAAGCTGCGTACCTGAAAAACAGCTTACAAATGAAGACCTCACGAAAATGGTTGACACCAATGATGAGTGGATAACAACACGGACAGGCATAAAAGTCCGGCATATAGCCGCCGAAAATCAGACAACCGCGTCTCTGGCGACAGAGGCCGCAAAAAAAGCGCTTCAGCAGGCCAAGGTATCTCCTGAAGATGTCGAAATGATTATCGTTGCGACGATAACCCCTGAAATGGTCTTTCCCGCGACTGCCTGTTTTGTTCAGGAACAGCTTGGAGCGAAAAAAGCCTGGGCGTTCGATATCTCCGCCGCCTGCAGCGGGTTTGTTTATGCGTTAAGTATTGCTCAGCATTTTGTGATAAGCGGCAAATATGACAATGTCCTCGTTATCGGCGCCGAGACCATTAGTAAAATTACGAACTACAAGGATAGAACAAGCTGCATCCTTTTCGGCGACGGTGCAGGCGCCGCTGTGGTAAAAAGAGCCGGCCTTAACGGTTCAAAAGGAATTTTTTATAGCACTTGCGGCTCTGATGGTTCAGGCTGGCCTGCCATTCATTGTCCGGCTTACGGCAGCAGGCACCCGGCCGATAAGCCGCTCGAAAATCCCAATCAGGTCTATTTGCAGATTAGCGGCAGGGAGGTTTATCAGCTCGCAGTGCGGAAAATTATTGAAACTGTTGAAGACTGCCTGGCAAATTGCAAATTAACAATAAACGATATAGATTTATTTATCCCTCACCAGATGAACGCCCGGATTATCGAATCCGTTGCCAAGAGGCTCGAGCTTTCCGATGAGAAGGTATTTATAAATATTGATAAGTATGGCAACACTTCAGCCGCCTCGATTCCAATTGCTCTTGATGAGTGTCTCAGGCAGGGCAGGATTAAGAAGGGCGATATTGTTCTGCTGGTCGCCTTCGGCGGCGGCCTCACCTGGGGTGCTAACGTAATTGAATTTTAACGCGGAAGCGACTTGAATCGGTAAATCACATAGATTTTATTAATTTTACATAATCGCTGGTTTCAGTTTCTTTAATCAAAGACTTATCTATAATAGCCAGATTTGCTCTTACCTTCCAGCTTTTATCCTCAGCGATTTTTCTTAGCTCGGCTTCATTCCACTTATAATTTATTTTTCTAAGCTGCCAGACACACCACGCCCGCAGGTTTTCATTGTCGCTTTGCAATAATCCCTTGATAAGCATGTCTGTTGCATCGGGCGTTAAATAATGCTCAATGCCTAAATCTTTCGGACGTATAAAGTTGCCGGATGTTCTTAAAATTAAACTTAACATTCTTTCTGCTGTCCCATTATCCAGATATAATCCTCCGGAGTCGTGTAAAAAATATAATGAACTATGTTTCGCATCATTATCTGTCTTGTCGAATTCGTTTTCTGCTTTATCAAAATACAAATTCATAATCTTCAAAATGGTGTTCTTTGATAATGTGCAGATATTTTTATATTCGAAGCGGATCTTCTCTATGGTATGAGTCTCAAAATGTTTTTTGAACAGGGCGTATGTTTCATCAGGCTCGGATATTGCAGCTAATGCAGAAATTAATTCAGATACTCTCGGTTTTTCTGGATTGTATCTTTCTTCGATTTCGTTCGGTTCATTTTCTGCCTTTATTGCTTCATTTAACGCGGCTGTTAATTTATATTTTACCTTTTTATCGCCCAATTGAGCCCTCGCAATCAATGCCCAACTGTTATCTGGATTGTCCATATATTTGATTATGACAGGCACCTGGTCCTTCCCGGCATTTTTTAACATAGAACAGATACTCATATCTGTTAATGTGTAATAGTCCTTATCAAAAGGCGAGCGAAGACCAGCCGAATTATAGAGATATAAAAATTTACGATTCTTTAAATTTTGCATAACTTGCGGTAAGTCCGCGGTTTTAACTAATTGAATATATCTTGGAATATTTTGCATGGGTAAATTTACATCATCAATTTTCTTTAATATATCCTTATATACCTTTTCATAATCCGAAACAGTTAAATAGGTATAAGATTTATATTCTTCTGCTTTTTCTCCCATGGATTTTTTTACTGGATACGTTAAAAGCAATAAGCCCAGCCAGCACAGAATAGCCGCAATAACCGACTGCTTAACTAAATTCGCCCGTAAGGCAGCGATTTCATTTTCACAGGTTCCGGCAAATGTTTTAAAAATATTTTTAAATGAAACATTATTGAAAGAATATTTAAAAGCAAATAATATGAAAATTATGATAGGAAGATATTTAAGATACGTATGCCCCTGGAGAAACATTGTGATAATCCCAAGTGGTATTGAAATCATTATTCCGCAGATAAATCTGGTAACCCAGTTGTCGAATTTAGGTTTAAAAAATTTAATAATGCTTATACCTAAAACAATCCCTATGGGAAGGACAAATGGGAATAAAAAATATGGTTCTTTTAGAAAATATATTATGTCTTCAAAATCGGGATAATCGAACCTGAATAGTATCGGCGGGAAAAGGAATGCATCCGCATAACTATAATGACTGCAAGAACATAAGTCGTCCCCGAAAAATTCAACTAAAATAGGTGCTTGACCGGCAAGGAAATAAACGAATCCATAAATAAAAAATCGGATGGCACTAAACTTATTGATTTTAATGTTGTAAATATCTTTACAGAAAAATGAGAAAATAAAAAGAACCGCTGTTATCAATATAAATACGGTTGTCATTCTAACAAAAAACATAAAAGGCAATACGGCTATAACATAAAATTCTGTTTTTTCATTTAGACCATAGTGTTTATAGATTGCTTTGACTTTCTTTTCAGGGTTAGCTGTTGCGCACATTTCTAATCTTTTTCGGTCAGCCTCTGTTTGAGTCAGATTTTTCCGCTGCAGTTCAACTTCCTGTGGCAGGGTCCAGTAGCCGAACCCTCCTCCAAAACCATAAAGCTGTTCTGTACGAATCGAATGCTGCAAATAAGATTCGCCCATACTGTCTTTTAACATACTTTTGAGTAGATTTGATATCTCATCGGCCTTGGTGAAATCTCGTTCTGTAATCAATAGGTTTTGATATTTTATTAAGACATTATAGATATCCCTGGTATAAAAATTATCAGGATGGGAATAATTTAATTCTTCTATTAAGCGGAAATGCAAACGCTGTTTTTGGGCCAATGATAAAACCCTATCTCGGTATATCGAATATGGTTCTTCATTGTATTCGCATTTGTTGGCTTGTTTGATTGTTTCTATTGCCTCATCAAAATTGTTGCCCTTCCTATCCCGTAATAGCGCAAAAGCCTTCATATAATAATAATTTGAATTTTTCCCATCTAACTCAATGAGCCTGTTTGACAGTTTAAGCAAGATAGCAGGGTCGAGTCCTCCGTCATGCAAATAACATAAAGTACTTATTGCAAATTCATAAAGAAAATATTGATTTTCTGGAAACTTTTGGATGTTTGCAGATAATATTTTTATGAGTTGATTGTCGTCCCGTGATAAAAAATACTGATAATTCAGTTTATAATTTGCTATTGCGGCGGCCTCTGGATCATTTTCTGCGATTTTTTCTTTTATGGCTGGTGTTTTTGTGACCAAACGTGATTTTGTGTAGCAAAAACTTTTATGTAAACTCCAATATTCATCCCAGATAATTTTCAGGTTATCTTTTTGCCAAAAAGAAAGACAGATGCAGACTATAAGGCTTGACAAGAGAATCGAAAATTGTCTTCTGTTTTTAATAGTATTTTCTCCGCTGTGTTATTCGTCCGTATTAATTATTACGATGGTTGACCCTAAAATCAAGAAAATTGTAGAAATTGGGACAATGGCTTTGTTGCTCTCGATTAAACAGCTAAAAAGTTGGATTTTTTTGATGGAAATTGGGCTAAAAGTATGGTATTAAATGAAATATTGAAAAATTAAGACAAAAGGCGAAAAGTAAAATAGTATATTTATTCGTTTTTAATTCTTAGTGTCGGAGTTTACCCCGTGAGATGGTATTGGTAACGTATGGAACAAAAAAAATACAGCAGTTTTAATGATTTAGAGGTTTATCGTAATACTTTTCAGGCTGCTGTTATAGTTATTCAAAAAATACTTCCTAAATTGCCGAAGGAAGAAAAATTTGATTTGGATAATCAGTTGCGCCGTTCTGCAAAGGCAGTTCCTCGTCTTATTGCGGAAGCGTATTCCAAAAGATACCAGAACAAGGGGTATCAAAGTTTATTAGATACAGCAACGCAAGAAAGTAATGAAACAATTGTTTCTCTAAGTCAGGCAAGAGATATTTACGGTGTAGATAAAGAAAATTGCACTAAATTGATTGATCTGTATGATAAATCGTCTCGCCAGATTCAAAGACTAAGTTTGGCTTGGGCTGCGTTTGTTCCAAGAAAAACTAAATGTGATGTATCTGAATAGATTCGAAATGGTATCGCCGACAACTATAACCGATTACCGATACACAAGACGTTACCGATACCAATACCGATACCGAAACCAGAATATTGATAATCATTAATATCGATAAGGTTCATAAGAATGGAAAAGACCTCTTACATATTTCCCGGCCAGGGCGCTCAGGCAGTCGGTATGGGCAGGGATTTTTACGATGCCGAGCCGCTCGCAAAGCAGATTTTCGACAAAGCAAACGAAATAATTGGTTTCAATCTTACCCAAATCTGTTTCCAGGGCCCCGAAGATAAACTAAACTCGACGGTTATTTCTCAGCCGGCTATTTTCGTAACTTCAGTCGCGATTCTCGAAGTCCTGAAATCCAAAAATGCGATTCAGCCTGCTGATGTAACCGCAGGTTTGAGTCTTGGCGAATATACTGCTCTTTACGCCGCTGGTATTATTAGTTTTGAAGACGGCCTCAAACTTGTGCAGAAACGAGGGGCATCTATGCAGGCCGCTGCCGATGCTTCAAAAGGTTCTATGGTAAGTATCGTCGGTCTTGAGCAGACTGCTGTTGAAAAACTTTGTGCCGAAGCCGCTCAGGGACGGATTCTTGTCTGTGCCAATTTCAACTGCCCCGGCCAGATTGTCATTACAGGCGATATTGGCGCTTGTAAAAGGGCGGTTTCTCTGTCTGAAAAATATGGAGCAATCAAAGCGATTGAGCTGAAAGTAGCAGGCGCCTTTCATTCGGAAATGATGAAACCCGCCGCTGATGAGCTTAAAAAAGCCCTCGCTCAATGCAAAATTAATAATATAGGAAATATATCCGTTATTGCAAATGTGGACGCCGAATATTATAAAACTAAAGAGCAAATTTCTAATGGGCTTGTCAGGCAGCTTACCGGCGCCGTTTTGTGGCAGAAGTGTATGGAAAAACTTTTAGCTGATGGCGTTAATAAATTTTATGAAATCGGCCCGAACAAAGTTTTGACCGGCCTTATGCGAAGGATTAACCGCAAGGCCGAAATTACAAATATCAGTTCTATCGGTTAGCCCCGCCATCACTATGGCGGGGTTCAGAGCCGCGACAGTAATGGAGCGGATTTTTTGGAGAATCATTTATGTCTGAAGAAAAAAAACTTGCGGTTGTAACGGGTGCGGCAAGAGGCATCGGCAGGGCGATTGTCCTTGAGCTTTTAAAGCAGGGCAGACTCGTTGCCGGCCTTGACGTCAACGCCGAACAGCTCAAAGAGCTTGAAAAAGTTGTTGCCGACGCCGGCTATAGCGTCATTACAAAATGCTTGGATATCACAAAGACTGAGCTGCTGACCGAAACCATAGAGTCATTGGCGAAGGAGTATAACGGAATAGGAATCCTTGTAAATAACGCAGGTATTACCCGCGACAGATTGATGATACAGATGAGTGATGAAGAGTATGATTTGTTGATGGCTGTGAACTTACGAGCGGCTTTTATGGCGTGCAGGGTAGCGTTGCGGTCGATGTTGCGAAATAAATTCGGCAGGATTATCAATATAAGTTCTGTCGCGGGCATTATGGGTCAGGCCGGCAGTACCAATTATGCTGCCAGCAAAGCGGGGCTTATTGGAATGACTAAGTCCATTGTTCGCGAGGTCGCCAAGAAGGGTATTACCGCTAACTGTGTTGCACCGGGTTTTATAGTTACTGAGATGACAAATATCCTGCCCGAACCCGTTAAGGAAGCGGCTTTAGCCTTTATTCCAGCCAAAAAATTAGGAACGCCGCAGGATGTCGCCAGGGCCGTGGCTTTTCTGGCAAGTGATGATTCTGGCTATATTAACGGTCAAGTCCTCCAGGTTGACGGCGGAATGGCTATGTAATATAAAAAAAAGGGTTGCATTAACTGTCTTTGGCAGGTATATTACCGCCCTTAATGTAAATTAGTCGTACTTATTAAGTTAAAAAGGAAGCATTTTTCAAGGAGACGAAAAGTGAGTATTGACGTCCAGGCTATTGAAAAGAAGGTCATTAAGATTGTTGCAGAGCAGATGGGCACGGATGAAGCGGAAATAACACGTGAAACATCGTTTATTAACGACCTTAACGCAGATTCCCTCGACACAGTTGAGCTGGTTATGGAATTTGAGGATGAGTTTGATACCAGCATACCCGACGAAGAGGCTGAAAAAATTCAGACCGTTGGTGCTGCAATCGATTTTGTTGTGAATACGCTAAAACAGAAAGAGCAGAGCAAATAACAGGCTGTTACGATGAATAAACGTCGAGTGGTTATAACAGGCCTGGGTTGCGTTACCCCTCTTGGTAATTCTGTGGATACGTTTTTTGATGCTATCTGCAAAGGCAAGAGCGGAATTGCCCCCATTACCAGCTTTGATGTTTCGCAGTTCGCCACGAGGTTCGGCGGAGAGATAAAAGATTTCGATATTACCCAATTCATCGATGCCCGCGAAGGCAAACGAATGGACCGCTTCTGTCAGCTTGCCATAGCATCAGTGGTGCAGGCCGTCAAGGACTGCGGAATTGACTTCTCAAAGGAAGATACCGAACGATGCGGCGTTATTTACGGAACAGGTATCGGCGGCATCCAGGAAATCGAACAGCAGCATATCCGCCTGCTGAACAAGGGACCCCGGTTCGTTTCGCCTTTCACCGTGCCTAAACTTATGGCCAACGCGGCCAGCGGAACAGTATCAATGATGTACGGCCTTAAAGGACCGAATTTCTGCGTCGTTACCGCCTGCGCCTCGGCATCACACTCGATAGGCGAAGCGTTTTATAATATCCTTAACGACCGCAGCGATGTTATGGTAACCGGCGGCTCAGAAGCAGCGGTTTCGCCGGTCGGCGTAGGCTCCTTCTGTGCGCTAAAGGCGCTAAGCACCAAAAATGATACGCCCGAAATCGCATCGAGGCCTTTCGATATCGACCGCGACGGCTTTGTAATAGCCGAAGGCGCAGCGGGTATTATTCTCGAAGAATATGAACACGCCAAAAAACGCGGCGCGAAAATATATGCCGAGCTTTTAGGCTACGGCGCAACAGCAGACGCATACCATATAACTGCTCCTCCGCCGGAATAAGCTCGACGAAAAGCGCAATCGGCCATTCGCTGGGCGCAAGCGGCGGAATTGAGATGGTCGCGACCTGCAAAACGATTGAAAAATCAATAATCCATCCCACGGTAAACCTCGATAACATCGACCCCGAATGCGACCCCAAATTAGATTTCGTGCCGAAGGTTGGCAAAGAGCGAAAAGTCGATTACGCGATAAGCAATTCATTCGGCTTCGGCGGGCATAACGCCTGCCTTGTAGTTGGCAAGGTTTAACCACGAATAAACACGAATTTACATAAATTCAAAAAGATATTTAGCCGCCGGTTTCACCGGCGGTTTTTTTATTATTTAATCGCTGATTACGCTGATTATGCGGGCTTTTTTGTTAGCTTTTTTGTGCGAAATTGCCAACAAACCTTTTAATCTGATTTGCCGGCTGTGTTATCCTGCTTTTAATTTTTCCGGGGCTTACCTTCTTTTTTGTCCATCATCGGACAACCGGCTTTATTGGGTTCTGACAAACCGGCGGCTCTTTTAGAACATATTGGGCAAGTACAGCCTGGTTTGCATTTTCCCATGTCAGCCTTATGTCCGAACCAGCCCTTTTGTTCGCCGTAAACTTTCTTTCCTTCCTGGAACTTATGTTCAAAACTGCCTTCATATTCCCTGTAATCTCTGTCCCTGCAGACTTCTCTGCCGTAGCCGCCGCCGCATGGCCCTCTCATATGGCAGCAATTATGCATCATGGTCATTTTATGGCCGAATACCGCCCCTATCGCCATAAATGCGATTGCGATAAGAATCGCTTTCCAGCTTTGGCAGCAGCAGCTTTGACTATCATGTTTCTTTTCGTTTTCACTCATTTTTAATTCTCCATAGACATTTCATATTTATCCGCCTTTTACCCGCCTTTGAC
This sequence comes from Phycisphaerae bacterium, assembly GCA_026386845.1. Lineage (GTDB taxonomy): Bacteria > Planctomycetota > Phycisphaerae > Sedimentisphaerales > UBA12454 > JAPLMW01. The sequence continues at coordinate 8,721 of JAPLMW010000024.1, forward strand.
GGACGTGGTTAATAAAATCCGCGTCATCCGCGCAATCCGTGGTTTAATACGTAAAACACGCCGGTTTTACTGTTTATGATGTCTGATTTTCCACTTTTGATGTCTTTTCTTGCTGCCTATTTTTCGTCTGCGTCTTGGTTTAGCCATATATACTCCATATCAGTAATTTTTATGCTTTTCTAAAATCTTTTAAACGGATAAGATATATGGTATTATCTACAATTGCAAGAGTTTGTTTATCGTAAATTATGTTTTTTAAGGTGCGGCAATGATTCAGTGTAAAGATTGTGAATTTTGCGAGATGGGTCCTGATAACCACAGGACATTCAAGTGCGACCCGTTCGTAAACATCAAAGAGCCGGAATGTATCGCGAAATGGCAGCTAATCAGGCTGGATATGATAGCGGCGATGTATCGCAGTATGCAGCAATCGCAGGAAAAATTAGCGCCATTGCAGGATAAACTTCTGAAGTATATGGAACGGGAAATCGGCGATATCGACGAAAGCGATAAATGGAAGGTCGATGACGAAGACGGACAGGACAAGGATGATAAGTTAATATGATATTTTTATTTTGAAGTAAAGATGTAAAGAAGTAAGGAAGTAAGGAAAACGCTCGAAAGTTTCCTTACATCTTTACCTCCTTAATTCCTTACTTCCTCTTTAAAAGGAATTATGCAAAATGCAGCTTGCAATGGTTGGCGATAAATTCATCGAGTCAGAAAAACTCGATTCGGCATATCTCGATTACGGCACATTTTTCGGCGACGGGGTTTATGAAGTTCTGCGGAGCTATGACGGCAAACTCTTCGCACTCGAAGAACATCTGGCAAGGTTCAAAAGAAGCCTGAAAGAAGTCGATATCAACGGCATTGATATAAATATTATCCGCCAGAGAGTTTTAGCCGCATTTGGCAAAAGTAAATTATCAAACGCTAAGATTTATTTTCATATAACAAGAGGAGCAGGGCCGAGAGACCACGCCGCGGAAGGACTTGAGCCGAGATTTTTTTTGATGGTTTCAGATATAGAGGATTACAGCGACCAAAAACAAAACGGAATATCTGTAATAACAGTCCCCGATACACGATGGAAAAGATGTGATATTAAGTCTTTAAATTTGCTGGCGAATGTGCTTGCAAAACGAGCGGCTAAAAGAAGAGGCTGTCAGGAAGCGATATTTGTCGATGAAAAGGGTTTCATAACAGAGGGGTCGTCCAGCGCGTTTTTCGCAGTATTCGGCAATAAACTTAGGACATCGCCACTGGCGGCAAATATTCTGCCATCTATAACACGACATTTTGTCGTTCAAATCGCGCCAAACGCAGGACTTGCTGTTGAAGAAAAACAGATGAAAGCCGAAGATGCGGCAAAGGCAGATGAGCTTTTTATCGCGGTATCGAGCAAGGATATTGTGCCGGTCGTGAAATTCAACGAGATAAAAATTTCAGACGGCAGGCCGGGCAAATATACAAAACTGCTGATAAGTGAGTTTGCAAAACTCGTCAAATAAAGCATTTCTTTGATTCCCCAAAAGATACGTGCAGCGATGATTCAATTTTAATCGTTACCTTTTGTGAAGAGAAACCACTATTATTGCAGACAGGAATAAAAGGCTTTTTATTTGCGTCGTAAGTTGGGCAGAATTGACAAAGGAAGATTGGAATATCGAACTTAAAGGAGCTTACAATGGCAAAGAAAATGAAAATGGCTGTTTTGGCTGTAATTGCTTTACTGGCAATTTCAGATATCACATTCGCACGCGGCGGATATCAAGAACGCGGAAATAGAAACTATCGTCCGGAATTTCGACATAACGATTGCCGTCCAGATTACCATTATCGCAGGGCTGTAATTGCTCCGCATCGAAGAGGGCCGGCTGCAGTTTATCCATCGCGCGGATTATTTATCAGCCCGTTTATAGTTATTAGCTTCAGATAAAAATCAAAGATTAAAGGAGTAAGCAATGGCAAAGAAATTAATGTTGATTGTGCTGGCTGGAATCACGTTATTGGCAGTTACAGATAATACATTTGCTGACGGGCATCGAGACGGCGGACACCGAGACGGCGGGCGATGGGACGGCGGACATCGAGGCGGCGGAGGCGATTGGCATCATGGGTCTGGATTGATAATTATTCCGCCTCGAATAAGGCCGGTGATAGTTTTTCCGCCGCGGAGAATAATAATCAGTCCGACTATTGTTTTTGGCTCGCCCACGGTTACCAGGGAAGTTGTTACTGAAGTTGTCAGGGAAGAAACGGTTGTTGTCTGGGTTACAAACGACAACGGTTCCAAAACAGAAGTCCGACTGACAAGGACAAACAGCGGCGGATATATAGGGCCAAGAGGCGAATACTATTCAAGTCTGCCTACTGAATACGAATTGGAAACGCTATATGCGGTAAGATCGCAGCGGGCAAAACCATCGAGTATTACGGTTTGGATTACCAATGATAACGGCTCGCAAACGCCTGTAACGCTTACGCCTTCGGGTGTGGGTTTCATCGGGCCTTCAAATGAGTATTATCCGAATATGCCGACAGAAGAACAGCTCAAGGCATTGTATGGATTGCGTTCCAATGTGCCGAGCGAAAATAATGTTACTGTCTGGATTGACGGAGAAAGTCCTGTAGTGCTGACGAAGGACGACTCCGAATATATCGGGCCAAGGGGCGAGCATTATGCGAATATTCCTACGAAGGAACAATTGAAAATGATTTACGGCGAGAAACCAAAAAAGATTGCCTCTGACAGTACCGTAATCTGGATTAGCAGCAGCGATGGTTCCAAGATGCCGATAACCCTGCAGAAGGAAGGTTCAAATTACATCGGACCGGCGGGCGAGAAATATACCAGCCTGCCTTCGGAAGAACAGCTCAAACTGTTATATGGTTCAGATGTTAACGGGGTAGAACAGGGCGAATTGAACTTTGAAATTACGAAAGATGACGGCAGCAAGACGGTTGTTATTCTTAAAAAAGAAGGTTCGGAATTTGTAGGGCCAAAAGGTGAACGCTATCCGACAATGCCCACCGAAGAACAATTGAAGCTTGTTTACGGGAAATAAAATCACATATTTGTTGATGAAAGGCCGGTTTATAGCCGGCCTTTTTTGTTTGCATTGAGTTGGAAAAATTATAAAATCAATCATCCATATTTTTCCGCCGTCGCTAAAAGCTTCCGTCTTCGCCAAGGGCTACGAACGGACAAGATGGCGGACAGGCTTGGACTTTCAAGACGTAGGGAGTCTTTTTGTTTTTATATCATAAGTTCTGTAATTTTAAATAGTTAAATAGGAGTATTTATGAAGTCCAGTAAGGTAATGATTGACGGCAATACGGCAGCGGCTCATGTGGCGCATGCGACGAATGAAGTTATTGCTATTTATCCGATTACGCCAAGCTCTAATATGGGCGAAATTTCCGATGCGAAGTCGGCGGCGGGCGAAAAAAATATATGGGGGACAATTCCAGGCGTAACAGAAATGCAGTCCGAAGGCGGGGCAAGCGGCGCTGTTCACGGCGCACTTGCGGCAGGCGCTCTTACGACCACGTTCACCGCTTCGCAGGGATTGCTTCTGATGATTCCTAATATGTATAAAATCGCAGGCGAACTTACGCCGACGGCGTTTCACGTTTCGGCAAGGTCGCTGGCCTGTCAGGCATTGTCAATCTTCGGCGACCATTCCGATGTTATGGCCTGCAGACAAACTGGTTTCGCTATGCTCTGTTCAGGCAGCGTGCAGGAAGTAATGGATTTTGCTCTTATTTCTCAGCAGGCGACGCTGAAGTCCCGCGTGCCTTTTCTGCATTTCTTCGATGGGTTCAGGACGAGCCACGAAGTGCAGAAAGTTGACGAAATTAGTTACGACCAGATGCGGGAAATGATTGATGATGAACTTGTGCGGGCACACAGGCAAAGAGCGTTGAGCCCCGACCGGCCTCAGATTTCCGGCACAAGCCAAAACCCCGATGTATATTTCCAGGGGCGCGAAACGGTCAATAAATATTATCTTGCCATTCCGCAAATCGTTGAAGAAACGATGCAGAAATTAGATAAGATAGTCGGCAGAAAATACAATCTCTTCGATTATGTCGGCGCACCTGATGCGGAAAAAATAGTAATTATTATGGGTTCAGGAGCAGAAACCGTTCACGAAACGGTTGAATATCTTGTCTCCAAAGGCCAAAAGGTCGGCGTTTTGAAGGTAAGACTGTTCAGGCCTTTCAGCAACAGGCACTTTATGGCCGCGATTCCCAAGACTGTTAAGAAAATAGCTGTTCTGGACAGGACAAAAGAACCCGGTTCACTTGGCGAACCATTATATCTTGATGTCAGGACCGGCATCGGCGAGGCGATGAGCGATAAATACGCACCGTTCAAGGATTATCCGCTGGTTGTCGGCGGAAGATATGGACTGGGCTCGAAGGAATTTACGCCTGCTATGGCAAAAGCGGTGTTCGATAATCTCGACGCGAAAGAGCCGAAAAATCATTTCGTTGTCGGAATTAACGATGATGTAACAAACAGCAGTCTGCCTGTCGATGATTCGTTCATTGTGCCGCAGGAAGGTCTTTATACCGCGATGTTCTTCGGTCTTGGCTCCGACGGCACAGTCGGCGCAAACAAGAACTCAATCAAAATTATCGGCGACCTGACCGACAATTACGCACAGGGATATTTTGTGTATGATTCGAAAAAAGCCGGCGCTAAGACGGTTTCACATCTGCGATTCGGCAAAAACATTATTCGCAGACCTTACCTGATTCGTCAGGCTGATTTTGTCGCCTGTCATAATCCGAGCTTTGTGGAAAAGTATGATATGCTCGCCAATATCAAGCCGGGCGGAACATTTTTGCTGACCAGTATGCACGGCAAAGATAAGGTCTGGGATACATTGCCGAGAGAAATGCAAAAACAAATTATAGATAAGAAACTTAAATTCTACGGCATCGACGCAATTTCAGTTGCACAAAAGCTCGGACTTGGCGCAAGAATCAATGTTATTATGCAAACAGCGTTTTTCAAGATAAGCAATATCATTCCGATTGAAAAGGCTATCGGTGCCATAAAGTACGCGATTGAAAAGACTTACGGCAAGAAGGGCAAAAAGGTTGTAGATATGAATAATGCCGCGGTCGATGCGGCTTTGTCGGAAATCTATGAAGTAAAAGTGCCGCAGACGGTTACCAGCAAGTTTGCTATGCCGCCGGCTGTGCCGAGCGATGCTCCGAAATTTGTAAAGGAAGTTGTCGGCGAAATTATCGCTGACAGGGGCGATAAAATACCGGTGAGCAAAATGCCTGCTGACGGGAAATTCCCATCCGCGACAACACAGTATGAAAAGAGAAATATCGCGGTCGAGATACCGGTTTGGGAGCCTGATATTTGCATCCAGTGCGCTCAGTGCTCGCTTGTTTGTCCGCACGCTACGATAAGAGTAAAGGCTTATGACAAGAAATATCTCGATAAAGCGCCGAAGACTTTCAAGTCCGCTGATGCGAAGGGGAAAGAATTCGAAGGTATGAAATGGACAGTGCAGATTGCACCTGAAGACTGCACCGGCTGCGGAAACTGCGTAATGGTATGCCCGGCGCAGCAGAAGGATGAAAACAAAAAGCCGATGGGAAAGAAAGCAATCAATATGGCTATGCAGGAGCCGCTGCGTGCACAGGAAAGAGAAAATTACGCTTATTTCCTGTCGATACCAAATACAGACCAGAACCTTTACAAACTCAATACAGTAAAAGGCAGTCAGCTTGCTCAGCCGTTGTTCGAGTATTCAGGAGCCTGTTCGGGCTGCGGCGAAACGCCTTATGTAAAATTACTGACGCAGCTTTTTGGAGACAGAGCTTTCATAGGCAATGCCACAGGCTGCTCATCGATTTACGGCGGAAACCTGCCGACGACGCCTTATAGCGTCAAACCTGATGGCAGGGGGCCGGCATGGTCAAACAGCCTTTTTGAAGATAACGCTGAGTTCGCGATGGGTATGAGACTGGCGGTTGATAAGTTCATGGAGTTTGCGATTGAGCAGATTGACAAGGTTGTGCAGAAAGGCTGTGTTGAAAAGGCCTTTGCTGATGAGCTTCGCCAGGCGGCGATTGCCAACGACCCATCACAGGTTGAAATTGAAAAGCAGCGGGGCAGGGTTGCAAAATTAAAAGACCTGTGCAGCAAAAATAAATGTGCAGAATGCAGCCAGCTTTTGAGCGTTGCCGATTATCTTGTTCGCAAGAGTGTCTGGGCTGTCGGCGGCGACGGCTGGGCTTACGATATCGGTTACGGCGGGCTTGACCATGTTCTTGCGAGCGGCAGGGATGTAAACGTTCTTGTGCTTGATACGGAAGTTTATTCCAATACCGGCGGACAGATGTCAAAATCGACGCCGAGAGCGGCTGTTGCACAGTTCGCAGCAGGCGGAAAACCGGTCGCCAAGAAAGACCTTACTATGCTGGCGATGACTTACGGAAGTATTTATGTCGCGAAAATAGCACTGGGCGCAAGTCCTGTTCAGGCGGTAAGGGCGTTTGTTGAAGCGGAAAGTTTCAAAGGACCTTCGCTGATTGTCGCTTATTCGCACTGTATTGCTCACGGCTTTAATCTTTTGCAGGGTTATGAACATCAGAAGCAGGCTGTCGCAAGCGGATACTGGCCGTTATACAGATATAATCCCGCTTTAAAGGCAGAGGGCAAAAACCCGCTGCAGCTCGATTCTAAGGCTCCAACCGTCAATTTCGCCGATTACGCATACAGCGAAAACAGGTATCGCACTCTGAAAGATTCGAAGCCTGAAATCGCGGCTGAACTTATGAAATTGGCTACACAGGATGTTGCCGAAAGATTCAATCTTGTCCAGCAGCTTGCGAATCTGAAATGCGGCGAATGTCAAAAAACCGAGTCAAAAGAAGAAAAGGATAAGTAATATGAAAAAGTTACTTATTGTTTTAGTCGTAGCAGTTTTATTTCTCAGTTTAACGGGCTGTCAGGAGCAGAAAAGCAAAGACAGCAGCAAATGGCGTAAGCCATCCCCCAGCGGACTGGAAAAACAGGCGGACATTAAACTTGTTTCTATGGCAAGATTTTTATGCGGCGATGGAAGCTGGTATTTAACCGAGCAGAAGCACGAAATTTCTATTGAACCGGCGGCGATAAAAGTAACGGCAAAAGAACCTTCAGGTGAAATTATATCAGCAGTGCAGAATGGACAATTTGCTGTCAGGAAAGGTTCCAAGGCTGTTGCTGCTGATAAAGAGCTTTTCGAACTTATGACAAACGAGACAATCTGCAAAGCTCTTCTGGAGCTTTATGTTGCGGAACTGAAAAAAACTCAGACGGGTTCAAATCAAACTGTCAGTCTTACTCTTGAAGGACAAGTATATAACCTTGTGTTCTCAGACAAGAATGGCGTGGAAGTATATAAGAATAAAGCGACTCAAAAAAATGACCTGGTAGTTTCACAGGGCAAAAGAAAATATATTTTGTTCGGATATAATTATCTGAAATTCGCAGAAGGAAGATATTTCCCATCCAAAATAGATGTTTATGTTTATAATGATGGTTCTGACAGGAAACTGATAGCACAGTACGATAGTCGGCTGCTATAAACCCCCAATACTGTTGTCGTGCAAATATGTGTGGGGGTGAAGCTCCGATAAAAATTAAGCAGGGATGGCTGTTAAGGGATTTATCCGAACAATGGGGTGGTTTTAAGAGTATAGTAGGCGACACGGCCTTCGGACAGGCAGTAAAGAGTCATTTTCAAGGACGGTTTAAGTTGTTTCTTTGACTTTAGTTGTGTCAATTTTGAGTAGAGCTGCTTTTTTTGATTTTCAGCCTCAGTTTTTGCAGACAGTAAGGTTTAACAGCCGATAATAGAATAGTGCATAATTTTTTACAGAAAAAGGTTTTAGACAACATAGAGTTGTTAAGAACGGTAATGATTGAGCCGATAAAAAATGGGGTGGCAGGCTTTAAATCTGTCAGTATGGAGTTTATGGCTCTGAAGTTAAGGTGAAAAATATGACCAAAACGGACAGGAGGCGTTTGCTGTTAACCGTTGTTGTTATGGTTTTCGGCCTGACAGGCTGCAGCAAAGACCATCTTGACCCTACGCAGATTGGGCGGTTCAGGTCTGCGCCCGCCGTAAATGTCATTCTTGATTCTTTGGGAGTTGCTGAAGAGACGGTGGCTTCTTATGAGGGGGCAGAGGACCCCAAACCAGCGGATGTGATTATTCAAGAGCAGGATTATGCCTTCAGTTCCGGCGATACCATAAGAATATCCATTTTTGAACTGCTACAGGAGGGACAGCCTTACGTTGACAACTATATCGTCAGCGAAAGCGGAAATATATCCATACCAGAAATCGGCCAGATACAGGCAGCGGGACTAACCGAAACACAGCTCGAAGAAGAAATAAGAAATTCACTTTCACCGGGCATCCTGAAGAGTCCTTCCGTAACGATTTCACTTCAAAATTCTCTGAGCAGGACTTTTACGATACTTGGTGATGGTGTGTCAAATCCGGGCAGATATAACATTCCTCGTTACGATTTTCGTCTAATGGATGCTCTTGCCGTAGCAGGTTCGGCAAGGCAGTTTAATGTAAGTTATTTATATGTAGTGCGCAGACTGACCGGGCAGGAACAACTCGGTGAACAGGTTGGCCAGGAATCGCCGATGGACTTAAAGCCTGTTGAGACAGGAAAGCAAATAGACGCCAACAACGCAGAAGAAAAAATCAATCAAGAAATGCTTGAGGTAATTGAGCCGACATTCAGCAGGGCGGATTCAGGCGGGCTTGTTATAGCTTCGGCTGAAATGGTAACCAAAGAGCAGCTTGAAACCCTGGCAATTCCGGAAACAGTTGGTGATTCCAATAATGATAATGCTCAGCATGAAATTAGCAGTACAATGCCTGAGGCACAGGAGAATGAAGGAAGGATTGAATGGGTTTTCCGTGACGGCAAATGGGTTCCAGTCAAAATTGGAGAACCAGTTGCTGTTGAGCCTGAAAAACAGGCTGATTTGAAACCGCAGTTCAAACCTCAGCCCGCAAAGCAAAAGGAAACCAAACCGGTTGAGCCCGAGACAAAACCGCTGCCGGAACAGTACGGCTGGGAAGACATACAGTCAGCCGGCATTCAAAGCAGAGTAATACGTATTCCAAAAGATAAACTTTACGGTGGCGACCCTCGCTATAATATTGTGGTAAAGCCGCAGGACACGGTTACAGTTCAGCTTGATGTTGTCGGCGAATTTTACGTTCTCGGCAACGTGAACAATCAGGGTGTGATTAACCTTACCGGCAGGCCGATGACGCTGAAAATGGCGATAGCGGCAGCAGGCGGTCTGGGACCACTTGCGTGGCCGAAAAAATGTGAGGTCATTCGCAGAATAGGCGAGAAAAAGGAAGAAATGGTGATGGTTGACCTTGAAAAAATCGCCAATGGTTCGCAGCCGGATTTCTTTATAAAACCAAATGATGTTATCAATGTCGGAACACATGGCATAGCGAGATATTTAGCAGTGCTGCGAAATGCTTTCAGGGCGACGTATGGTTTCGGTTTTATTTACGACCGGAACTTTTCGAACAGAAGTTTGAGTCTTGATAATCCTGAAATGCTGCTTCATAATTGGTAGGTAATTAATTTGTCTTATAAGATAAAAAAGGTTTTTAAATGCAGGATGTTGAAACGGATAGCATAGGGGAGAAAAACTTATCGGAACAAGATTTAAGCTGGGCAGGTCTTGGTGTGCATACATATATCAAAATAGCCCTGCTTGCCGCTGCGGTCTATAGTGTTTTTCGTATTGAGATTTATTCAATAGTTTTTCAATGGGTAACCAACAGCAGCTGGTCGCACGGTTTTCTCATACCTTTTTTCAGCTTTTATTTTATCAATCAGAAAAAAAAGGAATTGCTGACTCTTAAATCGGGCTCCAATTATCTCGGTCTTGGGCTTCTTATATGTTGTCTTGTGTTTTATTGGCTGGTTTTATTCGTTTACAAGTTCGGTTATCTGAAGCCTCTTGTGATAATTCCGACAATCGGTTCGATAGTTTTATTTATTGGCGGCTGGAAGCTGATAAAATATACCTGGCTGCCAATTGTTTATCTTGTTTTTGCGATTCCTCTGCCTACCAGGATTTATGATGTCCTTACAATCCCGATGCAAAAACTTGCCTCTGCGGTAGCAGCCCAGCTTCTGAATCTGGTTAGCGGCCTTGAGGCTGAGGCAAGCGGTACGACTATAAATGTGATTTACAAAGGCGTGGAGCTCAAACCCGCGCTCGATGTGGCTCAAGCGTGCAGCGGAATGAGGCTGCTGATGGCTTTTCTTGCGCTTGGTGTCGCAATGGCATATCTGCATTATCGCCCAATGTGGCAGAGACTGATTCTGCTTGCAAGCACTGTGCCGATAGCAATTCTATGCAATATTGTCAGAGTAACGGCAACAGGTTTTATTTATATTCTGTGGGACCCGATATATGCCCAGGGGATTTATCATGACATGCTGGGTCTGCTGATGCTGCCGCTGGCCTTCGGATTATATGGCTTATTAGCATGGTTTATGTCGAATTTAGTTGTTGATGAAAGCAAGCTGCAGCAACAGGAAATTATCATTCGAAGAAAGGATTTATAGGAGCAATGAAGAATTTTTCAAGAAATTATCTTCAGCCGTCTTTTTTGATAAGCTTTGTGCTTCTTGGGGCTTTTGCCGGTGGAATGAGTTATTTCAAGGCGCATTGGGGCATTACACTGATAAAGAAGCCTCTGTCCCTGAAAAAGCCGTTTGATATGCTTGATGAAAAACTTCTTGAACCTTACAAGGTGCTTGAAAAAACAAAAATTGACAACAAAGATGTAATTGAGTCACTTGGCACCGAGGAGTATCTGCAGTGGCTTCTGGAAGATACGACGGTTGATACACTGAGTCCTGTGAGAAATTGCTCTCTTTTTATTACGTATTACACTGGCAATCCGGACCAGGTGCCGCACGTGCCGGAAGCCTGTTATATGGGCGGCGGATTTGAGTCAGATGAGAAATTTGCGGTTGACTTGAATGTTGGTGATATCAATATGCCGGGCATTTCCGGAAATGTGAAAATCCCTGCTACCGGCCTGGTTTTCAGCCGTAAATCGGACGAAATATGGCAGGCTTCGGCACAATTTCCTGTCATTTACTTTTTTAAGGTTAACGGTCAATACAAGGGAAATCGAACAACGACGAGATGGGTCCTTGGTGATTTGACGAGTGAATATTCTTATTTCTCGAAGATTGAGATAAAATTTTTCAACTTAAAAGGTCTGTATCCGGAAAAGGCGCAAGCTGTGGAAGCTACCGAAAAACTGCTGAAAGTTCTGCTGCCTGTGCTTGAAAAGAATCACTGGCCTGAGTGGAAATAAAATTAAAGGTAAATTTTTTTAGAAGGATAGTAAAAATGGCTAAGAGACTAAATAAGAAGATAGCAATTATAGGTTCGCTGATACTTGCGCTGCTGATAGTAGTAGCGATAGTGGTAATTCTCAATTTAAGCAGAGACCCGCAGAAGTACATAGCCGATGCTGAGGCGGCGCTGGCACTTCCAAAGCCTGATTACGAAGCTGCGGCAAAAGCCTATGGGCGTGCGTTCGGTTATGCAAAAAATACAGAACTCAAAATCGATATTCTGTTTAGACTGGCAAAGATATACATCGATACCAATGAGTGGCCGAAGGCTGCCGGCTGCTGGGATAGGGTAATAGGTTACGACACGAAAAATCTCAAGGCACGTCTTGCATTGTTAGACTACCGCTATCAGCTTGCTACTGCCGGGAACTGGACGGTATGGAAGGATGTAGAATCAGGCGCATCAGAATTGATTAGTAAAGAGCTTGATAAGAGTCCAAGGATGTATCGTATAAGGGGCCAAGCTCTTGTCGAGCTAATAAAACGTGGGCAGGTGACGGATAAGGAAACAGCTATCAAGGACGCAATCGAGATTCTGCGGAAAACAAGTCAGGACGAGCCGAATAATGCTGATACATATCAGTATCTTGCAGATGCTATAAAGCAGCAGGGTGAAATTCTTGCTGCTAAAGGAGTTCTCGGCGCTGCGGATAATGCCCGTCAGGAGGCAGTGAAAGTTTTGACAAAGGGAATAGAAAATATTCCTGATGATCCTAAAACATACATAAATCTTTGCAGTACCAAACTTGATGAAGCGAAGAAAAATCCGGACAAATACAAAGAGCTTGAAACAGAGCTTACAGAGCTGACTAAAAAGTTCAATAACAGCGCTCTTCCTTATTTTGGGATGGTGCAGTTGTATCAAACAACTCCGAAGGATATAGATAAGGCAGTTGCAGCCGTGAAAAAGGCAATAGAATTTGACAAACAGAACGTGTCTTATGCGGTAGCTGCAGCTAATCTTTATTACAGGAAATTTGCGATAGATGGAAACGAAGACGATTTTCAAAAAGCAATTGATATTGCCAAAGAGGCTTTAAGTTTTCCTGACAGTCTTGATACGCCTGGCCCGAAGGCAAGAGTAAATTTTATAAACAGATATGCGCTGCGTACTTTTCTGGCCGATTGTTTTGTTGAAAAAGCTGTGGATGCGCCGGATGGGCAGCCAGAGAAGTCCAAATGGATACAAGATGCCGAAAGCGAAATTTATCAGATAGATCAATTGCTTGGCAGTGCAGAAAATCCCTATGTGATAATGTGGCAGGGCAGGTTGCTGTTTGCCAAGGGTCAGGTGAACGATGCTATTGCAAAGATGAACACAGCGTATGAAATTCTTACGGCTTCGGGCCAGGCACAGGGAGATTTTCAACTTGGCAAATTATCTTACGCACTTGCCAGGGCATTACGTAATTCACCGGAAGCAGGAGCCATTATTCAATTTTATTCGACCGCTGTAAGAAACGGATTGTATTACTCAAAACCGGAAATGCTTCTTGATTTTGCTTCTGTTCTGATGGCGACGAAAGACTGGCGGGGCGTACTCGATGCAACAAATTTCTACGAAACCAACTTTGGGAAGAATGAAAAAAGCAACATTCTCCGCATCAATGCATATATCGGTGCTGGTATGTTTGAACAGGCGCAGGAATTGCTTGACAAACTTGGGCAGGATAACTTAGACACAATAAAATTGAGGATGTCGTTTTTAAACAATAAATTAACTCGAATGAGCTTGGAGCTCGAACGAGGTACGCCGGGACAACAATCACAGGTGCCGCCTAAGAGCAAGGAGCAATTGAAGATGGAATATGACACCCTGGTAAAAGAGCAAGATAGATTAAGAGACAAACTTGCATCGAGCAAGATGGCAGACCTCAGAGAAGATGAAGTCGTGGATATTTGTAAAAAATACGTTGCTGAAGAGCAAACCGGCAAAGCCCAAAAACTTATCGGAAATTTTCTGCAGGAGTATCCCAACAGCATAAGCGCTAAGGTCTATCAGATTATTCTTGCTGAACCACAGCCGGCAAATGTGCCGGCTGAAAGGTTTGAACAGCTGACGGTTAAGACTATCGAATCGCTGAATGAGCCTGTGAAACGAGCATCTCTGCTTGGACAATTTTACCAGAATAGGGATCAAAAAGACAAGGCAGTTGAATATTATCAGCAGGTTCTGCAGCTCGAACCAAACAATAGTCTGGCGATTGCAGGTCTTTTTGATATTGCCGTAGATAATCAGAATTACGAGGAGGCTGAAAAACTGGCTGAAACCGCGAGGCAGAATAATACCGACCTCTGCGAAGGCGAATTTTTTAAGGCTCGGCTTGCTTTTGCCAGAAAAGAATATCAAAAGACCATCGAGAGAGTTAACAACTGTCTCGAAAAAAGACCTATATTTTCTAAGGCGTATCTGTTGAGAGGTCAGGCGAATGCAGCGCTCGAAAAGGAATCAGACGCTTTGAGCGACGTTAAAAAGGCATATAGTCTGAATATCAGTGACGGTATGATTACCAGGAATCTTGCATATCTGCTTTATAATCGTAACCGAAAACTCGGCGCAAGCACATCGGTCGACCAGGCTGCCGAGTTAAAAACCGCACTTGTAGAAGCAATGCGCACCAATCCGATGGATTTCAGGTTGAAAAGTGTTTATGCTGAATACATAAGCAATGAAGAACCGGAAAAGGCAATTGCAGCGTGTCAGCAGATACAAAAGTTTAGGCCGAGCATCGAAAACTCGTTAATCCTCGGCCGTTTAGCTATGGAAATGGCGGCGAAGAACAAAATGCAAACAAATGAAAAACTATATTTTTCTTTAGCAGAAGATGCTTATAAAAAGGCCTATGAGCTTGCCCCTGATGACAGACGTGTTCTGGGAGCGTATAGTGAATTTTTCGTAATTACAGGCAAACCCGGCGAAGCGGAAAAACTTCTTGCCGACCACAACGACCTGTTATGGCGGTTCTATGTTCGCGCAGGTAAACTTGATGAAGCGCAGCAGTTGCTTACGCAGCTATGGGAGGCGAATCCTAAAGATGTCAATACAATAAAAGGACTTATTCTTGTGTCCAGAACCAAAAGAGACCAGGCTGGAATACTGAAATATACCGCTGAGCTTCTAAAAGTTGATAATTCTATGGACAATCAGATTATTGAAATTGAATCATACCTTGAGGCAGGTCTGGTTGATGGCGCCCAAACCAAGCTTGACAGCCTGTGTGAAAGATTTCCTGATGAACCCAGAACGATGTTTCTGAAGACCTGGTTTCTTGCACGGCGGGGCAAACTCGATGAGGCTCTTAAACTTGCAAACAAAAATCTCGCAGTGGAAGAAGATAATCCTCGCACATGGCGGTTGCGCGGACAGATAAATCTTGCGCTGGGTAATTTGAACCAGGCAATCGACGACCTGCAGAAGAGCAGGGCACTCCAGGAAAATTCGGAAATTCGAGTCGACCTTGCAAAAGCATATATTAGAGCCGGCAGAGAAGAAGAGGCCGTTTCAGAACTAAGAGCGGCTGTTGATGCACAAGGTTCGGCTGTTAATATGAATATGCTTGAAGAGGCTTATTTAATCACAGGCAAAACGGACCGTCTCGAAAAATTTTACCTTGAAATAATAGAAAAGTTTCCTGACAACACGTACTGGTACAATCGGGCCGGCGAGCTTGCTATGAACCAAAAGCAGTTCGATAAGGCTTTTACGCTTTTTGATAAGGCATTCCAGAACAGTCTCAAGATTAACAGCGAATCACCCGATTCGCAGGCTTTCGAGGGAAAGCTGAGAGCTCTTCTTGAAGCAAAAAAATATGACCAGTTGTTTGCTGAGGCGACAAAATATCTTGAGGGGCCAATGGCTGTTGTTGCCTATGCGAAAATGGCGGATGCGAAGGCCCAAATGGGAGACAAGGGTACTGCTATTCAGTATTTCCGCAGGGCGCTTGAAAAGACGGGTTCGAATGAGAATTATATCATCAATATACTTAGATATATGAATCAGGTGGTTGGCTCTGAAGAGACAATGAAATGGTGCAGTGAAAAATTGCAGAGTCAGCCTGATTCACTTGCGATAAATCTTGCGATGTTTAATCTGTACAAAATTGCCGGAGAGTACAACAAGGCTCTTGAATATGTTAACAATTGTATCAGGATTGCAGGAGATAATAAGGAGTTAAAACTGGCCTCTCAGAATAATAAGGCGGGTATCCTCTATGAGGCATTCAGTAAGACCTCAGACAAAACATATCTGGAACAGGCCATTAAAGAGTATGAAAGTATACTTCAGGAACAGCCGACAGATACTACAGTTCTTAACAATCTTGCTTACATGCTGATAGAGACGAATATGGATGCTGCCAAGGCACTCCAGTATGCCGAGAAGGCCTATAAAACCGCATCTAATAATCCGGGCATACTCGATACTTATGGCTATGTTCTGTTGAAAAACGGCAAACTTGAGCAGGCAGACGAATTCCTGCAAAGATCAGTGCAGCAATTTGAACAAAATAAGATGAATGCACCTATAGAAGTATATGAACATATAGGCTTGACAAAGGAGAAACTCGGGCAAAATGCCGAGGCCTTAAAGGCCTATAAACGGGCGATGGAGTTGGCGGGTAAAGATGCCTCAAAAGAGGTCAAAGACAGGATATCGGCGGGAATTGAAAGAGTTTCTCCAAAAGAATGAGAAACTAAATAAATTTTCACTGAAATATTTGTTATTGGACCTTCCGGTCTATAAGAATTAGGTAACAATGATAAATAGTAAACAGCCAGTAGCAGCAGGATATGGTCAGATACCTCGGCAGTTTATGCAGGCAGGTTCCGGCGGTTCGACTGCCGCGGCAATAAGCATTGCGCCAAAAGAGATACTCGATATTCTTAGACGGCATCTGTTTTTAATAATTAGTTTGACAGTACTTGGTGCCATTATCGGTAGTGGCTTATGGTATGTTCTAAAGACTATTGTACCGAAATATACGGCGGGAACCTACATAGAGGTCTTAAACCCAGGACAGTTTGACCCTACTATAATCGCCACTCCTCTCGCAAGCAAGGATATAGCCTATGAGTTTAGGTTTTCGAAGGCCGCTCTTATAAAACAGCAAAATATGCTGCAGGAGCTTATTCGCAGAGATGCCATTCGAGAGACTAACTGGTTTAAAAGTTTCAACAATGATGTTATAAAGACTATCGAAGACCTTAAAAACCATCTTGGGGTTGTTGCTGATAGAAACAGTAGTTACATTTCAATTAATATGACCTGCGGCAGTCCGAAGGAAGCGGCTCTTATCGTTAATCAGATGGTTGACCTGTTTGTTAAATCGCAGCAATCCACCGCTGAATCCGATGTTGGCCTGAAACTTAGTGACCTCAGCCAGCAGGAGAATGGACTTAGAGACAAACTCCGGAGTATAGCCAGTTCGCTTACTGATATTCGGCGTTCAACGGGTATAACCCAGCTTGAAGGCAGTACTCAAGATAATTTTCGTAATACTATAACACAGAAATTAGCTTCTCTTGAAATTGAAAAGGTAAAGCTTGAGGCGGATATTGAAGAAACCCGCGCAAGTGCCGTCAATTACGAGGAAAGAAAAGTCTCCGATGAAATAGTGCAGCGTAGTACCGAAAATGACGCGGTTGTTATTGGTCTGATTCAGCGAATTGCTACTCTGGAGGTAGAACTTTCAAGAAAGCTCACCAATCTTGGTGAAAATCACAGAGAAGTGCAGCAGATACGAGAAGTTTTGCGCCAGAGTATAATAGAAAGAGATGCGCGTAGCAATTTCAAGGCTCTGCAAATTAGGGATTCAGATTCCGTAATGGCAAAGGACCAGCTTACGGTAATGACCAATCGGCTTGCAAAACTCGAGGAACAAAGAGCACAAACCGAAAACGAGCAGAGAGAGCTTGATAATACACAGGCAACTTATACCCAGCTTGTTTCCGACAGAGAGGAAGCAAAGAACAAGCTATTTAGTGTTCAGGAACAGATAAGCAAATATAATATGATAAAGCAGGATGCTGAGTCCTCCAAGATAAAACCGGTTGGTCTCGCCCCTGAACCATTAGAGAGAAGTTCGCCCAAATTGGTCATGTTTATGCCGGGAGGGACTTTTTTGGGTTTTCTGCTTGGTGTAGGTTTGGCCTTTATGATTGAGCTTTTAAATGACCTTTTAAGAACGCCGAGCGATGTAATGAAATTCGTCAATATACCTCTGCTGGGTATGATTACGCACAAAGACATTGATGATGATACAATAAATATCGATATGTGGCAGGTTGTAAGACAGGCTCCACTTTCGATGATTAGTGAGTGCTACAGGCGGTTCAGGACGAATCTTAAAGTTTCTTCTGATCCCGACAGTCAAAGAGTAATTTTTGTTACGAGCGGAAATGCAGGAGAAGGCAGAACAACAGTGGCGGCAAACTTAGCAGCTACTTTTGCGGCGGAAGGCAAACGGGTTCTCTTGATAGATGCGAATTTTCGCAGGCCGAGTTCTTATAAAGTCTTTCCGAATTCCAACGGCCACCATACTGAAACAGAAGAGATTGATAAAGGGCTGAGTGGTTATCTTGTCGGAAATCGTAACATTGAGGAGATTATAAGGCCCACTGGCTTGGAAGGTACGGATGTTATTGACAGCGGCCGGCTTCCTGCCAATCCGGTCGGACTTCTGGACAACAGGAGAATGACGGAACTTCTCAAATATACAAAGGAACACTATGACCACGTGATAATTGATGGTCCTCCCATACTCGTCAGTGACGCCAAGGTCATTGCATCACAGGCGGACGGAACAGTGCTGGTATTCAATACAGCCATTACCAGACGCGGGACTGCAAAGAGAATTGTTCGTGAGCTGAAAGAGGTAAACACAAATATTCTTGGCGCTGTACTGGTTGGCGTAAGGGTACTCAAGGGCGGCTACTTCCGCGAGATGCTCGAGTCTTATCAGGAATACCAGAACTCGCATAAGGAAATGGCGGCACAGAAAGCTTAAAATTGCCGGCCGGCGCATATCTTTCAATCCTTTAATATTTCTTCGTTTTGTGTTGGAATTTGTATGATTAAAAACAGTTGTTTTTTGTTTCTTAAGGATGTAAAATAACTGTTTTGCGGGGCGTAGCGCAGTTTGGCTAGCGCGTTGGACTGGGGGTCCAAAGGTCGCAGGTTCAAGTCCTGTCGCCCCGATTTGCCTTTCACAAAAAGAGCAATCTAACAGCAGTTTACCATCAGAAAAATGAATAAAACCTTTAAATCGCAAACCCTTATTGTATATGGAGTTACCAGGCAGATGCACCGGAGTTTCTGAAAATTTTATGGCTATTGCTTGCTTAAATGGTGATAATAATATAAACCTTTTATCTTTACGATTCGTACCCTGGTAAGAGACTTTTGAAGATAGAAGTGCTGTGCGATGAAAACTTTAAACAGTGATAAACTCAAAATCGTTGATGTGAAAGACTCTCAGGAGCTTGCCCGAAAAGCGCTGGAGTTTTTTACGGACTCTGTCCGCAGGACGATAAACGACAAAGATATTTTTCATATAGCCATATCCGGGGGAAAAACTCCGAGGCAGTTTTACAAACTGCTCGGCACAGACAGCAGCAGTCTTGGTCTGCCGTGGGACAGGATAAAATTATTCTGGGTTGATGAACGATGCGTGGACCCTCAATCGCCTGACAGTAATTATAAGGTCGCGGCCGATACCTTCTTAAAGAAAGTTCCGATTCCGCCGAATAATGTTCACAGGATTGCCGGTGAAAGTACTGATTACACTCAGGCCGTCGAGGAATACACCCGCAGATTAAAAGAAGTTTTCAACCTTGAGCCGGGACGGCTTCCTGAGTTTGACCTTATGATTCTTGGAATGGGGCCGGATGGACATATCGGTTCGCTTTTGCCGAATTCCTACGCCTTATTCGATACTGATGATTTGGTGACGGTTGTTTACCAGATGGAAGGTGGTTTGGATCGTATTACGCTTACACATCCGGTAATGTGTGCGGCACGGCAATTACTTGTTATGGTATCAGGCGAGGAGAAAGCTGAAATTGTCCGCAATGTGCTGGTTGACAGGCCTGATGAGGTAAAATATCCTGTCCATACACTCTGGCCGATTCTTCACAAGGTTGTATGGCTGATTGACCAGGATGCTGCGAAGCTTCTGTAGCCGGGTCTTATGGCGGGATGACAAGCCGCATACCTGTTCTTATTGTATCAGGGCCTCGAGGGAGTTGTTCCTTATTTGCTTCGTAAATCTTTTTCCAGCCGGAGGTGGTATTATAATAAATTTTCGATATATCGATGAGAGTCTGCCCCTGTGTTACGGTATGAATTATGGAAGTGTCGGTATTTTTATCCGCCGCGGCGGAATCTGACTTCTGAATCTGTTTATCGGCAGGGGCGATAACTATCGGACTGCTGTTTTCAAGACCGGCAGGTTCTTTATTTGCCGGTGCGATGAATTTTTGTGATTCAAACTTTGTCAATGGTGTGGTTATAACCTGCTGTTTTATGCAAAACCAGACTACAGCAATAAGGCACAGGACGGTACCTGCCAGCATTCCTGTTTTTATGTCCCTCCGCATATTTATATATATTATATTTACTCTATTTTATTATTTTCGCTTTTTTGCCGAGAATCAATATTGGCGCTGCGATAGCGATAGTTGAATACGCGCCGATAAAGACGCCGATAAGCATAACGAAGTTGAAGCTTCTGATGCCCGGCCCGCCCCAGATATACATAATAAGGACAGCGAGGAAAACCGTAAAGGACGTCAGAATACCTCTTGATAATGTTTGATTTATACTGTCATTAATAAGTTCAGGCGTCAGCAAAATCGATTTGCCTCTGTTTTCGCGGATACGGTCGTAAATAACAATGGTGTCATTAATAGAGTATCCTATGATTGTCAAAAAGGCGGCAATCGTGGTAAGGTTGATTTTGAAATCGCTGATAAGCAATTTTTGGCCGATTGCCGTGTCTGCGATATATACGCTGACGACGGTGGCGCCGACCGCAATACTTACGTCGTGAACAAGGGCTATAACGCCTGCGATGCCGTAGCTTGCCGTTCCGAACCTGAACCACACATAAAGAATAATGGCCAGGAATGAAAGAACGATAGCGATGAGAGCCCTGGTCTTGGCCTCTTTGCCTACGGATGGAGCGATTTGAGTAACTCTCTGCAGAGAAGTTTCGAGGCTCGCGGCAGTAGTGATTTTCTGCTGCTCATTGTTTATAAGAGTGTTCCATTCTTCTTCAGACAGTTCCCTGAAACCTGCTTCCGGCTCAAGGCATACATAAATAAATGTTGAGATTTTATCCTTCGCAGATGTGAGGTTTGGGCCGAATAATTTGTATTTGTACCAGGTCAGATTTTGCATATCAGGTTTGAATCGAAGGTTGTTTATTCGCTGTTCCATTTCCGCGATAGTTGTCGGCGCGGAAACCGAGAAGGTTATTTTTGCGCCGCCGAGGAAATCGGCAAGTTCCGGATATTGTTCAATTTGAGAATCGTTGATTTTCTCAGTTGATACTATTTTCGGCTCAAGATTTTGCTCTATTTCAAGCTTATCTCCGAAGGCATGTTTGATTGCGTTGCTTACAACTTCGTCAACGACCGGTTCGGAAATAGCTGCCTTTTCGCCGAATGCTTTGGCGAGAATGCCGGCAACAGCGGTTCTGTTAAGCTGAGTGGTGATTACGGTGAATTTTGCCGGATTTTGTTTGTCCTGATTAACCTGCAGATTAGTTATTTTTGCATAGCTGCCTGTCTGAGCAGCTTTAATTGCGGAAGACACATCCTCAGTAGTCTGGTTTGCTTCCTTGAAGGTAACCTCGGCGATGGCTTTATTGATTTCGGTAGTAGTGATTTCATACTGACGGTTTTCGCCTGCCGGGCCGACTCTGTAAATAGTAGCGGCGGCAATAGCCGGGTTATTAAGCCTTTGTCCTTCTTTTTGAATTAGCGATACAACGGCTGCCTGGTCAAGGGGTTGTTTCAAATTGATTTGAGCGCTTGTGCCGCCGGTAAATTCTATGTCGTATTTGCTGTTCTTGGAATCGTCACGGGTGTAGAAGATATACCAGCTTCCAAGAACGAGTATGAGCGAGAATGCGAGAAAGTAAGGTCTTAAGCCCATCCAGTTGATATTTGGAGTGCGTATAATACGGAGCATAAAAAGCTTGTTCTTAAGTATTTTTTTGTCGAGCAGATACTGGAAAATTAATCTTGTTACCAAAACCGCGGTGAACATATTTGCAATAAGACCGAGAATAAGCGTGATGGCAAAACCTTTGATTTCCTCGGATGCGACCATATACAAAACAAGGGCGGTTATTATGGTCGTCAGGTTGGAGTCGAAAATAGTGAGAAATGCCCTGTTGTAGCCGTTGGCGATTGCGATACCAAGCGATGCGCCTTTTTCCTGTTCTTCGCGAATACGTTCGTAGATAAGAACGTTGGCGTCAACGCTCATACCGATAGTAAGGACTATACCTCCGATGCCGGCGAGTGTGAAAGTTGCCCGGCTAAGAGCCATTACAGCCAGCAGAAAGAGTATATTCATAAACAGAGCGGCGTCGGCAATAGAACCCGCGAGGGTATAGTAAATGAGCATAAATGCCGCGACGGCGACGAAGCTGATATAGCCTGCACGGATACCCTGGTCGCGGTTGTCGACTCCTATGCTTGCCCCGATGGTTTTTTCCGAAATCGGCGGCTCAATCAGTCTTGCCGGCAGCGAACCTGCGTTTAGCTTGTTAACCATATCCATCTGTTCTGTCTGTGTGTAATCGCCTTCGATTACGCCGCTGGCGCGAATCGCGCTTCGGATATTCGGCGCGGATATTGCCATATCATCAAGGATAATGCACAATGGTCTTTGAAGATTATTGCTGGTTACATCATAAAACAGCGAGGCTCCGACCTCATCGAACATAAAACTGATGGCTCTTTTGCCTATATCATCAACAGTAGTGCCGGCCTTTTCCAGCTTCCAGGGTTTTTTGCCTGTATTTTTCAGCAAACTTTCGCCTTTCTGGTTGCTTGTAAGGACATAATATTTATCCGCGAACATTCCGAGGACAATCTGGTTTCTTTCACTTGCGCGCCAGGTATTGTCTTCGATGTTTTCTACCTGCACCCATATATATTCGCTGTCCGACGCGAGTTTCGGTCCCTTTGTTTTGAGGGCTTCCTGGTAAGCGAGCATTTCCTCTTTGTTGGTTCTGCTGTCGTTGGATTTCGGCAGAATCCTGAATTCGAGCACGCCTGTTCCTTTGAGCATTCTTTTAACGTCTTCGGGACCGTCAATTCTTCCTCTTGAAGGCCTGTATTCTTCAAATACTTTTACAAGATTATCAATCTGCTCTGCTTTTGAAGGGAAACTGTCTTTGAACTGCTGAATCATCTCAGTACGTTTGATGGATTTTACCGGCATTTCCAGAATTTTTGTAAGGGCTTCAATATTGAGATTGAAATCCCTAAGTTTTATTTCAGCCTGGCGGTAAACCGCGTTAAGACCCATTTCAGGTTTTGTAAGGTCATTGACTACCTGCGACCATTTTTGATGTATTTGAAGATATTGTTCGAACTGCTGACGTTTGGACTGTTCGATATTTACTTTTTTAAAGTTACTATCGTTGGCGTCCGAGAACAGCCGCTCAAGGGTCATTTCCTGTTCGTTGGGGTCCATTGTGTTCCAGGCAGGTGCAATCATAGCCAGCAATTCTTTGTTTGCGCCGGCCTTTTCGAGTTTTTCGGCCATTGTATCAAGTTCGGCTTTAAAGGCGTTCCGCTTATCCTGCGCCGTTTTTCTGGCATCATAGGCTGAAGCGAGATTATTTAGAATTTCTTTTTTTTCGTTGCTGTCAGCAGCGAGTTGGGCGAAAACATGAGCTCTTTCGTTTGGTTCTTTGGCCAGTGTCCTTTTAATTATTGCAAGGTTGGTGTTATCTTCCGCGATTGCCTTGAGCGCTTTATCGTAAGCCTCCCTTTTTCTATGGGCATCGATGCTTGCCAGCGGAACCTGGATTTCAAGTCTGGTATCACCCTGTGGCCGCATAATAATGTTCTGGATATTGCCGGGGTCGATACGCTTTAAAAGAATTGGCGAAAGACGCTGAGCGAGATTGTCTATCTCGGTGCTTTCGAGGCCGGTTGTATCTATTTCATAGATAAGACTTGTTCCGCCTGCAAGGTCGATGCCGGGTTTTAGTTTCTCCCCCGGCGGATAAAGCTCCACAGCGGCGAAAATTACCAGGATGATTGTCGCTATAAGTCCGAAACGCACAAGATTTTTGTCCATATCAATTCCCTGAAAAGAATGCCTCAGTAAATTTTAAAAATTATTTTTGTTCGATTACCCTGTTGATTGCAGAAGGAACCACTTTTATTTTTGTATTGTTCGATTCGTCAACCTTGAGGGTTATTTCACTATCGGTTACTTCAAGAACTGTTCCAAGAATGCCGCCTATCGTTTGCACTCTGTCATTTTTCTTTAGTGCCTTAACCATCTGATCCTGCTGCTGCTTCTTTTTGGGTCCTCTGAACATAACAAAATACAGCATTATGAAAATCAGAGCCAGAAGCATATATGATGCGTAAGGGTTTGGCTTTGGACCATTCTGAACCGCAACTTTGGAATTCGGGTCCGTCTGTTTTGTCAATGTCTGCGTAGTCTGTTGGCCTTGAGAAGAAATATCCTCTGCCTTGACGACCTCAGGAGCATTTGATTCTGCCTGTGCTAAAATCCATAATCCTTCCATTATTTATTCCTTTCTATATTCTGCATCTTCCGTATCGTTATTTGCCTGTTTGTTCCGGGCATAAGCGGGACTTTGCAAGGCCTGCTCTGCCCATTTGGGAAACGTGCCATTCTCTATATTTTCTCGCATTTTGTCCATTAAATTATGATAAAAAAAGATATTATGCAGAGAAAGCATTATTGGCCCGAGCATCTCGCCGACGTTGAAAAAGTGCCTTATAGCCGAGCGGGTATATGTTGAA
This sequence comes from Phycisphaerae bacterium, assembly GCA_026386845.1. Classification (GTDB taxonomy): domain Bacteria; phylum Planctomycetota; class Phycisphaerae; order Sedimentisphaerales; family UBA12454; genus JAPLMW01. The sequence continues at coordinate 33,204 of JAPLMW010000024.1, forward strand.
CAGCACAGGCATTGGCAGGAAGGGTCTATCGGCCTAAAATCGTCAATATAGGCGGCATTACGCAGCCTGATAGGGCCGTTTGCCGTAAAAGCCAGTGCATTTCGGCCGTTTCTGGTTGGCATCACACAGTCGAACATATCGATACCGGCTTCGACAGCCTGGATAATGTCGGCAGGTGTTCCTACGCCCATAAGGTAGCGGGGTTTGTTTTCCGGAAGCAGCGGGGCGGTAAAACGGACGGTTTGAAGCATTTGCTCCGTGCCTTCGCCGACACTTAATCCCCCGATTGCGTAGCCGGGAAAATCCATT
>JAPLMW010000060.1 GCA_026386845.1 Phycisphaerae bacterium
CAAATTGAGGCTGATGCCAAAAGGTCGATAGTGAAGGAACAGGCAAAAGCCCAGGAAACCATATCTGCTCTTAAAGCAGAAACTGATGCGAAGTCAAAGACTTACGAAGAAGAAATAGCGAAAATCAGGGCAGAGTCTGAAAAATCCATATCCAAAATTAAGACTGAGTCACAAGAGGCTGCTGCTAAGATCAGGACAGAAGCAGATGAGAAACTTGCCGCCCAATTACAGCGGATAGCCAAAGCAGATGCTATAGCGGCATCAGAGGCACAGGCCAAAACTCAAGCCCAAGAGCATCTAAGCAAAGAGAAGCTAAAGGCTGATGAATTGACCAGGAAGATAGCTGAAGTCAAATCAGAATCCGAGCGGTTGATATCCCAGGTCAGGACAGAAGCTCAGGAGACTATCGATAGTGTCAGAGCTGAATCCGCCCAGAAAGAAAAGAGTTATGAGGAACGGATATCTCAAATTGAGGCAGAGGCCAAAAGGTCAATAGTGAAGGAACAGGCAAAAGCCCAGGAAACCATATCTGCTCTTAAAGCAGAAACTGATGCGAAGTCAAAGATTTACGAAGAACAGATAGCAAAAATCAGGACCGAAGCTGAAGAGAAGATGTCCAGTCTCAAATCTGAGTCTTCAGTTGAACTATCGCGTGTTAAATCAGAGGCACAGGATAGTATCAATAGACTTAAGACAGAATTTGCCGAGAAGGAAAAGGGTTATGAGGTACGTTTCTCTCAGGTTGAATTAGAATCAAAAAATTCGATAGCACGAGAGCAGTCAAAGGCAGAGGAAGCCATATCTGCTCTTAAAGCAGAAACTGATGCGAAGTCAAAGATTTACGAAGAACAGATAGCAAAAATCAGGACAGAAGCTCAGGAGACTATCGAAAGGGTCAGAGCTGAATCCGCCCAGAAAGAAAAGGGTTATGAGGAACGGATATCTCAAATTGAGGCAGAGGCCAAAAGGTCGATAGCACAGGAACAGGCAAAAGCCCAGGAAACCATATCTGCTCTTAAAGCAGAAACTGATGCGAAGTCAAAGACTTACGAAGAAGAGATAGCGAAAATCAGGGCAGAGTCTGAAAAATCCATATCCAAAATTAAGGCTGAGTCGGACCAGGCCGTTGCACAGATCAGGGCCGAAGCGGATGTGGCAGTTAGTAAAGCTAAAGAAGAAGCTGTAGAATCAACTGCGAATGTCAGGGATGAGTTTAAAGAAAAAATATCAAATATGCAGGCAGAGGTTCGAGAAGCTATAATTGAAGTAATAATGGAAGAAAAGACCAAATCAAAGGAAAAGGAAAATGCCTATATTGAAATTATAGAGACTCTTAAGGCGGAATCTGCCCGCGTATCAAAAACCTATGAGGAAGAGATAGCAAAAATCAAGGCCGAGTTGGGAATGAAAATGGTAAGAATCAAGGTGGATGCCGACAATGCAATCGCCAAAGAACAAGTCAAAATAAAAGAGCAGGCCAGACAGATAGACGCCCTTAAAAACGAAATTCACGAAAACGCAACCAAAAATAATTTTAAATCCAGCCAGAAAGATTTTGTTAGCCGCAAACCTGTAAACCAGTCAAACCTCAGAAAATTCGCGGAAAAGCTTAGGAGCTATACTAAAACCAAAAAAATGGAGGGGGTGTTAAAAAATTCGCCTACGACTTCCAACAAACCGTAAGAGTTTGGATGGCATTGTACTGGCCTGAATTCTCAGGGCATATTTTTTCTATTGAAGCTTTGACTGACAAAATAATCTCGACAGCCCCATCTGTAGGAATATGCACTATGTTTGCACCTTCCTTAAGAAAGGTGTTAAACGAACACCATTCAGTTGGTTTGCCGCCTGTTTGTTCTATACCTGAGCCGTCAAATTTCAACTTATATTCAGTCAGGAGCGTGTACGGTCCAAATGACAATTCTGCACTATTACTGTTATCTGCTATGATGGTTACATCGCCATTAGTATAGAGCGTCAGTGCAGCATCGCTGGTGGCCTGCTTATTTCTGGCAGTAAGAACGCCCAAATCTATCTCCGGAAAGGATAGTTCTGACCATTCCACGATTTCCGCGACAGTACATGTTATTTTACATGTGGCGGTTGCGGGCGGCGGAACAGCCAAAGCCGGAACTGCTGCACCGCATAAAATGAACATTAACAATAAAATGGTGAATCTGCCGCTACTCATTATGCGGTTATTATATCAAAATCAGGCCGTAAAAGTCAAGAATATTAAATTTGGCAAGATAGGCAATTTGTTTATTATATATTAAAGAGAAAAACTATATGAAGTAAATATTTTATTCGGACTTAGGGAATTACTACGTCTTATAAATATGGCTAACCTTGCCCATCTTTTTTAGTCGGTCTGAATAATACAGAAATCAGGTACTTTCCGAAATTACCTCACTGTTAAAAATAGACGAACAAATCGAGAAGGCAACTTCTGCGGATTTAACGTGTTAAAGAAAATAAGTGGATTCAGCCATGCTAAACACCTCATTCAACTTTGCTTTTTGTTCTTTAATAAAATGGTAAGAAATTTATTTGTGAGTTTCAAATAAGGAGACATATTATGAATAAGTTTGCCAGATTTTTATTACTAACGGCGATTTGTGTTATAGCAATCAGCTATAGCCCCATGCCGGTGTTCGGTGCGGATCCAGGAGATTCTGTGGCTACGTGTGCCATAACTGTAAGCGTTCTCTCGATTATAGAATGGGAAGGTGCGGCTTTTCCCGCTATCGACATCGATGCAGAATCTGCTGATGCTCCAATTGCCGCGCACGCCGATGACCCGTGCGGCCATTCAGATTTCACGTTATGGACTAACTGCGATGTGGAACTTTCCGCTAATATTGCTGACAATGCCGCTCGCTTGACAGACGGCACCGATACACTTGTAACAAAGTATAGGATACTGACCGACGGCGACGGAGACCCCTGTACCGGTGCCGACTCTACTGCTGTATCCGCCAGTGATTCAGATATCTTTACTCTTTATAGTTCTTTTCTATTTGCACCGCTGGCCATAACCCATGTACCTACCGACGGTAGCGTTGAGGTTACATTGTGGGTACAGGCAACAAATGAGGCCGACGAGGTTTCAGACTCCGGTTCTTATACCGCAACGCAAACAATTACCGCCGCATGGGTCGACGATGACTAATTAAGATGATACTTAACCTGATTAGGAGCTAAGAATTTATTAAGCAGTAATTTATCTATCCGTAAGATAAAGGAATGCTGAAGGGATAAGGTTATGAAAGGGAAATCACACATTTGTCGCCTTGGAGGAGCAGGGTTGATTGCCCTGTTCTTTTTTATTTTACAGGGGGTTTGTTTTGCCGGAATGGCGGTAAGTCCTCTGCAGCAGACAGTTGATGTCAAGCCGGGCAAAAAAGCTGCTTTCTCCATCACCGTATCAAATAACATAAGAGGCTCTAAAGCCCGCCCCTGTCCAATCAAAGTAAATGTGCTGGATTTTCAGGTTTCCGATACCGGCCAGCTTCTCTTTGGTCCGGAATATAAACACCCCCGCTCCGCTGCGGCCTGGATAAAAATGGAACCAAATGAAATTGTTCTTCAGCCCGGCGAATCCAGAGAAATGAAGGCAACAGTAACGGCGCCTATGAATGCCGATGGCGATTACTGGGCTGCCGCTATGATAGAACTTGGCGAACCCCAAAAGGGTGAAAAAGGCGTACAGGTTAAGCTGCGAACGGCTTCCGGCATATTTATACACGTGGCTCGCAGGAACTATGCTGAACGCGGAAACATTACTGATGTAAATGTTGCTATGCCGGAATTTGACGCAAATGATAATTCTATTGAGAAAAATGCATCAGAGGGGGAGCTTTATAAACTCAAAGAAAAGCAATCATTAAAAATTGAGGCGAAACTGAAAAATAATGGTTTGATAGCCATTTTAGCCAGGGGGAAAGCTTATGTTTATTCTGAAGACTGGCGCAAAATAGCGACCATTCCACTGCACGCAAGCCGCAGACAGGTTTTACCCGGCGACAATCGCTGGTTTAAAGGCATTATGGCGGAACCATTGCCTGCGGGAAACTATAAACTCCGCATATTTCTTGCTTCAGATGAAAAATTTAAACGTAAAATGACCAAAGATGCGGAATTTACAGTAAGTAGGGATTTGGCTGAGGTATGGGCGAAGAATTTTACAAATGACGGTACAACAAAGCTGAAGTTTCAGCCGCAGCAGTTCAAATTGAAATTAAATCCCGGACGCCTTACAGCAGAGACAATACAGGTAACAAATCAGGGTCTGAATACCGTTACCGCCAATTGCCGGATTGAAGGCAATGGGACAAGTGATGATTGGATTGAACTGAAGACAACCGACCTTACGCTTGCTCCAAACAGCCAGAATTCAATTACCTACAAAGTCAAAGTGCCATCTGATGCCAAACCGGGAACATATAATTGGACTATTCTTGTTGAAACAGAACATTCGGGACTGGAAAGTCAGGGACAAAATGTCGAACAATACAAAATCCCTGTTTTTCTTGTGATTGATAAAAACGCTCGTGTTATAACAGATAAATAAGAACGGCTATGACATTGTTAATGACCAGACAAAATAAACGCAAAACCGCAGCAATGGTACTTTCAGCATTGCTGCTCGGTATATTCAGCTATCCTGCTGTTGCCGATGATATTAACGCCGGCTCTGCAGGTGCTAATGAAACTATATTGGTCAAAAACGTGTGGGTTGATGTGCCGCTGAGTCAGGTTCTTCGAGACATATCAGTTGAAAATGGCATCATTCTGGCTACCTGTCCACATATACCTGACCCCCTCGTTTCGCTTGATGCCGGCAAGGGTAAGTCATTAGAGGAATGTCTTAATGATTTGATAGCGGGCCAGGGACTTTTCATTCATAAAAAAGGTGAGAAGTTCTACCTTATAGTTTGCGGCGACCCGACATGCCCGAGTACAATTGAAACTGTAACACCCTCCCCGCTTTACCTGAAGTATATAACGGCAAAGCATCTTCGAGACTCTCTGCCAAAATCTCTGCAGCAGTATGTAACCAGCGGAACCAGGGATAGTGAAGCTTTAATTTACGCGGTTCCGGATATTGAAAAACATATCGCAGACATTGTCCAGAAGCTGGATATCCCGCAGGAGCAGGTTATGCTGGAAGTGCTTGTTGTTGACCTTTGGGAAGGCACAAGCGATGAATTTGGGCTGGATTGGGAAATTTTAGGCCCTCACACATCATTTAGTATGTCCGAAGGCGCTGCCGGTTTTACAGGCCTGGCAAGTTATGCAAGCGTAGCGGCCAGCAAATTAACTGAATTGAGTCTAACCCTTCGTGCGCTGGTTGCCGAGAAGCGGGCAAGCATAAGGTCCCGGCCAAGAGTAGCCACCCTTAACGGCGAAAAAGCTAAAATAGATATATCATTGGATGAGTATTACACGATAGCCACCGATCTTTACGGCACTTCTTTGCGGACCGAACTTGAGGTAATCAAATCCGGCGTGATTCTGGAAATAACTCCGCATATCGGCGACAACGGAAATATCACTGTCGATGTGCTTACCGAAGTGAGCGATGTAGCTTCAAGGCGGAACGCATCCGGCAGCAGTACGGCCTCCGCTGCAGACCTTCCTGTAATCCGTCGCCGCAAAGCCGACACACGCGTCAGGGTAAAAGAAGGCGATGCGATTGTCATAGGAGGGCTTATTGAGACCCAGGAAAACACTAACCACAAGCGCGTTCCATTGGCCGGCGATATCCCCATCATAGGCGGCCTTTTCAAAAGCAAAGCAGACACCACAACAAAAAAGGAAGTGATGATTTTTATTACTCCGCAGTTGATAAAGGATGGAGAAGTCGCTCTTTCCGACCGTCACTCATTGATTAATGAACCCAACGAAATTGGGAAGTTACGCGCCCCTGCGTTTTATGCACGAAAGGAAAATGACAAAAAGCTGCGTAACACAAAGGATGAAATTAAATCTCTAAACGAGATAGTTAATCTGCTTGATAGTTCAAAGCAGCCGGGAAACATCTCACAAAAAATAAATGATGTGAATTTGTCTTACCCCGGTAATCCGCTTGAATCAGACCAGGAGCGTCAAGTGCTGCAAGAGGTAATCACCCTGCTCGATGTTAAAAATGAACAGATGCCTCCGATGACAGCAACACCGAAAAATAAGAATGACGCTTCATTGGGAGTTATTGGCAAATGAGATTGATAAACAGACATATTGTTAGCGTAGTATTGGCACTGACCTTTCTGTCAACGGTTATATGCGACGCTGAGAAAGCATACAAGTGGCAGTCCAATTTTCCCAATATTGACCTCGATGCACAGTCTGAAGATGCTCCAATTGTCGAGCACGCTGATGCCCCGGAAGGCAGTGCTACTATTACTTTGGATATAGTAGATATAAATGTTACTGAAGCTGTAATCACCGCTGACCATACCACAAATGAACCTCAGTTACATTGCGCAACCGATACCCTTGTTACTGAATATATGCTGTCATTCGACGGTGATGGTTCCAGCAAAAGCGGCCCCACTGTCGAGGCAGTAGCTGCCAGTGGTTCAAATACTTATAAAACTTACGATACTTTCCTATCGATACCTTTAGTCATAACATACGCAAACAATGACAATGATATACAAGTAACTCTACACGTTAAAGCAAGCAACAATGAGGATAAAGTAGCTGATTCTGGGAACTATGAAGCCACTCAAACTCTTACAGTCGCCTGGGGGGGATATTAACTATGAAAAAAGATGCTAACAAAACCGTTTTGCAGGAACTACAGCAGGTTCTATCTCTTGAAGAATCGATTCTTGATTCGCTGACAACTCCTGACGTCGCCGCAGAAGTCGCAGAGCTTATAGAAGACCCTGAAAAATATGAGAAAAAACCGGAGGTGAACAGAATCGCCCGGAACAACAATCTCCTTTTGGGAATTATAACCGACCAGGCCAGGGTTAAATTTGTTTGGCAGTGTATTACCGCGTGCCTGGTGATATTTGTCATAACAGCGTCTTTTATTTGCTTTAGTCTCTATAAGAGCCGTGAGAATCTGGTTGAAAAACTCGGCGTAATTAAAACCCTTGAAAAGAAACTGGAAGAAGCCAAAGCTGAAACTGACAGCGTCAAGGCCAATGTAATTAGTTCCAACACAGAACTCAAATACGCTCAAAGTGAATTGAACAACTCAAGAACTGAGATAAAAAAGCTGCAAGACCAGTTAGCCGATATTACGCAGCGATTTGAAGCTCTTCAGGAACGTAATGCCGAAGTAGTGAAATTGCTTAACGGACGACTTCAAAAACTCTCAAACCAATCCAGCCAGACTGCCCCCAAATAGCCAAACACCATCTGCGCCCGGCATTTCAGGCAAATAATAATCTCTCTTAATCCACTACCTCCCTACTGCACACTGTCCCAGTGAAAAACAAGTTGACAAAGGTCGCTATAATTTAGTATAATCAGAGTCGTATCGTAGATTAAATTTAGCCAGGGATGGATAACTATCCGTTCACTGGCTTTTTTTGTACAAAGGAGGATATAAGATGTATAAACAGTTTTTTCTATTGACACTGCTTCTGGCGGAATTGTTTCTTGTCGGATGCGCAAAAATAAAACTTGGCGACCCGGCAGCCCTGCCCGGCTTTGGCGAAAAATTCTGCGATACGGCTACCCCGCCTGCTTGTGTCCAAAAATGCGGCGAGCCGGCAGAAATTATTCTCCCTCCAAAATTCAAGAACGGCGATATCGTAAGACACAAAATGCTAAAGGATGATATGCTGGGTATTATTATGCAGTGCGATTATAAATATATACCTCGCTTAAAAACGTATTACTGCATAGTGGATTTCTACCCTTCCTCAGCCATACATATTGACTTTTCTAATTTTGACGACTACGAGCGAAGATATGTCTATGAGTATGAGTTGATAAAAGAACCCTTAATTCCCGCAAGATGGGACTGGAGATGCGATAATCAGGAATAAAAAAAGAGGCGACTATTCACAATCAGCGGCATTAAAGCGACTCTAATATATATTTGATGATATCTCTTCTGCTGATAATACCCACAAGTTTTCCATTTGCTGTTATCTGATATAATAATTATGCCAATGATGGTGCCTGAGATGTTTTGTCCGCGTTAGAAATGCCCGAATCAGTGTTCAGCAGTGCTTTGAAGATATCGAATACCGTTACCAAGCCAGCCACTTTGCCATTCTTCTCAACCACAGGCAAGCAATACAAGCCGGATTGACACATACTTTCCATTATCGCTGTAAGTGAAGTGTCTGGATTTACAGTGTGGACGGGTCTGGTCATTATCCATTTGATTCTGATTTGAAGTGTAGCATCATCTATCGGCCTGCGCCATTTGGCGAACATCGGCTTAAGATACACACTGAGAGTTGCAGTTATATCAAATATTGAGACAATACCATCGGGCAGTCCATCTTTACCCACAATTATATAGCCGACGCCAGCTTGTTCCATTTTTGTCAGGGCCTGCTGAACACTGTCATCGGCATCGCCCCAGAGAACTTCTTTTTGCATAATATCTTTGGCGCATACTGCCAAAGATATCTGGTCGGCTCTGCCGGATAAACCGGCTGACGATTGTACCATTTTTTGTATAGTTTCGGAAACTGGTCCTGCGGCCGGCTCTACGCCGCCTGTTGGCTCAGTTGGTGTTTCAGCATTGGGTGCAGATGTTTTAACAAAGATTGCTTCCGGCAAAATAACGCCGCAATTGAAAGTTGGATAATCGCCAATTGTTATTGCATAAGGGACGAACAAAAATTCTTCATCGTTGGACAGCCCCATCTTTTCCTTCGGGTTGTCCCAGGGATTTCCGATAAACGTATTTGTTTGTACGAAATGGCCGTGATCTTTCAATCCTTCGCGGAAGATTCTGTCCCAGGAGCCGACGAGCAGATTACCGGCTTCTTTAATGGCATCAGCCATACCCTCAGCCTCTTTGACTGAGCCGTGTTTACTATCATCAAGAATTTTTTGTTTGGGCAGCATCACGATGATACCGGCCAGTGTAAATAGGCCCTCCTGATCAAACACTACCTGGAAAGCCCCGTTTAAAACGCCTTGGGATTTGATGAAATTGACGGCTGCCAGTGTTTTAAATCTTTGGGTAAGTCCTTTGATGGTCTCGGTGCACGCTCCTTTTGAACTGCACTTCATATCCACCTCGAACATACCGGAGATGTCTTCACAAAAAGTCTCAAACGCCGCTGTTGCCAATTCTATTGTCTGCGACTTGATATCTGTTTGGGGTGTTGTCATTTACCAGGACCATTTTTAAAGTTATTTGTGATTTTCTCAGTATAACAGTGCGTCTTAGCCATATAGACTTTTTCCGTATCTTTGAGTTACGTCTTGCCAAATGACAATACGTCCCTATCTCTCTTTTCGTTAGATTCTGCAAATACTTTAGGATTTCCTGACAAATTTGTGATTTTTTTATAATTTGGCACAAAAAATCCTTATGTTCGGCATTTTACTCTCGAGAATGATGAAAGTAACTGTTAATCGCTGTACCCCGTTTTTTGCGCTGCGAAGAAACAATTTAATTAGGTTTAGTATAATGGCCAACCGCTCAGGACTGTTAGAGAAAGAAAGTGTCGCATTTGCTCCGATCGCTAAGCCGCCAGAGATGGATGATCTTCTGGAAAACACTCTGCTCAACATTAAGATTGACAAATCCTTAACCAAACGTGAAGCCGAAATTCTGAATTTGATTGTTGCTGGTAAGACTAATAAGGAAATATCGCTAAAGATTTTCCGAACCGAGCGAACCGTTGAATACCACCGCCATCGACTTATGCGCAAACTTGGCACTAAAACGGCTGCCGATTTAGTTAAACGTGCTATCGTTATGGGAATTACATAAGTATAATCTCTTCTGTTTAGTATACAAACTCAGGCGGGCAAGGCTTTAACCTTGCCCGCCTTTTTTTACCGGTCTGAATAATACAAAAATCAGGTACTTCCCGAAATTACCCCACTGTCAAAATTTGGCGAACTAACTATGAGCAGCTTGAGTCTGTCTGCTCGGATTATCCGGCCAAAAAGGCACATAATCTATCTAAAATGGCCGGTAGCTAATGAAAAATGTCAAAAAACCAAAAAGGAGATAATCCAATGAGTAAGAATAAAAATTTATTGGTTGCTGGCATAGTTTTAATTATTTGTCTCATTGTGATTGTGTTTTCCGACTCGATTCACGGCAGCGAGAAAAAATACGAAATCGAACCGGAAATCACCCTGCCGGAATACCGAAGTGATGCAGCCCGTGCTATCGACGCTTATGAACATGTTATGAACCGATTCATGAGCATGACCGACAGAAACTTCTCTGGCATTAACACAGATGTCAAAGACGTCTCTAAAAAACTGGTTTTGATTGACTACAAACTAACGGAACTTTCCGCAAGAATGGCGAGAATTGAAAATGCTCTTGGCATCAAACAACCCCAGGAGCCTGTCGAAAAAACGCCCGAAGTCAAAAGTGATGTGAACGATAACTCAAAGATTGGGCTGGAAAAACCTTAAAGAATTATAAACCCCAGGCTGAAGGTGATTAATGATTGAGGGTTCAACTATAACGGTTTTGGATAAGCCTGAGCAGCCAGGCAGCAATAATCTCTGCGCCGCCGAGATTATCAGCTTTGAGCTTGATATTGCCGGTAAAATGTGCCTTTTCATATCAACGTTGCAGTTGAAAAAGCAACGTTAGCAGATATAGTTCCGCTGGCCCGAAAACTTTCCACTAAACTGGCTATTGCATTTTTGGCCGGACTTAGGGGAAACGGACAATCCGTTCCATGTTGTAAAGGCTGCTGTGCCTGCTGCAGCTATCTGATTCCCCTGTCGGTTCCAGAGGTTTTTCGTCTTAGAGAAGAGTTATTGGAAATGCCGGCAGAGAACAGCAGTCGGATTTTCCAATCTTGTCTTGACACAGCAAAAAGAATCCTTGATAAAAAGTTCCGAACATCTTACCTAAAAAGTTTTTCGAAAAGCGGTCAACCCCGGATAAACCAGGTAAGCAAATGGTATGGCGGGCTTGAACTGGCTTGTCCGTTCCTGTCGGATGGCTTATGCATGTTATATGAACAAAGGCCGTTTGCCTGCCGTGAGCACATAGTCACCGGTTCAGCTGTTTCATGTCAAACCGATCATAGAGATGAGCCGAACGTGGCACCAATGCCGGTGAGTATTCTTGAGGTCCTTGGTCAATTAACAGCCGAACTTGAGCAGTCAGATATTGAAGCGGTAATGCTTCCCTTGGCATTTGCCTGGGCACAAGATAATCTTCAGCGTGCAGAACGTACTTGGCCTGCGGTAGCAATGGTCAAACGCTTTGTCGAAATCCTGAAACTAACGGCATCAAAAAATTCTGCGGCACCCGTTCTATCAACTTAATATTCGAACAGAATCAGGCTGAGATTATCAGCCGTAGGTTTTCCCACTCTGGTCCACGTAAATCGTGCCCTTTGCCTGTTTTATTATCTTAACTGCTTTTAACACCTCGTCCAATTTTGGTACTTTGAAGAGATTATGGCACTTCTGACATTTTATTCTTCGGTCAGCGGCGCTGGCATCGAGCAGCCATTTGTTGCTGCAATTTGGGCATTGGGCGATAATCTGCATCGGTTATTTTAAAAGCAAATCCCGTGCCAAAAAGCAAAAGTGGTGACAGTCCTTTTATCGCAAAAACATTCGAGAAAACCCGACACAATTTGGTAATATAGGCAAGCTAACAGCAATAAAAATGGCAAAAAGCGGATAAATGGGGTGGAATAAGTCTACAACACTTCTCCATTGAGTTTATAAAATTGATTGAAACGATTGATTTGACTGTCCGTATCCGGCCTTGCGATACAATACTTTCTTACCGGCTTTTATACGCCAAACTTTACTATAGCCTCTGCGGCCGCTTTAATGTTTTCGGGGGTATCAAGCTGGCCGGACAATAGAAGCTGGCGTGCCTGCTGGACCACACTGGCATCTTCTGTCGGGATTTGCTTTGCCTGTTCAATCAAAGAATCATGGCTAACCTGCAACGAAGCATCTGCCTGGTTACTTGCAGAGCCTTTAGATGGCTCAGATTGTTTTAAAGACGCTTCTTTCAAAATGTCCTGGGCCTGATTATTTTTTATCTTTTCTATCATTGATTAGTACCTTTTTGCCTTAAACATTACTATTTTCGCAGATTTTTGCCAAAACTTTACAATTTTTTGCCGAATTTTTCATTTTTTCTAAAGTTAATACCCCTTTAGGCCGACAAAGAGGCGTTTTCCCTAAGATCCTACCTTTGGGGCTGTAAGGTTTCAGCTGTCTCGAAAGCTACGAATTTTAAGAACTTTAACGAACTAACTGTCCCTAATTCTTCCTGCAAGGCTTCAGAACCCGGTAAAAAATGAGTACTATAATAGTTTTTTATTCGATCCTGGATGTTTTTATCAGTGGCATCCCAAATTTGCTCAAGGGCCCATAATAACTGTCCGTCAGCCAGGTCTATAAGTTCTAATCGAAGGCCGATAATCATATGAGGAAAAGGTTTGAATGCCGTAACGGTGCCTCTTAATACCGCATCACACTTTAAGGTCCTGCGCATTGCGGATAATTGCTCAAATGTGTATGTCGTGCTTATATCCAACTGCAAGTTTCGCCGGACAGGATCATTTTGACGGACAACGGTTATCCCAAAAACCTGCTTTTTTTGCAAAGCCTGGTAAAGTACTTCAGTTACATCGGCGGAGATTTGAGGGAAAGCCGAATCGTTGGCCAATTCAACCAGGGCGGTTCTGCCGATATCGCTCAAGCCCTTATTTGGATTTAGATAATAATAATCCGCAGCCGATTTATAAGCTGTGTCTGACCCGCAGCCTGACAAAAGAAGCGGCAGCAGTAAAAATACTGTTTTCAATCTATTCATTTGGTTCACCCGAAATATTTGTTTTTTCAGATTGTGGTTTACTTTGTACGTTTGGTGATGATACAGTCAAATTCTGACTTTGCTGTGGAGATATTTTAGGCCTATTGGCGTCGCTCGGGGCAAGCTTAACTTCTCCACCAAGAATTTCAAGTATTTTGAGCAGCGTTTCCAGTTGGGTTTTGTCGGCATCGCGCATCTCATCGCGAAAGCCGAGTATATTGGTTTTCCAATTGTTCAGCTCGATGCGCATTTCGATTAAGAGATCATTTGCCCCGGCCAATTCCTTCTTGGCCTGCTTTAATTCGGGTTCAATAACTGCGATACGGTCTTTAAGTCGAGAGTTCTCAGCGATAAGTTCCTGATTCTTCTGTTGCAGCACAATCATTTTCTCAGAGAGTTCCGCATGCTCCTGTGCCAGCTTTATTGCCGAATCGACAGCAGTTTGGTCTCCTGAAGCGGCGCCCTGGAACCTCTTCGACATAGCGTTACTCTGCTGCCGGGTAGAATCAGGTTTGAGGTCGGCCTTGGCAGATTTCTGATGAGCCGGGCAGCCTGCCAACAGTAATATTAACGGGGATAAAATCAGAAAAAGGCTGATTTTTTTATTAGCTTTCATTTTTATTTTCTCCATTATTTTTTTGTCCCTGTTCCGCAGATTGAGCATTTATAAATTCACATCTTATATGTGTTTTTACGCCGCAGCCGCAGGTTACTTCAATCACAGCGAATTCAGGATGGTTTTCTATAATACGTGCCTGGGCGGGAACTGAGCCTGCGTTTCTTTGATTTGCCGAACCCGGAGCGCCTTGGCCTGCATCAAGGCGAAAACATCCTTCTAGTTTAACATCATTACCCTTTAGAATGCGTCCCGCTGCTTTTTCCATTTTTTAGCTTTTCCCATTTTTTATACAATAATGTATTCAAGTTACACACAATAATCAATAGAATGCTTATCCTGGTCATTTTCATCAATTTCGTTGCCGATGTCTTCTTTGCCTGATTCGTTTAGTTCGTCTTTAGCAGGTTCATGTTGCCGGTTTTCCTGCTTATTTAAGTTCTGCCGTTTCTTTTTTTCGTCGCGGGGTTCTGCAGGTGTTAAGCCTGTGATGTTTTGGTGACTTTCCACTGGTTTTACTATATTGTAATTATCATCTGTCATATTTCCACTGCCTCAATTTTACAGACAAATTAAATAAAGCGCTTGCGTGCAGTTGACTAACACGCGGTTCCGTAATGTCGAAAACCTCAGCTATCTGCTTCATTGTCAACTCCTGCTGATAATAAAGTATAATAATCTGTCGCTGTCTCTCATTCAATTGCTGGATAGCTTCGGTTAGTTTATCTACAAGCTCGTTTTGTTCGAGCTGCTGATCCGGGGCAAGCGTATTGGTTGCTGCCAGAGAGGCACCCAGTGAAGGCATGTCTTCCGGCGAGCTATCGATTGAAATAAAATGTTTGGTCCGGGCATTTTCGAGCGTTTGATAAAGTTTATCAACGGTTATCTGCAGTTTCTCAGCTAACTCTTCCTCATTAGGCACTTTGCCTGTTTGATTAGTGATTTCCAGACTCATTTGAGTAGCTTCGCGAATTTGCTTTTCCACATTAGCCGGCAGCAAAGAGAAGTTTCTCAGCTCATCGAGAATAGAACCTCTGATTCTTATATAAGCATAGGTTTTGAACTCGGCCTGAAGTGATGGGTTGTAATCTCGGGCAGCCTTAATCAGGCCGACAGCCCCTGCGGAGACTAAGTCATCATACGACAATGGAGGCTTTATATACGTTACTGCCCGCTGAACTATTTTATGCACCATAGGAAGAAACTGCGTTATCAGTTCGTTGTCGATGGACTCTTTTTTTTGGCCATCGTACGCATTCCTGGCACGGGTTTTCAAATGCTCCTTGTTATCTTCGGCAAGTTGCTTTGGGAAAGGTTTTTTAGTTTCTACTGTCATTGACTTTTCCCTTTTGCTGGCTCATCTGATCCTTTATTATCGCATTTATCAAAATGGCATTAATTGCTTTTACAGCCAGAGATGTTGCTATATACACAATTATCGCTGCTGCCAGAGCCCTCTTACAACAGGTAAACGGTAAAAGGCCGCTAATCCAGCCAATGACAGCTATACCGAAGAAACATATAACAGCAACACTCACCGAAATTGATCTGACATGTAACGGCATAATCAGCTAATCCTTTTTGTTTTATTGCATCTATTTTTCACATTACGCCAAAGCTCCGACAAGTTCCTGTTTCTGGGGCATCATTTTATTAGAAGTCTGCTGAAGGGATACGGTTTCTATCGGTTCTATTTCGGTCCCGAGTACGATTTCATTATAAGCTATCACCGGCAGCGGCGGAACTGTTCGCGACAGCATCGTCGCCAGAGGCAGGCGCAACCTTGAATCACACAGCAAAACCGTTTTTTCAGCGCCTTTGTCCATCGCCGTTTTCCAGGCCTGTGCTACGTTGGTATTTATAGCCATTGTCGTTTCGGTCGGCAGAGCAAGATTAAGCGAATCCGCCTCCTGACGCAAATTTGAAGTCATCTGGTGTTCCAATGCCGGTTCCAGTGTTATAGCTGAAATTTTACCATTTCGATCTTTGTACTGTTCCGTAATAGTTCTGGCCAAGTGTTTCCGAACCACTTCGGTTAAAATATCGGTATTTTTCGTTTTTGAAGCGCATTCTCCCAGCGATTCAAGTATGATGGACAATTCACGGATTGGTATTGCATTTTTCAAAAGGTTTTTAAGTACCCGTTGAAGTGTTCCAATAGGCACGAGTTCGCCAACGACCTCACCGACCAATGACGGCTGAGTTTTGCGAAGCCGGTCAACAAGAAGCTGCACGTCTTCACGAGTCAACAATTCATCGGCATGTTTTTTCAGCGTTTCCGATAGATGGGTAATAAAGACCGATTCAGGGTCAATCACGGTATATCCACTGAGTTCAGCTTTTTCCTTGTCAGATTCCGCTATCCACAAAGCCGGCAGACCATAAACAGGTTCGGTGGTTTCCATGCCCTTTACTTTGGTTTGAACAGCGCCGGAATCCATGGCGAGAAACATATTTGGCTCTAATTGTCCCCGGGCTACAGCATGGTCGAAAAGCCTGATTTCATAAGCGTTTGACTCGATGTTGATATTGTCTCTTAGGCGGACCAGCGGCATAATAATGCCGAGCTGCTGGGCAAATTTTCTCCTCAGAGCCCCAATACGATCGAAGATAGTACTGTTTTTACGAGGGTCGACCAGGCTGATCAATCTTACGCCTACCTGCACAGAAATTCTATCTACATCCAGCATATCCTCAACTGGTTGTTTCTGGGTTTTTGCTGTTTGTGATGGTATTTCACTTTTCTTCGCATCGCTTTTTTCAGATTTCGCTACTATTCGCCCTGTAACGGCGGCACCTGCAGCCAACAATAAAAACGGTATTGAAGGCAGCCCCGGGACCAGAGCCATGGCAGCTATGATGAAAGCTGCTATCGTCAGCGGTTGTGAAGTTCTCAGAAATTGCCTGGACAAATCCTGACCGACGCTGCGGCTTGAGGAGATTTTAGTTACCAAAAAACCGGAACTTATGGAGATTATCATTGACGGTATCTGGTTGACAAGTCCGTCACCTATGGAAAGAATAGAATAAGTTTTTACGGCATTGCCAATTGCCATGCCGCGTGAATAACCGATGGCTATTCCGCCAATGATATTAATGGCAGTAATTATGATTCCGGCTATGGCATCGCCACGAATAAATTTACTGGCACCATCCATTGCACCATAGAATTCGCTTTCCTTGACAATTTTCGTCCTGCGTTCATTGGCCTGGGCGTCTGTAATAGCTCCGGCATTGAGGTCTGCATCAATTGCCATTTGTTTGCCGGGCATCGCATCAAGTGTAAATCTCGCGGAAACTTCGCTTATTCGCTCAGCGCCTTTGGTAACCACTACGAATTGTATAATGAAAAGGATTAGAAAAATTACCAGTCCGACAACGAAACTGCCGCCGGCGACGAATTCACCAAAGGTCTGGATGATTCTTCCGGCATCGCCCTGCAGTAATATCAATCTTGTGGAAGCCACGTTAAGCGAAAGTCGAAACAAAGTTACGAAAAGAAGCAGTGAAGGAAACGTAGATAATTCAAGGGCCTCTTTTGAGAATATGGTAATTATTAAAACGGATATAGCCAGCGACAGACTACAGGCCAGGAGCATATCCAGTAATGGTGTAGGCATGCGGACTAACAGGGTGGCAAGAACTGTTACCATGCCTAAAGACAAAATAATATTGCTGCGTGAACTTACAGCCGTATTAAGCGGCTCAGGCCTTGATAAACTTGATTTGTCAGAAATTGCCATTACGATTTATTCTCAAAAGCAGAGTTTGTTTTGATTATTCCTTGTTCGCTGCCGCAGCCGCAGCGGTACCAGCGCTGAGAATTTCCTTTATTCTGACAGCGAACTTATCTTCCACTACAACAATATTTCCGGTAGCAAACCTGGTATCTTTAAGATACAAATCTGCCGGCGCCTCAATGGGTTTATCGAGCTTCAATACCGAACCCTGTCCAAGCTGCAGGAACTTCTGTATCGGTATCTCGATTTGCCCGATAACGACTGCAACAGGAACCTCCATATCCAGCAAAATGTCAATACTTGTGCCTGGTGTGGTTTTGCCTTCCGGTGCCTGCGAATATTCCACAGATTGCGCTTGTGCTTTGGGGTTTTCCTGAGCAGATTGGTTTTGCTGAGCCTGCTGTTCTTCAATTTTCTCTTCTACAGCTTGTGTTGTTTCTGCCATATTTTTTCCCTTCTAATTGTCAAATTTTGTAAAACGATTTATGTTTTATTTTGCACTGCATAGCTCTGTAATTACCATAGCGCGCTTACCATCAGATTTTGCAAGCCGGCCGCGAAGTACGGTTTTGCTTCCGATAATCATCTCAACCGGTTCATTTACTTTTTTATCAAGCAGCAATATGTCATCAACCTGCAGGTTCATTATTTCCTGAAAATTAAACATTGCATGAGCCAATTTTACCGTAACAGAAATCGGCATACCCTGAAGATGGTTAAATAATGCTTTCGAGATATTTTGGGCAGAGACATTTTCACCTGTTTCCACTTTTAGCCCTGCAATAGCCTGCAGTTTGTCGCATAATATTAAAAAATAAGCTTCAGATGCGTTTCCCGAATCGGATTTTTTGACACTGACAGTGATTTTGCAAATTTCTTCGGCGTCACCGATTTGAAAGGGTATTTTGCCTTTGACAATTTCCCCGGTCGGTTTCAAAACGTAATTATCATGGGAATCCGAAAGAACTCCGATAACACCGAAGGCAATATCAAACAGGATAGACTGCTCTAATTGCGATAACTCCCTGTCAGTATTTTCTGCAGATTTGCTGTCGCCGAGTAATTGCGTCACCCAGAGGATTGCGGTTTTGGCCGGTATTCCAATAAGGCCGAATGTCTGGTCTTTAGCGCCGAAACCAAGATAATAATCGTTTTGATTATTGCCAGAGGCAGTGATCTCGCCGGCAAAATGTTGTGTAGTGGAAGCAATAGTCACATTAAAATCGCTACGATAAAGCTGAGTAAATTTTTCAGCACATTTCTTCGCCACTTCCCCTGTGAAATCACTAAGTTTTTTGAGTTGCTTCTGACCAAAATAATGGGATTGCCGCCAATTATATTCAGGCGCATCCGTATTTTGTCTGATATCTTCTTTAGGCCTGGCCCCGACAGCGGCAAGAAGCTGCTGTATTTTTTCCCTGGTCAAACTGTGATTTGCCGTATTACTCATTGTATATTAAATTCCCTGATAAGGATTTTCTTGATTTTCGGTTTATCGCCAGGAAAAAGATTCTCATTAAAAGCGTCACATATTTGTAACAGAATACGTTTCATGTCTCTGTCATTTTGCATTTCACCAAGAGTCAGACTCTTAAAGTAAAGATTAAGCCAATTTACCAAAAGAGGTTTCTTGGTATCAATAAGCTCTTTGGCCTTCTCTTGACTTAATTCAGAGCTTATCTCTAATGTCAGGCCTACCCGTACAAAGCGTGTTGCGCCTGGTTCATCAGGATTTACCACAACGGATTCCAACTCGTTGTAATACCAAGTGTCAGCAAGGCCGGCTTGCGAATTCTCTGATTTCACTTCTTCTGTTTTTTTGCCTTCTTTCTTGCTTCCGTGCGCACTTTCTTTTTTATCTTCTTTCTTACTTTCCTTCTTGTGCTCTTGTGTGTTTTCCTGAGAAGATTCGGCTGTCTCTGGCGAGGGCGAGAAAGAGCCGGCCAATAACCGACCAAGTGCAAAACCGGAACCTGCGAAAAGAACTACAACAACTGCCATTATCAGCCACATCAGGATGCCGGTTTTTGCCCCGGTTTGCTGGGGTTTTTCGCTTTTTTCTGGTTTTGCCGCTTCGGCTTCTGGTTTTTTCACTTCTTTATTTTTTTCATCTTTATCTGCCATTTTTTTACCTCAGCTATTTTAAACAGCGGTTATCAAGCTAACTGCAATTCACCTTTCTGGTGATAACGACGGATTTTGCTTCGTAAGGTTCTGTCACTGATACCCAGTATCTTTGCAGCCTTTGTCTGATTACCACCGGTATTGCCCAGCGTATCCAAAATCACTTGTCTCTCTACCTGGTCAAGGGGCAGGCCGGCCAGTTCTGAAACTGGTGTTTGGCCGTTACTAATTGACAAGGTATTTTCCTGCGGGAGCGGCTGCAGTTCATCGAAAAGCCATGAGACATCAGCTAAAGACAGCTTTGGTCCAGTTCCCAGAATTAATGATGTCAGCACAACATTTCGTAATTGCCGAATATTTCCGGGCCAATGATATTTTGCAAAAATATTCATCATCGCCGGATCAAGTCCGGTGATGTAACGCTGTGCCTGCCGCGCATAAAAGTTTACGAAATGCCAAACGAGGTCGGACAAATCCTCACTGCGTTGTCTCAGAGGTGGGATAATTAGTCTAACCCCACACAATCGATAGTAAAGATCCTGACGAAATCTGCCTTCGGCAACCTCTGATAACAAGTCCTTATTGGTAGTACTTATTATTCGCACATCGACCCTAATGCTGTCATTTCCTCCGACACGTTCAAAATCCTGCTGTTCAAGCACCCGCAATAGTTTTGCCTGGAACTTTATAGGTGTTTCTGCGATTTCGTCCAGGAGCAAAGTTCCACCGTGCGCCATCTCGAATCGCCCCTTACGCTGAGCATAAGCGCCGGTGAAGGCACCTTTTTCATGGCCAAAGAGTTCACTTTCAAGCAGTGAATCGGTTAATGCAGCACAATTAACTCTCACATACGGTCCCCGTGTCCTTTTACTGTGCAGATGAATAAGGAAAGAAATCAGTTCTTTGCCTGTTCCGCTCTCGCCACATATCAAAACCGGTGCTGAAGTAGGAGCTATTTTTTTAGCCAAATTAATAGTTTGGATTAATTTTGCACTTTTTCCCACTATTGTGAAGAGAGGCTGGATACCCTGCTGGACACAGTCGGCTGTTGCAATATGGTGATTTGGCAGGAAGCTATCCAGCAGATTTTCAATTTTTTCACGGTCGAGCGGCTTTATCAGGAAATTACAGCAGCCTGCATTGACGGCTTTGACGGCTATGTCAAGCAATTGCTGCTGGTTTTGAGATTTTTGGTTTTGAGTATCGCATATCATAATTACCGGCATCTCCGGTGAATTTACCTTAATTTCACGAACCAACTTGAAATCATCTTCGGACTGATTTATTTTGGTGACACTGAATACAAGGTCATAATTATTCTTGTCGAGAAAATCGACAACGGTTTTTTCACTGCCGGCAACAGTCCCGCGAATGCCTTTGCGAGCTAAAATCTCAAGTATAAATCGAGTCGATTCCTTGTCATTGTCAACTACCAGTACGTTTGCAACAAAGCTCCTGTTTTGCGGCTCATTGCAAAAAGGAATACATATCCGATCTTTTTTATTAATTGGCTCTATGTTATTTATTTCGCTTTTATTCACTTCTTGGATACCTCTTTCCATAGTTAAAAGGCTTACAATTTGCGTTCGTTTATCAGCGTATTAGGTTTTTCTTTCAGATACCAATCGATTAATCTGCTTTTGGCTTCGGCCAAATCTACCCATGGTGAATCGGGGCATTCCACAATTAGCTGTTTATACATTTGCGTTGCGGTTGGCGGGTCATCCTTTTGCAGGCAGTTGCCTATTTGAAATAAAATCCAGGCCTTATCTTCATGCCGGCCATTCTCATTTGCAGTCATGAGTTTTAGAGCTTCCTGATAACATTTTGCCGCTTCTTTCAGTTGGTTGCTGCGGAACAGAATCTCAGCCAACTCAAGGGGATTTTTTATCTGTTGGGGCTGCTGCGAGAGCTGTTCGAATATTTGCAGGGTCTGTTTTGTTATCTGTCCGCGTAGCAGTTGTTTTTCATCTTGTTGCCCACTGCCGAGCGATTTCTGCGGCATAGTCTCGGGTTTTCCAGGTTTAGTCTTTTTCGGCATATCTGTGTTAGACAAAGCTTCATTGGATTCGGCTGTCTTGGCAGGCTCGACAACAATAAGAGGTTCTAAGGTTCGATCCTGTGGTTTAAATTCTACGGAACTGATTTGTTTAATTATCTGTTGAAGTTCATTTTTGCTTTGGCTGGATTTATCGTCTTCGGAGACACTAATTCTGGCCTGCCACAGTTGGCGGCCCAGGTCGGTTACAGGACTTTTTGCGATTAGTAAATCCGATGGTTTTTTGTCAACCCTGGCGGCTAAGTTTGCGGCTATATTACTGTTGATGCCGGAAGAAGCTTTTGGGTGCTCCGAAATATTCAATGTGTTTATATCCTGGATGCCCGGCGATAAAGAAGATTCCAGAAGACTAATCGGGTCAATATCTTCCGATAAGGTTTCTGCATACACAAAAGGAGTCAATATACAAACAACTAAAAACGAAAGGCAAAGTCTGAAACGTAAAGTTAGAGAACTTTTACACTCCGGGTTATCAAATTGCTCTGAAATTTTGTTTTTGACCGTCACTTCCATTGTCCTAAAAGAGCTAATGCCGCTTTGTCATAATTTTCCTTTTGATTGTAAGCCGTAGCCAGGAGTTTTAACGCTTTTTGTTTTATTTGTTCTGATGGCCCTAAATCTAAAAGCTGTAAGCAAACAGATATAGCTTGAGAACTCTGCCCAAGCCTCAAACAAACATCACCCAACCTAAGGGAGGTTTCGTACATCAAAGGTCCGGATTTTGTCAGTACAAGAATTTCGATAAGTTTTCTATAGGCAAGATTTAAATCACCTTTTTCAATGTAGCCTTCACATAGTTGAAAATATATTTCTGCTTTCAACTGAGAGTCAGAGATATATTCGGCTCTATCACCAAGTATCGCAATAGCTTTATCTGCCAAACCCATTGCCCGGAGCACCTTGCTCTTGAGCAGTAATATATCGACAGATTCTTTCTGTGATAATGTTAAGGAATAAATACCGTCTAATAAATCAAGAGCATGGACGAAGTGTCCCTGCTGCATATACGCTTCGACCAGGACCGGGATAATCTCTATGTATTCTTCTTTGGTTAAGCGTAATGGCACGCCTTGGATCGCATATCGGAAAGCGTTACAGGCTGCCTCGGAATTTCCTAAAGCTAAATAGGTTTTTCCCAAAAGACAGTAAGCCGGATATAAGTCTTTGTTCTGGCTGTCCTTGACAAGTTCGACGTATTGAGACAGCCATTTTGCTGCTGATTTATAGTCTCCTAAACCATAGGAACATTTCCCTGCGCCAAGAGCGGCAGCGCTTTGTGATTCTGAAGAGAGGCTAAGATTATAAACTTTTTTGTAGAGCCGTACGGCTTCGGCCGTCAGATTCACTTCGGCGGTAGTGTCGGCAAAATACAGATAAGCTTTACTGGTGACTTCTGTATCCGGGAATTGTTCAACAAGCTGCTTCAAATCCTCGTGTCCGCCAGTATGGTCGTGAAGACTGTTTTTTAGTTTACTTGAATTTAGCAGGGCATACGGCGCCAAAGATGACTGTAAAAAGTGATTAGCCACCAATTTGTATTCTGCTATTGACTCAGAGACCTGACCTTTGGGGGCATATAAAAGTCCCAAGGCAAAATGAACGTTCACAAGACGTGTATCTGCTGGAAACCTAAGCAAAAATTCTCGCCAGAGGGAAACGGCTTCTTCGCCAAGAAAGGATATATGGTCTGAAATACAGGAGTATCTGGCAGGGTTGAAAATATTTAACACGCCTTTTTCATCCATTTGGGCCAACAAACCCGTACAACCAGCCGTTACTGTTGCGATTTGCGGTGTTGCTGCCGCCAGAAGATGCAAATAAACAAGTTGCTTGCGAAGCCCGCTTTCGTCAGAACCTAAATCCCAGTGGAGACCAATGGCAGAATCGGCAGCAAATCTGGCCAGCAGTTCCTCAACCGATGCGCTATTGCAAGTGATGTCATAGCGAGCCTGCCCGCTCTGATTATCGAACCGTTGAATTTGAGGGCTAAGAACAGCGAGATTTAATCGCTGCGAGCCGGAATTCAGAAAGGCTCGCAGTTGTGTTTCATCAAGACGAGTGAAAAGTTCGTCTGCTGCACCGAGATTATTCCACAAATCTTCGGGAAGGTCTTTATCGGCATTGCAAAGTGATAAAACTTCTCTTGTTATTGCCTCTGCAGCCAGAAAGTAACAATCTTGTTTTAACGACAGAGACCAGTCTTTGTCAAAGTCTATTGTATCAATCAAGGCGATTGCCTGGTAAGCTTTGGTTCGCGCATTCAGATATTGTTTCTTTTGCATTTCAAGTAAACTGCAATGGTAATAAGCAACTACTCTTACAGCAGGAGAATTACTATTCAAAATTTTCCTGAACAGGTTATCGGCCTGGTTGTAATCGGCCGTTCTTTCTATACACAAAGCCATCTGCAATTGAAGAAAATCCCTCATTAAGTCTTCTTTGGGATTTGTCGGAAGGTTTTTGTGCAGTTTTTCATAAACGCCCAAAGCCTGTTTGTAATCCCCATTGAGATAAAAGGTTTGAGCGACTTTCAAAGACAATGGCTGTGTCGAATCGAGTATGGGTTCCGGCTTCTGGATTTGTTGCGGTGTTACATTGGCAGCTTTGGCAACTGGTGGTTCAGAAGAAGGGGTTTTGCGGACAGCAGATTTAGGCGGCAGGCCGGCAGTAGGTACCGGAGGATATTTTATCAATACATACAGCAGCATAGCCGCTATCAGAAAAATAGCGGCGGCAAGAACTTTCTGGATAGATGAAAAATGTTTATATCCGGCTGGAGCTGTTAATATTCGGCTCACATTAATAAGAGGTTGCGGACCGCCGGCAATCTTGGTGTCTTCCAGGGATTTGTAAAAATTTTCATCTCCGGCAAAAATTTGCTGTGCCGAGATTTTCTCGTGGACAGGGACCGTGAATAGTTCATTGTCAGAGGGTATTTCTACAGTATTGGCCGACTTTGGTGTTTCATTAGAATGCTCTGTTTTGGATTCTTGATGTTTTTTTGCCATAGCAATGCGGATATTTTTGACCCTTTCGTGCCAGGTACGACTCAAATCCTCTAAATCGTTTTTTTGATTTTCTTCTGTCATAGCATCTAACTTTTAGTCCAAATGTAATGTCTGCCAGCCTGAATTCAGAGCGCATTGCAGGACCTTTCTTACATTACAGCAATACTTGTGCCAGATTCGGCTAAAGCGGCTTTGACGGGAAATTTGCGGGTTTTTTCACTGTAAAATCGCCCTTTTAGTCCTGGAGGCAGTATTTTAAGCTTTGAAGAAGTGTTAGGATTTTATACGAAATGATAGGTTTTCTGACAGGAATTAGTTTATATTTGATGTGAAATATCTCACGTGCCAGTCCGCAGTTAGTTATGCAACCGCTACATACTCAGGTGCCGATGGTACTGAGGTTTCGCCTTGGTCTTGGTCGACAAAAGAGGAACCATTTTCGATACTATGTTGTTTTACCTTGGCATAAAGGGTAGCTCTGCTTATACCAAGAATATCGGCGGCCTTTGTCTTTTGCCAGTGTGTCTCCTGCAGAGCCCGGGCAATCAACTCACGTTCAGCCTTTGCCAGAGAAAAATCCTTTATTTTATCGGTCCTTGCGCTATCAGAGAACTGGTTGGCTTTCCCGGAATCAATAACGATACTGCTTAGGCCGATTTTCTCTGTGCTTTCCAGCAATACCGCCCTTTCAATAACATTGTTGAGTTCACGAACATTGCCGGGCCAATCATGCTCCTGCAAGGTTTCAATAGCTAATTTAGTTATCGAAATTATGTTTTTCGCCTTTTCTGGACATATAGTTGATGTTTTGAGAAAGAATTCGGCCAAAAGCGGGATGTCTTCTCTTCGCTCGAGTGTTCTAAGAGGGGCAATGGTAACTGGGCAGATATCCAGGCGGTAGTAAAGGTCGGCTCGAAAACGTTTAGCCTGGACTTCGCCGGCAAGATTACGGTTGGTGGAGGCAATTATTGTGGCTTTACAGCGGATTTCTTCTGTGCCGCCAACCTTCCGGAATGTTTTTTCCTGAAGGACTCGCAGCAGCTTTGCCTGCAGATCCATTGGCATCTCACTTATTTCATCAAGAAAGATTGTGCCGGCCCCAGCTAATTCTATAAGTCCTGTTTTTTCACGGTCGGCACTGGTGAAAGAGCCCTTTACATGGCCAAAAAGCTCACTTTCCAGCAAATTTGCGGTCAAAGCGGCACAATTAACAGCTATAAACGGCTCGTTCGGGTGCCGCAAATTATGAACTGCCTTGGCCGCCAATTCTTTGCCTGTGCCGGTTTCTCCGACTATCAAAACCGGATTGCATTGGCTGGCAGCGACAAGCTTAATCATTTTAAGCGCATGAAGAGCTGCTTTACTTCGGCCAACCATAGAAACAGAAGCAGCAAGGTCATCGGCGAAGAAGTCTTTTGTGTTTTCCCCAAGTTCACTTTTTATTTTATTTGCAATTTCCGACAGCTTATGATGGTCTTGTTTGCCCCGCAAATAATAATGAGCTCCGGCTTCTATAAACTGTTCGGGAGAATATGTGTTGTTTCCATCGCTGCCAACTACTATGATGTGAATATCTGAATTTTTATCGGTCGTGTTGAGGAATTCCCGGATACAGTTCGGGGTGAACCGATGGTCAAAGAGGATTAAATCAGGATTAACTCTCCTGCTGATTTCCAATGCTTCAGTAAGGTCATCAGCCGAAAATACCTCTCGGCCAACCTGCCGAGCTAACTGATGAACCTCTGTTCCTTTGCCTACCGTAACAATGTTACGTAATATCATTCGCTGTATCCCGGAGTCTTCTTGTTGTTTGGGGGTATCTCATATTTTATCAAAGGGATGTTTTCATCAAAGGTTACTAAAGGTTACTCTAAAGGTTACTAAAGTTACTCTAAAGGTTACTCTGTTAATCGACAAGTACATCGAACAACTTTAATTATTTATGGGACGGACTAATAATATCGAGGGTTTATTTATCCTGGAATGTTTTTATTTTAGTTTCAAGTTTATAGGACGCTGTAGAGAAAACAAAGAGCACGTTTTAGGTTTAACTTTTATAGGACGTTTGCTTTTTATGGGACGTTTTGCAGCGTTGCCATCTGCGTGAAAAGCAGAGTGAATTTTTTTGGCCAAAATGGTAAACCATAGTCTGAATATGGATTAGGTGACGAAGCAGCAGTCTTTAACGCCGGCTCGGCAAGATTTTCCGCCAGCGCAGGAAGATTTATCCATTTATCCAGTTTTTATACAAGCCAAAAGGAACACCCTTTAAAATTATGACTTTCCTTAACCCCTGCTCTTATAACAAATTATCCTTTACGCGGATGATGAAGATTTCAATATGGCACGGCAATTGCTCATTTGGGGACTGTCTGTTCAGGGTAGTATTATGTTATGTGAGATTTTTTGAAAAGGTAAAAAGTTATGAGTACATCAGAAATAACATCAGCAAGCAAGATTCAACTGGATTATATGAAACTTCTTGTTACACAGTTGCAAAACCAAAATCCGCTCGAGCCAATGGATAATAACCAGATGGCTACTCAATTAACACAGTTCTCGCAGTTACAGCAATTAGAATCGATGAGCTCGAGTTTTGCAGACATACTTGCTACCACTAACCGCAACTATGCCAATTCGTTGTTGGACAAAAATGTCACTTTCTATACGACAGATGTGACAACAGGCGCATTAGAAAAGAAAGTCGGAAAAGTTAGTTCAGTGTTCAATGACCCCAAGACAGGCGAAACCCTTTTAGGAGTAACGGTCGGCCAGGGACAGGAAGCACAAGAATATACTCTCGGCTTAAATGCCGTCGTATTGGTAGAAAACTAAAAATAATCGGTTATTAAGAATACATTCTTACTTAAGGAGAAATAGAAATGAGTTTTGCATTATCAGCGGGCGTTACGGGTTTACAGGCTCACCAGAAAATGCTTGACATCGCAGGCAACAACCTGGCAAATGTTAATACCACGGCGTTTAAGGCCAGCCGTATAACTTTTTCAGAATTGTTGAGTGAAACGATAAAAAAGGCGTCTCAGCCGACCAGTTCAGTCGGCGGTACAAACCCTCAACAAATGGGCAGCGGTGTAGGAATTTCCGGCATAACACCAAATATGGCACAAGGTAACATTGTAAATACAGGAAATCCTCTGGATATGGCTTTAGAAGGAGAGGGATATTTCGTATTGAGTGACGGCGAAAAGAACATTTACACACGAGCAGGCACTTTTGCAGTGGACGCCAATTCAAACCTTATTGATCCGGCCTTAGGCTATATTGTTCAGCGTATCGGTTCCGTTGGTGAATCTGATGGTTTTCAGACAGCCGGTAACAGCAATATTACCGTGCCTTACGATGTAGCAATGACAGCACAATCCACCTCTTTAGTAACGTTGGCCGGTAATCTAAGTGCTAATGCAGCACTTACGACACCACAGACAAACGTGCTCAGATCCAATATAGCTTATACAATTGGCGGCACTGCGGCGACCGCTGACACATTAATAGCCGACCTTGACCAGTACACCGGAACACTGACGGCGGGCGTAATTACTTTTTCCGGTTATAAGCCGGACGGGACTGTATTAGGCAGCAGTCCGACAACCGACCTGACAATGCCTGTTACTGCAACAACGACCTTAGGCGATGTATTGGACTGGCTTAACACTTCTGAGGGCACCCCCACGGCTAGTGAAGTGCAGACTGTAACACTTGATGGCGCCGCTGACCCGGACGGCGGTCATTTTCACTTAACTTACGGCGGCGAAACAACGGCTGCTATTAACTGGGATGCTACGGCTGCGCAAATCAAAACAGCTCTTGAACTATTGTCAACCGTTGATGCAGATGATATAACCGTCTCAGCATCTATGGATAATGCGACAACTTTTACATTTGCCAATACATTAGGGGATGTGGACTTAATTACAATGGATTCTACCGCTTTGACTGACGGCGGTGTAACAATAACTAATTCAATCGCGGAAACAACAAAGGGCTTTTTGGCACAAGGCCTCCTCGGCGATGGCGCGGTAGCAAGTTTATCTGCCGGCAAACTCGTAATAACCGATGCCGAAAGCGGCTACAGCCAATCAGATTTGGCTATGGCATGGAGCGGAGACGGCACATTGGATATCCCAGCGTATTTTGAGATGCCTACTGTCGGCGGCGAGGAAGTCAAGAATGTCAATATTGCCATTTATGATTCTCTTGGCGGCGAACACGTTTTCTCTGGTGCGTTTGTGAGAACGGATACCAACAATACATGGGACTTCATACTTACCGCAATTTCAGGCGACATCGGTAATATCGACATATCTGCCAAGAACAATCGTCGTATCAGCGGGGTAAAATTTGATGAGACCGATGGTTCTTATTCCGGCTTGGATGCCATAATTGACGATACAGCCCAGTTTAAAGTAACATTTGCTCATTCCGAGGAGCCGCAAACCATCGCAATGGACCTTGGAACAGCAGGCCAGTTTAACGGCCTGACGCAGTTTTCAGGCAACTCCACAGCGGTAGCAAGAGAGCAGGACGGCTATCAGGCAGGCAACCTTTCTACCGTCTCGGTAAATAACGAAGGAACACTTATCGGTGCCTTTTCAAATGGTATTAAGAAGAATCTTGCTACCTTACAGATAGCGTTATTCCAGAATACGTTAGGTTTGGAAAGTGTTGGAGGTGGTTATTTTGTTCCATCGGCTAACTCCGGCGGAGCGGTAGCTACCCAGGCGATGATAGGTGGTGCCGGCTCCCTTCACGGCAGTTCACTGGAAAAATCCAATGCAGATGTTGCAACTGAGTTTGTCAATATGATTCAAGCCCAAAACGGGTTCCAGGCCAATGCAAGGACCATCAGAGTTGCCAATGAAATACTCAGAGAATTAACCTCTCTTATCAGTTAGTAAGTTTGGAACTTTAAATGATAATGCCTGCGGTTGAAACAACCTTAAGCACCATCATCCTGGCTTTGACGCCGCTTCAGCGGTTTGATGCTTTAAGGAATATTAAAGGCAGTAATTTTATGGCCGAACGCGGGCTTATTCTGGCCGGCGTAATTGCCATAATTATATTAACAGCGCTGTTTTTTGCGGTCACCTTCAAGCGAATCAGGCAGGAGCGAAAAAACGACGAGAATTTGTTTATCGAATATGCCGAGAAAAGAGGTTTGACCGTCCCTGAGTATCAAACTCTCCTTGAGATTGCACGTAAAGCAGGGCTAAAGCAAAGCGAATCAATATTCACAATGGCTGCCGCTTTTAACACAGGAACTGCCAAAATGAAAAAAAAACTTGTGGGGCAGCAGACTGTTGAAGAGAACCAGCAGTTGGAGATAGTTCTATTATCTCTGCGTGAAAAGCTCGGATTCAAAAAAGAAGTTTCGTTCTCGAGAGGTTCGCCGGCCAAATCGGAAAAATTGAGCAGCAGGCAGATTCCTGTGGGCAAAGAAGTTCATATGGTACGTCAAAAGGCACAAAATTCAGAAGAGATTAAGGCAACTGTTGTAAAAAACAGTGATACTGAACTGGCGATTCGATTGACAATGCCGGTAACAATTACTTTTGGCGAATTTTGGAATGTTCGCTACTATTTTGGCTCATCTATTTGGGAGTTTGACGCTTATGTCATCAGTTACGACGGCAATATAATGGTTTTGAGCCATAGTGACAACATCCGGTTCATTAATCGTCGGCGTTTCCTTCGTGCTTCTGTACAAAAGCCGGCTTTTATTGCTTCCTTTCCATTCGAAAGAAAGGTTAGATGGAGCACTGAGAATGAAATAGAAACCGGCGAAATGGCTCAGGATTTTCCGGACACTCTTTTAAAGCCGCTGCAATTTGTACCTGCGGTAGTTACGGAATTGGGCGGACCTGGTTTACGCATCGAGGCTCCTATAGAAGTTAAGATAGGCGACAGGGTGCTGATAATGTTTGAATTAGACAGAGAAAAAGAGCGAAATTTAATCAAAAACCCTGAAAACGATGAAGTCACTGCAGTTACTACTATAGTGTCGAGAATAATAGAAGATGTTGGAATAATAGAAGAAATAGGCGAGGTCAGGCGAACGGAAAATACGTCGGAAAGATTGTCAATGGCGGTTGAACTGACAGGCCTGTGTGATTCAGATATTGATTGCTTAATTCAAGCTACTAATGCCGCTTCGCTAAACGTTAGTAATCGAAATAAAAATGTACCGACTTCAGAAAATGCCGGGGGGCATCCTCCGGTACGTATGAATATTTAAGGATTCTAAAATGCCGGAGATTACTGCCCAGATTAGTTCGACAATTGACGGACTAACTCGTGAATTTGATATCATTGCTCACAATCTGGCCAATGTAAGCACAGTCGGATATAAACGCAGATGCAACTCATTTTCAAAACTCCTTGCGGCTCAGGAAACAGGAACCATATCGGAAACCGCCAGCGAAGCTGATTTGC
This sequence comes from Phycisphaerae bacterium, assembly GCA_026386845.1. GTDB lineage: Bacteria > Planctomycetota > Phycisphaerae > Sedimentisphaerales > UBA12454 > JAPLMW01. Next base: position 30,974 of record JAPLMW010000060.1, read on the forward strand.
ATACAGCTTTTGATTTTTCACAGGGCAGTTTTGTAGAAACCGGCCGAACACTGGATTTTGCTTTATGCGGCAAGGGTTTCTTTGTAGTAGAAACACAAAACGGGCCGCTTTACACCCGTAATGGAATGTTCCACCTGAACCAAAATGGACAAATAGTCGATTCTGAGGGCAGGACTATAGCAGGTGAAGCCGGGCCAATTTCCATACCACCCGATGTCGGACTTTCGCAAGTAAGCGTTTCAAGTAACGGCGCCGTCAGTGCGGCAGGGACAGCGATAGGAAAATTCAAACTCGTGGATTTTAAAGATAATGAAAGCAATCTTATTGCGGCCGGTCTCAATTGTTTCCAGGCACCGGATGACATAGAACCCCAGCCGACTACGAATTTAATTGTGAAACAGGGTTATCAGGAAGGCTCCAATGTTCAAATGGTCGAAGAGCTGGTAGATATGATAATGGTGAGCAGGCTTTATGAGGCAAATATGAAATCTATGATGATTGGCAGCGATACTTCAAAGAGTCTTATGAACGTAGCTATGGGCTGAAAATTAATTACTAACATAGAACTTATAAAATGAAAATAAAGGAGTAAAATCATGTTAAAAGCTTTCGCTACTGCGGCAACGGGCATGAGCGCCCAGCAGATGATGGTGGACGTGACAGCTAATAATCTTGCCAACATCAATACTACGGGCTTCAAACGAAGTCAGATTGATTTCCAGGATTTACTTTATGTAAAAATGAGGGAAGCCGGTACAGAAATAGCTTCAGGAATGAAATCTCCCAGCGGCCTGGAAATAGGAAGCGGTGTCCGCCCGGCATCTACAGAAAAAGTTTTTACCAATGGTGAGTTTGTCAATACCGGCAAGTCATTGGATATAGCTATCGCAGGGGATGGTTTTCTGCAGGTAACTATGCCGGACGGCGCTACAAAATATACGCGCGATGGTACGCTCCAAAAAGGACCTGACGGACAATTAGTTACAACAACCGGATATCCAATATCACCTGCTATCAGTATTCCGGCAGAAGCGACAAGTGTCGATATCGCTCCTGACGGCGGTGTCAATGTTACTACCCCTGCCGGAACGTCCACTGTAGGAACTATTCAGTTAGCCAGATTTCCCAATCCGGCAGGTCTTTCGAGCGAAGGAAACAATCTTCTGGCTGAGACCGCAGCGAGCGGCGCCGCCACGACCGGCACAGCAGGAGCAAATGGATTCGGCGCCATTCAGTCCGGATTCCTGGAAAAATCCAATGTGCAAATGGTAACCGAACTTGTCAATCTTATCACTGCCCAGCGGGCTTATGAGGTAAACTCCCGCACAATAAAGGCCGGGGATGAGATGCTCCGAAATGCAATACAAATAGCAAGCGTTTAAACAAGGGTTGACTATGAAAAATATGACAATTAGCATTATCTTAACGGTTTTTTTGCTGATACCGGCCGGCAGCAACGCCAATACTGAACAAAGTAGTTCTGCTTTACAGATTTATCTGCCAAGGGAGGTTACCATCGAAAGCAATGCACCGAATCTTGGGCAGGTGGCCATAATACGTGGCGATGAATTGCTTACGGCCAAGGCAGAGAAGGTCGCCTTGGGGTGTATTTCAGCGCCGGGTCAAAAAATTACTGTTGACAGAGCAATAATACTCAGCAGATTGGCTTGCAGTGGAATCCCTGCATCCCAAGTGACATTAACTGGTGCGGAACAAATAACGGTATTCCAGCAATATCAAATTATCAAAGGCGACGAATTCGTAGAAAAGGCACTGGTCTTTTTGAAAAACAACCCGCCGGCGGTTTCGATTTGTCAATACAATCCGATACGAACACCTCAAGATTTAATTCTGTCCGAAACAAGCGAAGACATAAGATTATCCCCCTGCCTTGCAAATAGTAACATAAAAAACCAGGCGAAGGTTCTTGTTTCTGTATTTTCCGGTGACAAAGAGATAGGAGCTCGCGAAGTAATGTTTTTCCTGAAATATAACTGCCGCAGAGCGGTAGCACTGATTGACATTCCGCAAGGGGCAGTTATCAGCCCGGAAAATGCAAAGGTAGAAAATACCGCGTCAAACAATCCCGAGCCTGCCAATTGGATTGCACCATATGGATTTATAGCCAACCGTCAATTGTCGGCAAACACTGTGATTTCTGCGGATATGGTAAGTCCTGTCAAACCACAGATTTTGCTGAAACGCAACCAAACCGTAATTATTAAATTTGACAGGCTTGGGCTTCTTGTTACAGCCATCGGAAGAGCTTTGCAGGACGGACAAGTCGGTGAATACATAAAAGTGCAGAATGTGGATTCACAGCGAGTAATCATGGCTAAGGTTAATGAAGATGGAAGCGTGGAACCCGTTTTTTAAAAGGTGAAACAATGAATAATAGAATAATCTTTTCGTTTATTTTAATCTTTTTTGTTTTTTGCGCTGTAGACCGTTCGCAGGCAAATTCCATCTGGTCCAAAAGAGACCAGAACAAGAAAGATTTGTATGCTGACGACAAAGCACGCCATATAGGCGACGTTTTGACTATTACTATAAGTGAAGCAAGTAAGGTTGATAACAAGCAAAATAGAAATTTAAGTAAAGAAACCGCAAGAAGCGCTAATTTCGATGGACAACTGGGAATCGTATCTTCCACTGCGGCTGGTGCGACAACTAAAAACTATCTGCCGCGAATGCCGGGTATCAATCTGACTGCTGAATCCAGTAATACCATGGATAGCAAGGCAGATTATAAAGATGAGCGCAAATTTATCGACTCAATCACTGTAGTGGTCGTGGATATCATGCCAAACAATAACCTTGTAGTCATGGGAACCCGCAGCCGGGAAATTGCAGGTGATAAACAGGTCATTCAGGTAAGCGGGATAGTGAGACCAAGCGATATTGCGTATAACAATACTATCAAGAGCGAACAAATTGCGAATTTTTCCATCATAACGCGAAATACAGGCATTGCTGCAGATTTTAGCAAACCAGGCTGGCTTGGGAGAATATTCGATGTTTTTTGGCCGTTCTAACTATGAAATACTATACGACTATTTTGAAAGTGTAAGCTTATGAAATCTCGATTAATTCTTTTACTCATAATTCTGCTAAGTGTGGTCAAAATTGCCCCATGTCAGCGAATAAAGGATGTCGTTGATATCCAGGGAATTCGCGGCAACCCGCTTACCGGTATTGGACTTGTCGTAGGACTGGCTGGTACCGGCGACAGCTCACTGCCGTCACAACAGATGCTTGCGAATATACTTAAAGATGCGGGACAGGTTCTTACTCCTACCGATTTTACCGGCAAAAATGTTGCGTTAGTGGCGGTTACAGCAGAACTGGGGCCATTCGCCCGTGTTGGGTCACAAATTTCTGTTACTGTTTCTTCTATGGGTGATGCCAAAAGTCTTCAAGGCGGAAGACTTTTGCCTACACTTTTGAAAGGTCTTGATGGTAAAAGTTTGCTTGACGGCCAGGTGTATGCCGTTGCCCAGGGCGCGGTTTCGATTGCAGGCTGGACAGCATCCGGAGATAAAGCTTCAATTACAAAAAATCACCAGGCGGCTGGAGAGGCGGTCGCAATAGTTGAACAAGAAGAAATAGCCACTTTTGTCGAATATATTGCAGATCAGAGGTTTGTCACACTTAATCTTAGAAATGTGGATTTTTCAACCGCTGAGCAAATCGGCAAAACCATTAATCAAATTTATCCCGATAGTGCCGCAGCAATTGATGCCGGTACTATCAGGGTCAAAGTCCCGAATGAAATCAGCCAGGAAGGTATAGCAGGGTTTATTGATAATATTACAAAGCCCGAAGTCAAGGTGGATGTTCCTGCAATAGTGGTTGTTAACGAGCGCACCGGCACTATTGTGGTGGGCGAAAACGTTGGTATATCGTCTGTGGCGATTTCCCAGGGCAGCCTGACCGTGAAAATAAGAGAAAGGGATGATGTTTCTCAGCCGACAACGCCATTTACTGAGAATGCGACGACAGAAGTTACTCAGGTCACAGACATAGCCGTTAAAGAAAAAACAGGCGTTCTGATTCCTATGCCCCGGACAGTTACCGTTGCGGAACTTGCCAATACTCTTAACGCGATAGGAGCGACACCGACAGACCTTATAGCAATATTTCACGCTTTGAAAAAAGCCGGCGCCCTTCAGGCCAAGCTGGAAATAATGTAGGAACGATTTAATGGATATCGCCAATTTAATATCGACCGGAGCAGTTCAACAGTCAATACCGCTGGAACAGACGAAAATAGCAGATGACGCGTCAGAAGCGAAAAAACAACAGTACGCCAAGGATTTTGAATCTGTTTTGATTAACAAATTACTTGATGAAATGAAAAATACCATCGGAGACTGGAGTGATGAAAAAGACGGGGCTGGCCAGCAGATTGACGGCATATTCTGGCTGTACCTGGCTCGTGATATCGCAGACAAAGGCGGCTTTGGAATGTGGAAGGATATATACAAGATTATGACCGATTCAGAACATCAAAATACAACACCAGAATTGATAGATAACAAATTATGAGAAAAGCGACGATTGAAATAGAAGATAAAGTTGACCAGCTGCTGGTTGTTCTTGATAAGGATATCCAGCATATCCAGGATAGCCTGTCAAGGTTGAATGATTTGCGTGGTTCGGTTGTCAAGCGAGATGAGGTTTCTTTGCGTAAACTGCTTGAAAGTATTCAATCTGAATCAAACAGTTACGAAGAAAATGAACTGAAACGGCGATTGCTGCGAAAAGAACTGGCAACTGCTTTGGACTGCGGTTTGGCGCAAATGACATTATCCAGACTTGAAACTGAGTTATCCGGAGAGAAAAAAACCGAAATAACCCGGAGAAAGACAAATCTACAAACATTAACCAGGAAACTTAAGAAAGAACATTCAAGTACGGCAATGCTTTTGTCGGATTGTGCCAGGTTCAACAGCGTGCTTTTAAAAAGTGTTCTCGAATTTGGACAGGCAGGAACAATTACATACAGTCCCAGAGGTCTTGCCGAGCGCCAAACCAACTCGGCTTTTATGAATTTACAATTTTAATAAATTACTGTTTAAGCGGATTTAAGAGATGTCAGATTTCAGTATAGGTCTTAGCGGTCTTAACGCTGCCCAGAAGGCACTTGATACAATCGGCAATAATATTGCAAATGCAGCTACCGAGGGTTACCACCGCCAGAGAATAGAGTTCACGCCGGCCTATTCATCTCAACAGGGCTCTACTCTGATTGGCGGAGGCGTAGATGTCAGTAACATAAGAAGGATGATCGATAATCTCCTGGAACAGGAAATACTTCGGCAGCAGTCAGCGTCAGGGCAGGTTTCGCAGGAATCCAACACGCTGCGTATGATTGAAAACGCGTTCGGAGAGCTTTCCTCAGAGGACAGCGGTTTGAACGCAGCAATAGATAAGTTTTTCAATTCATTGCAGGACATTAGCGCCAATCCGACAGATATTATCCGGCAAAATCAGATTGTCAGTGATGCAAACGCAATGGCTGGTCAATTTAGAACACTGGGAGAACTTTTGACGACGGTGGAAACGCAAATCAGATCAGAAACTGAAAACACCGTTGATTCCATCAATGCGCTTACAACCCAGATTGCCGAATTCAACCAGAAGATCGAATCCGTTAAGATGGTCGGTGGGAATGCCAATACCATGAGCGACAAGAGGGATCAGTGCATATCAGACCTGTCCGAGTTAATAGGCATTCAGACGGTGAGCAGAGAAAATGGCATAATTGATATCACTACCGGCGGAATCCCGCTGGTAATAGGTTCTTCTTCCAGTGAACTGGAGTCCGGGGTTGACGCGAATGCCGATTTGGGTATTTCTATTGCAGGTGCATCCAATTACATCACAGACATTCAAGGCGGAAAACTTGGCGGATTACTGTCGCTAAAAAATGATGTTGTCTCTGATATTCACGATAACCTGGATTCTATAGCCGTCGCAATAATACAACAAATAAATCAATACCATGTTCAGGGGGTTGGTTCGGAAGGTTCTTTTACCAGTTTAACCAGCCAGACTAACACAAGCGAGGATTTGGCGGATTTTACCAATGTGACGACCGGCTATACATATATCCGAGTTACGAAAATCAGCGATGGCACAGTAGTCAGAACCGCCATCCCTGTCCTGCAGGATGCTTCATCTGATACTCTAACCGAGATAGCCGGCTTTATTACTGCCAGTGTCGCCAATGTGACAGCTTCTGTGAATTCTTCAAATCAACTGACTATTTCGGCCGACAGCGGCTATGAATTCGATTTTCTCCCTGCGGTACTGCCGAGCCCTGAAACTGCGGATATTAATTTCAATGGGACATCAGACCCGACTGTAAGCGTATCAGGTATTTATACAGGCAGCTCAAACGATACTTTGACATTTACGGTTTCCGGCACAGGAAATGTCGGAGTTGAGGATTCCCTCACAATTACAGTAAAAGACAGCGACTTAAATACAATCGATATAATTAGTATTGGTTCCGGTTATGCCGCAGGCGATAAAATTGATATTGGCAATACCGGAATCCAAATAGCTCTCAGTATCGGTGACCTGGTTAATGGAGATTCGTTCAGCCTCGATGTTTTGGGGAACTCAGATACTTCGGGGTTATTGTCAGCCGTTGGGATTAACACCTTTTTTTCCGGCATTAGCGCGACAGATATGGCTGTTTGTTCGGATATAGCGGATAATCCCAGACGAGTGGCAACGGCTCTCGGGGCAGAGATGACTGACAATACTAATGCTGTGCGAATGGCAGATATTAAGAATAATGCTCTCAGCGATTTAGACAACCTGACGTGCGGAGAATTCTATCGCAAGCTGATTACTGATATTGGTCAGCAGCTATCGGTTAAACAGATGCGACAGGACAATATCGAGAATATAGTGCTAAATCTTACAAACCAGCAAAGCGAAACAAGCGGCGTTGACATTAACGATGAAGCAGCACAGTTGCTGATTTTTCAACAGATGTTTCAGGCAATGGCAAAATATATGACTACAATTAACGCAACAATATCAAGTATTATGGAAATAATATAAACGGTGTCTGTTTATTTCAAGGAAATCTATGAGCGGAATACTGAACAGCATTTACAATAATACCAGCTTCGCTTTGCATCTGCACGCCGATGCGATTGGAGCATTACAAGAACAGGTATCCACCGGCTCGCGTATAAATCGAGCCTCAGATGACCCGTCCGCCGCTTATCAGGTTTTAGGACTGAACTCTCAAAAAAGGTCTCTGCAAAATTATATGGATAATATTTCCGAGATAAGCAGCATACTGGAGACTTCCACCGCTATCATCCAGACTATGGCATCAGCAATTTCACAGACAAGGGTAAGCATGAATCAGATTCTCAGCGGCACATACGATGAAACAGGACGCCAGAGGCTTGCAGAACAAATCAACGATACATTGGAACAGATGGTTTCTTTGGCTAATACTCAAAATCTGGGCCAATATATTTTTGGCGGAGGTAATACAAGTTCAGCGCCGTATGCGGTACAGCGCACCAGCGGAGAAATCACAAGCGTAACCTATCAAGGCAGTTCTCAACAGCGAAATATAGAAGTAGCTCCCGGGGTTCAATCCAGCGCTTACTATGCAGGCGAAGACGTTTTTTGTTCCGACAACCGGGATACGCCGGAGTTTCTGGGCGATACCGGTGCCGCTGCCGGCTCGGGAACATCGAGCGTTAAAGGCAATATCTGGCTGACGGTAACCTATGATGGCAGCCATTATAACCTTTCTATTGACGATGGAGCTACTACAGTGGATGTTGGGGATGCTTCAGACCCGAGCAATGTTGCTGTTACAAATTCAAGCGGACAAGTATTGTATGTAGATGCTACAAATATAAACAGCACCGGTGTAAATATGGTTAGTGTTCCAGGGACCTGCGATATATTTAACACTCTTATTACCGTCAGGGATTTATTGAAAAATGAAAGAGGACTTTCGGATGCCCAATTATCGCAGTTCAGGAGCGGTTTATCGGATTCATTGGACGAGACATATAACCTTCTGGTGGAAAAAGAAACTTCCATAGGATCTAAAATCGGATTTATCGATAACCTTAAAAACTCTCTTGAGAATATAAAGAACAATACCGAGGATGAGGCCACTATATTACAGGAGGCTGATATTGCCCAGCTCGCTATAGATATTACACGGCGCGAGACTCTATACCAAATGTCGCTGGCGGTAGCCGGAAGACTCATGTCTATGTCCCTTTTGGATTTCATTCAATAGTTAAAGAGAAATGCTTATGGTTTATTCGTGCGATAATCTGTTCAATATCTTTACAAATTTCGCGGGCAGAGCCGTGGAATCGCACAAAAAACGTCTTTGTAATCTATTGGCACAAAATTTGCGTATAGTAAGCTTATAAGAAATATAGGGAGTATTACAAGTGGCAATAAAGACAAATTCGAAGAAAAGCCAGAATAATCACCAGAAAGCCCTGGAATCAGCCGAGGCCGGCAAACACGAGGAAGCCCTTGGGTATATGCAAGAATATCTTAGTTCATCGCCAAACGATGCGGAAGCCCTGAACGATGCCGGAGCGATTCTTCATTGCCTGAACCGCTCAGACGAAGCCATCAAGCACCTTGTAAAAGCAAGAAGTTTACAGCCTGACTCGGCAGAAATTATCTGGAATTTGTCTGAAACATATCTTGCCGCCGATAAACCGAAGGAAGCAATGGAACTCTTTGACGATATGGAACGGATGGGCATATTGAACGCAGATGTACTTAACAGGACCGCTGATATATTGCTAAATACCGGCAATCTATCCGATGCCCTCAAGATGCTGCATCGGTCATTGGAGCTTTCACCAAATCAGGAAATTCTTCAGCCAATGATTGAAGTAATTCGCCACAGAATGGTTAAGAACAGCCGCGAATGAAGATACAAACTCAAAGGAAGCAAATCAGCTATGGATAGAAAAAAAAATGATGTTGCCGAGCAGGAGAATACAATCCAAAGTTATGAAGAATTACAGAAATTAGGAGACTATTATACTTCTATCGGCGATTATACTCAGGCACAAAAGTGCTATGGAAAAGCAACATCGTTGAGCCCTGATGAGCCTGGTCCTTACGTGGGGCTTGGGGCAGTTGACTTCCAAAAGAATCTTTTAGATGATGCCGAGATAGCTTTCAGAGTAGCTTGTCGGCTTGCCCCTGATTGCTCCCGTGCATATGCGGGTCTGGCTATGGTCGCACAGAGAAGAGCTGATTACGAAAAAGCTTTAGAGATGTATCTTAAATGTCTGGAGTTGGATACAGACAACCTTACAGCTCTTCTGGGTCTATTTCAAACCTCCTGCCAGATGGGCTCTTTTGCAAAAGTCATTCACTACCTTGAGCTATATCTCAGTGTGCATCCACATGATAATTCTGTTATGTTCGCTTTGGCAGCGATTTATGTTAAAGAAGGCCGTTTTGAACAATCCAGAAAAGTGCTTTTAGATATTTTGACACTGGATTGCGGTAATAAAGATGCTGCCAATCTCCTGGAGGAGGTCGAGCGTAATTTAGCACAAAAACAGGCAGGAGTTCAGATTCCGTGAACACAGATGAACAGAAACATCTATTGGATGAATTACAGAGTTTAGTAGAAAAGCAAATAGAAATGGCTCGCAAAGGCGATTACCGCCATGTCGAAATATTAGCCGAACAAGCCGCCCCTGCCGTTGAGAAAATGGCCAAAATTAAGCCAACCGGCCAACCCAAGTTTGATAACCGGCACAAGCATCTGGTCAAATTATACCAAAAACTGGAATTGATGCTTGAGGCTGAAAAAGCTTCTGTTGAAAGGCAGCAGGGGCAAGTTGACAACGTCCGAAAAATACTCAAAGCATATCGTAACAGCGGTTAATTCACTCTTAATACTTAAGTTAGAGGCGCTCTTGCTCGATAATATAAATAGAAAGAATAAAAGACCATAGATAAACAAGACTATTTGGCTGCGATATAGAAACAAGACAAGAATCAGGGACTGAAACATGGGAACAATAACATTTCCAGGATTGTCAACAGGTATTGATACTTCTGCGATTATTACGCAGCTGATGACTATCGAGAGCCGAAGACTTGCCACATATCAAGTAAAGCAGAAAAGTTACGAGAGCCAAGACACCGCCCTGACTGAATTGCGGAGCAAAGTCACCCCTTTGCGATCAGCAGTAAGCGCTCTCGCCGATGCTGATAACCTGAATATTTTCAACACAAGCTCCAGCGACACGGACATACTTACAATCACCGCATCGTCAGAAGCAAATGCCGGTTCTCATACAATCGAAGTAAATCAATTGGCGACAACTGAAACCTGGATACAGGACACTTCAACATTTGATTATACGACCGATTATGTAGGCGAGGGAACTTTTATATACTCATATAACCATCAGGAAAGGGCCATAACAACCGTTGCTGATGAAACTACACTTCAAGACCTGGTCAATCTGATAAATGATGATTCAAACAATCCCGGCGTTACCGCCAGTCTGCTGTATCATGGAGGCAAATATCACTTGATGTTAAGCGGTCAGAAAGCCGGCGAAGATTACCAAATATCCGTCAATTCGCAATATACAGAGGTGTGGAAACCTGATACAAACGAACTCTACCATACTTTTACCAATGACGGACTGAATGCCGGCCTGACCACAAAGATTACAGAACTTGACCAGTTTACCGCCAATGCAGGGCTCGTAGGCGATGAAAAAATTATAATCAGCGGCACGAATCATTTTGGAACTGACCTGGCTGACAAAGAACTCAATATTACAGCAAATACAACCGTAGGTCATCTTATCGATGCGATTAATGAACAATTTGACGGCGTGGCAACGGCAAGATTTGTAAATGGACAGATATGGCTGACAGACAATATGTCAGACACAAGCGAACTGAGTATCAGTTTAGCTTACGATGATGGCACCGGCGATACGGATTTAGGTCTGCCAACTATGGCTTTTTCAACAGAAGGAGGCGGAGACCCGGACATTCTTTCTCTTGGTACTTTTAGCCA
>JAPLMW010000077.1 GCA_026386845.1 Phycisphaerae bacterium
TATGTCAGACACAAGCGAACTGAGTATCAGTTTAGCTTACGATGATGGCACCGGCGATACGGATTTAGGTCTGCCAACTATGGCTTTTTCAACAGAAGGAGGCGGAGACCCGGACATTCTTTCTCTTGGTACTTTTAGCCAGACTCAGGCCGCTCAAAGCGCAAATATCAAAGTAGACGGCTATCCTTCAACGGCGACCCCTGAAGAGCAAAGACTGACTCTTGGTTCTGTAGCTGCCGGGGGTCATTTCCATCTTACTTACAAGGGTCAAACCACAGGAGAAATTCTTTATGATGCTTCCACCGACGAGATTCAAGATGCTCTCGAGTTATTGTCAAATGTTAACCTTAACGACATAACAGTAGGCGGTAACCCCCTGAATCAGGCAGGATATACCAGTTTTACTTTTCTTAGCTCCGCTGGTGATACCGAAATGATTTCTATTGACGCAACTGCTCTTACTCCCTCCGGTGCAAAAACCGCTACGATTGCGGAATATGCAAAAGGCAGCAACGGCTACATCGAGAGAGGCACCAACAGTATTACCGACGCCCTGAGCGGTATAACATTAAATCTTCATGATATTACAGAAACCGGCAAGCCCATTAAAATAACTATTAGTAAAAACACGGCATCAGTTACACAAAAAATCCAGGCGATGGTTACTGCTTATAACGCTTTAATTACCGAGCTGAAGGCTAAGACTGAGTATGACACTGAAACAAAAAAGATGGGTATATTGAGCAATGATATGGGGGCTTCCCTTATGAAGTCCCAGTCCCGTACTCCCTTTGTTGGGGCAGCCGCCGGCTTCATCGATACGATAGACAGCTTTATTCAGGCTTCGGATATAGGGATTACCATTGATGGCGCCGGAATGATGAAATTCGATACAAGCATATTCAACGATGCCGTAAATGAAGACTTTAACGGCGTTCTTGATTTGCTTGGCGCCACCAAAAGCAGCAACAGTGAAAACGGTGTTATCCAGTTTTATAATGCCAGCGATAAATATACGACTGCCGCCACCTATAATGTTGCGGTAGATATAAACGGCAGCCATCAGATAACTGGTGTCAGAATCAAATTGTCCACCGAACCTGAATCTGCATTCCGCGACAACAGCACCTGGCTCAATAACCTCGTAACCGGCATCAGTACATTCGATGATGAGGGAAATCCGGTTTATCCCGAGAACGGCCTCCAGTTTACCGTTGATTTAACCCAGGCTGCAGATACTTATACTGCAACTATATCTGTCAAACAAGGCATCGCTGGTGCGTTTGAAGATTTCCTTGACAATGTACTTGAAACTGACGGTCGGTTTGATATCAGTCAAGCTATTCTTGATGACAAGACGACAGCAATAGAGAAGAAAATAGAAAACGAACAAACTCGACTTGATAAAGTGAAACAAAGACTTGTTGACAAGTATGCCCGTCTTGAAAAAACCTTGACTTTGATTCAGCAGCAACTGGCTGCGGTTAATCAGATAACCTCTTCTACTTTCAGCAATTAGATGTGTCAAATTCGTGTTTTAAGTTTTTCTGTGCCGCAGCCTATAAATCATAGCCAATATCTCCGCCACAGCCGCATATAGCGTTTGTGGTATGGCATCGCCCGGTTTCACTGTGGAATATATTGTTCTGGCCAATTCCGGCTTTCTTACAATAGGCACTCCATACGCCCGAGCTATCTCTCTGATTTTTTCTGCCAGGAGGTCTGCACCTTTAGCCACCATAATGGGAGCTTCCATTGTCTTGGCTTCGTAGCGAAGCGCGACAGCTACATGCGTTGGGTTCACAAGAACAACATTAGCCTTTGGAATCTCCTTCAGCATACGCTTCTTAGCCATTTCTATCTGAATCCGGCGGATACGTGATTTGACCTCAGGTGAGCCATCAGTATCTTTTCGCTCCCATTTTACTTCCTGCTTTGTCATCTTCAGGTCCCGGATATATTTCCATTTCTGAAAGAAAACGTCAATTGCCGCTATAACCAGCAGCGCCAAACAAATGCGTATCATCATTCCTAATATTATTTTTGCGATGGCCACCATTATCTGTGCAGACCAAGCCCATCGAATAGCAGCAAGTGTATCGATTCTGCTTTGAAGATAACGCCAGACGATAATTGAAATGAAAATAAACTTTGCTATAGAAACGCCCAGTTTTACTGCGGATTTGACATCGAACAATCTCCCGAACCCTTTTACCGGATTTATCGCATCGAATTTCAAGTTCAGGGTCTTTGGCGCAAAATTCAGGCCGCTGACGGCAACACATGACAATATAGACCCTATAGAAAGCGCTGTCAGAATTGGGCACATAGCAAACATCAAACCGATGATTTTCGTATTGAGAAAAATCATGAATGCTTTGCTGTCGGCGAAAACACTGATTTGGCCCGACATCCCCTGCTTCATTTGCATGATAAACCATTGCAGCAAAGTCGGTGCAAATAAGACTAAAACTATGACAAGCACCACAATTGAAATGACTGCCGGCAGTTCCTCACTCTGGGCAACCTGTCCTTCCTTTCTTGCTTTCTGCAGCCGTCTTAGCGTCGGCTGTTCTGTTTTTTCAGCAGCTGATTTCTCTGCCACAATTTACACCTGATTTTAGTTTGCGAATCGCAACAAAACAATCATTAATAAATAATCAATTAAAGGGGCGCCAGTTTGCTCATCCAATCAGCGAATTCAGCCACAAATCCATTAATAAATGGCAGCAAAAATGTCCCTGTCATTAGCAATCCCAGTCCCACAGTCAATGTCATACTGATGAATAAAATGTCCATATCCGGCATTATGCGCGCGAATACAGCCAGCACAACCAACAACAACAAAAACGCAGCCAACATCGGCGCAGCCAATCTTAGGCATGCGATAAGCATTATCGAACCTGCTTTAACTGTTCCTTCGACCAAAACTGGTATTGTCGGGATACTGCCGGATGGAAATGCCTGGTAACTCCGCGCGATAATTGACAGGAGCAAATGGTGGCCATTTGCACTTAAAAACAGGAGTATAAATATCATTTCAAGAAGTATACTCAGCGGTTCAGCACTTTCACCGGTCAAAGGATCCAAAACCTCGGCCATAGCCAAACCCATCTCTCGTTCAATAATTTGTCCGCTCAATTTGACCACGGAAAATATAAAAATGGCAACCAACCCAAGGGCTAAACCATAAATTGCTTCGTCACTTATCAGTAACATTGCTTCCAACGCAGAGATTTGTCCGGGATGAACGGCAGAAGGAATAATAGTTGAAAAAAAAACTGAAATTAACAGGACAATCGCAACTCTGATTCTAACGGGAACAGCATCCCCGCTGAAAACAGGTGCTACGAGAAAAAAACTCGATATCCTTGTCAGCACCAACACAAATCCGAGCAGTTTTGTTATCATCAACTCCATAAATTACCGCCCGATACTTTGAATATAACCGAAAATCTCATTCGTAAATTTAAGCAGCATACCGAGCATCCAACTGCCGAAAAACAATGTGACAAATCCCACGGCCACAAGCTTGGGAGCTACCGTTAAAGACATATCGCGTATTGAGGTAACTGCCTGAAACAATGTTATAACGACACCTACAACGATACAGGTTAACAAAATAGGAGCGGATATAAGTAAAGATATCTCGAGTGTTTGCCGCCCCAGATAAATGACGAAATTATTATCCATCCGTTAAATCCTCATAAAAACTTAATGCTCTATTGGAATCCCAGACCAAGGCTCTTGGCTAACAATCCCCATCCATCAACAAGGATAAATAATATCAGCTTGAAAGGCAGCGAAATCATTATAGGCGGCAGCATCATCATGCCGGCACTAAGCAGAACACTGGCAATAACAAGATCCACAACCAAAAAAGGAATAAACAGAAGACAGCCTATTTCGAAAGCTGTACGAAACTCGCTGATAATAAATGCCGGAATAACTATATGCAGACCAAGCTCTTTCGGGCTGGCCGGCGGCTCTATTTTGGCCATCTGCACAAAAAGCGTTAAATCAGACTGGCGGCACTGCCGGAGCATAAATTCCTTAATAGAGTCACCCGCCCTGCTGCCTGCTGTTTCGAAATTAATTTCATCCGCCAGGTAAGGCTGAATGCTGGTTTCGTTAATCCTGGAAAATGTAGGAGCCATCGTATACAGCGTTAGAAACAATGCCAATCCTATAATAGCAATGGTCGGCGGTATAGTTTGAGTACCCAACGCTTTACGAACAAAAGACAATACTATAACTATTCGCGTAAAAGATGTCATCATCACCAGAAGGCTTGGTAAAATCGCCAGGCCGCTAAAAATGATTACAAGTTTGACAGGCGTCGACCAATCTTTACCATTAGTATCTTCATTGGTGGTTGTTTTATCTATTATTGTCATCAGGTCACTGATACTTGGAAGCGAGCTTGCCGTGGAGTTGCTGTCCTGACCAAATGACAAACCGCTTGCTGACAGAACAACAAAAGCTAAAAAAAACATTCTAATAGATTTTACCGCCATTGAAGTCCTCAATTATCACCTGTTTGGTTTACCGGCAAATCCACTTCAGATAACTGGTCAGTTACATCTGCCAACTTGGTGATATTTTCGTTTGTGCTGCCTATAAGAAGCGTTTGTTTGCCTATTTTAATCAAATGTATCGCTTTGCGCGGCCCGAGGTGAACTGTTTCAGAAACCTGAATCCTTTTGCCAGGCAGGTTTAACCTTGGCAGAAGTTTTTTTGACAGATAAATCACCGCTGCACCCAGAGAAATAACCAGCAAAACCATTAGTATCATTTTGGAGAACAATCCGCCCGCGTCAAGATTAGTATCCGAACCTACTGCAAAATTCGGCTTGCTTTCGCCCAGAGAAACAGATTTATCAAAAAGTGATTTTGTATTCTCGCCTGCGCCAGACCGGGCCGAGTATACGAACGCAACGCCGCTGCACAGCAAAATTGCCGCTAAAAACACCGCTATTTTTTTCTTGTATGATCCCATACTATAAAACAATTAAGTATTATCCTTTAAAGTAGCAAACAGCGTGCCGAAAGATTAAAACAGGCACTAATGCGTCATAAACGGCTATTTTTGTGAAAAATCGAAGAAAGAATCAGACAAAATGTCGAAAAACTTGACAAGGCTGCGAGTTCCTATTTACTGAGGTGTTGAGAAATGGAGACCTATAAACTTAATTTACTCTCAGGACCGCAATTAGTATCTGTGACTGTTTGGAAACAGGACCGTCTTGAGCAGTCCAGTCGCCTCCCGGCCCGGCTCCCCACGAATAAATAGGCAATTGGGATTTCGAAGGCAGATTACTTTTCAGAAAATCTGCGACCGCTTGTGCACGCTTGGTGGAAACTATCCACTGCTGTTCTTCGCTTGTTTCCTGCGAAGCCAGCCCGACGACATACACCGCGGCTATACCAGCTGTTCCCGCCTCCCCCAAGTTTTCCCTGAATTTACTTAAAAGCTGCTGTGACGTTTCGCTCAGAACAGCCTGTCCTTGCTCGAATGTAATTGGCAGTACAGTAAACGCGGGGCTTGAGCCTTGTATTTGAGATTTTAAGGTTTTGGCACGGCTGCTAAGTTTCTTAAAGGTTCGCCGGATATTTCCTTCGCGTGCGTCAATTGTTCTGCCACGGTCTGAACTATCTCCGCCGCTGATATTGTAATAGGCTTTTTCATTGTCAAAAGTCGTCATATCCTGTCCTGACCCGAAGTATTCTCGTATGCCAAACTTAGCTATTGATGTTCTGAAACCACCGAGTGTCGCTTCGAAAATTCCTGCACCTTCCTCGCATAACTTGCCGCTGCGCGCTGTCGTGGACATCGTCAACAACACAACAAAAAATGCCATCAGCAGCGATATCATATCTGCAAATGAAATTATCCAAATCGGTGCTTTTTCGCCTTTTTCTTCAGGCGGAGGACCATGTTTCTTCATTTGGACACACCTTTATCCAGTAAAACTATCTCCAGCATCCGCTCTTTTTCAAAATTTTCCGCTGGAGACATACCTTGAGCGCTGATATTGCAGTAATCCGCTGAAATGCCTTTCTCGACCAAATATTTCAGCACAACAACAGCCCTGGAGATTCCAAAGTCAATGTTATTATCAGGACCGCTTTCGCTGATTATAATTCGGCTCGGTACTTTACTGACAAACGAGGCCAGATTATTAAAAAAATTGCGGCCTTCCCGAGATAGTACCGTCCCGTTTGCCCAGAAAGCGATTCTGGATTCAAGCAAAAATACCTTATTGGTTCTGAAATTCTTCGGCTCTGTTTCTGTCAAACCCCTACCGTCAGAGCTTTCTTGAAGTGTCGGTTTCTCGCTGCCCTGCTTGGTCTTTGCCGAAGCCATTGTCTTCGGTCCTATTGCTGTTTTTGGGGGGCTCTTGAACCAGCCGTAGTTTGCTAACAAAGCAATTTTCCCTATTCCAGTTAATCTTTCCGATTCAGCCGGCCCGAACGAAGCAAATGTTGTAAGCATCACAAAAAATGCCATCAGAAGCGATGCCATATCCGCGAATGAAATCATCCACAGCGGTGCACTTTCGCAACTTTCCTCTTCTTGTTGTTTTGCTTTTTCTGCCATTTATACTTTTGCCTTCACATCCTCACGATGTTTTGAGGAGACAAATACATGCATTTTTTCACGTACTGCGGTTGGATTCTCGCCTTTGGCAATCGCACATATCCCCTCAACAATCATTTCTTTGACGATAGCCTCTGCCTTGGAATACTGTCCCAACTTCCCTCCCAGCGGCAAAAGTACCAGGTTTGCGAAAAGTGCTCCGTAAAATGTGCAGACCAGCGCTACTGACATTCCTCGCCCGACTTCAGCAGGACTTTCCATTTTGCTCAACATCGATATAAGTCCAATCAGTGTCCCTACCATAGCAAACGAAGGGCACGATGATCCCATAAACTCAAGGATTTTTTTGCCCATCGCGTGACGTTCCTGAAGGTACTGGATTTCAAGGGACATAATCTCCCGGATTGTCTCCACCTCCTGGCCGTCCACGAGCATCTGTAATCCTCTGGCAAAAAATGGGTCGTTTAACTTGTGGATTTCCTGCTCCAGCGCCAATGCCCCATCACGTCTGCTAATGGCCGAAAAATTAACCATTTTTTGAATCAGAACCGATTGTGAAGGTAACTTTACAACAAATGTCTTTCTGATTACTGAGAAGATTCCCAAAAACTGCGGCAGCGAAAAATGTATCATCGTCGCACATGTCATCCCGCCTCCCACTATTGCCAGAGCAGGTACATTGAAAAAAATCGCTAAATTTCCCTCGTAGAGAATTGTCCCTATAATAACCACAAAACCCAAGATTATGCCGCATACTGTTGCTATATCCATAAGTTATTCCTTTTCGGTTACCTGCTTTAACTTCTGACAAAAATATGCCGAAGTTGCAGGCTCTGTCTCAGCTATAGAAGCTAATACCTTGGCTTTGGTTCTCTCGGACATATAGTAGAGGATTTTCACCGCGTCATCGGCATTGTTGTTTTTAGCCTGGTTCATATTCGACAATATTTTACCTGCCTGGGATGAATCCATCTTGTCATAAGTGGCTGCTATCGACACCAGATTACTCTTTTCGATATCGGCGATTTTAATTTTGCTCTTCAGCAGCTTATCCTGCTCGTCCTTAATGCTCGCAACGGTCGAGGCAAGTTCGATTCGCAGATTATCGAGTTCATTGACATCTTTTTTTAACATTTCCTGTACTGTCTGCAGTTTTTGCTCTCGTATTCCCAGCTCCTGCAACTTGCTCTCATACTCTTTTATCTTTTCCCGGACTTCATAAATAAGTTCTTTGAGTTGTTTTTCCGTCATAGCTGTTTTCATTTTGTCATCGACTGCAGCAACGCTGCCGGCTGTCGGTATCTGCGGTTGTGTCGAATTCAGATCAGCTTCCTGGCGAGCCGGTGTTGTTTGCTCCGCTACAGGGCTTTGGGCCTGTGGAGTTTTTTTAGTAAGCCATCCAATGGCGAACATTCCTGCAAAGCTTATTAATCCGGCCGCTACTGTTATTATTATTAACTTTTTATTCACAAGTCTATCTCCTTATCTGGCGATTGACCATTTACAAAATTTTAGCCGATGAAACTATCAGCTTTATTTCTCTGTATTATCTTTCGAGCAAAACCAATGGTAGTCATCTCATCCGCTTCCTTTTGCTCAAGCTTTTCCTGTTCCTTCATATATTGCGTTTTTGCTTCAACTCGCAGCTTTTCCAGACTTTTTCTAAATTTTTTGACCTTTAAAACTTCATTGATTTTTTCTTTTTGCCGTTTTTCAATTTCTTTTACTTTACTTTCAAGCTTTTTTATTAGTTCATCGTTTATTGCCGAACATTTCAGAAAAAGCTCCTGTTTGTCCAGGCGATTTCTGGGATGTTCTTCTGCTAAACTGTTAATTATGTCTTCTAATATCCTTTTTTGCGTTAACAGTTCGTTTTGCGCCTGGGCTAATTTTTGAGTTATCTCAAACAATTCCGCCCTTTTTATTTGTTCTTCCTTTATTTTTATGTCAAGAACCCGCTGCAGACGCCATGTAAATCGTTTCATTTATCCTGTACCAATTACAACTATCCACCACACCAATCGGATTGATGTGGGATTAATTTTCATTTTTTTCCAACATTAACATTTAACAATTCGTCCCATACCTCGGTAATAGCAATTAACTGCTTGACAGTTCCTTCAAAACTGGTTCTGTCTCGCACGGGCTGAATAAGAAAGTTGTTTAATCTATCAATTAATGCAATCGCTCCGTCTATACGGCGGTTACTGCCTGCCGAAAATGCACCAATGTTTATAAGGTCTTCAGCGTCAATGTAGGTGGCATATATCTCTTTGAGTTTTTGAGCAGCCAGCTTATGTTCTTTGCTCACCACCGCAGGCATTAGTCTGCTTACACTTGCCAAAATGTCCACAGCAGGGAAATGCCCCCTGTCGGCCAGTTTTCTTGACAAAACTATATGTCCATCCAGTAAACTTCTGGCGCTATCTGCTACGGGGTCGGTCAAATCATCGTTTTCAACAAGAACCGTCAGAATTCCTGTTATGCTGCCGTGTTCGGAGCATCCCAAACGCTCGACAAGTCTCGGCATCAGTGCAAAAACGCTTGGACAGTAACCCTTTGCAGCCGGCGGCTCACCGGCTGCAAGCCCGATTTCCCGCTGGGCCTGGGCAAACCGCGTGAATGAATCCATCATAAACAAAACATTTTTGCCTTTGTCTCTGAAATATTCGGCAACTGTTACAGCTACAAACGCCGCCTTCACTCTCTGAATCGGCGGAGAATCCGACGCAGCAATCACAACCACACTGCGAGCCAGCCCTTCAGGACCAAGGTCTCCCTCGAGAAATTCCCGAACCTCCCGACCACGCTCGCCTATTAATGCAACAATATTTACATCCGCATCACTCGAATTGGCAATATCACCGAGCAGCACGCTTTTGCCTACCCCGCTGCCTGAGAAAATACCTATGCGCTGTCCTCTGCCGCAGGTTAACATACCATCAATTGACCTGATACCTAAAGCCAGAGGCTGAGTAATTTTTTTCCTGGTTAATGCCGGCGGACTGCCTGAATCCAATGCCTTCTTCTCATCTCCTGCCAATGGCCCTTTACCATCGATAGGTTCTCCTAATCCGTTTATTACTCTGCCCAATACATTCTCACTCAGAGTAATATAGCGTGGGGTGGTTCGAGTCGTTACGGTATCGCCGGGCGATATACCTTCTATATGCTCTAATGGAAGCAGAATAAGCCGATCCCCCTGGAAACCTACCACCTCTGCCAATATACGCCGACCATCACGAATATTGATTCCGCAAAGTTCACCTATGCCCACTTTAGGACCACTGGATTCAACTGTCAAACCCGAAACCCGGATCACGGAACCCTGGCAATTTAACAAATTCACCGCACGCAAAATCGAGTGAAATTTATCAAAATCAATTAATTTGCTTTCCGGGCCCGCAACTACACCCTGCTGTATTTGAAGTTTTTTCTCTTTGACTTTGTTCGCAGTCATAAGTTATTCCGTTTTTTTAAGCGCCTTTCCGATTTGCTCAAGGTGTTCATCAATTAATGATTTGATTATTCCTTTTGGGCTCTCAAGCACACATTCGGCCCGTCCAATATTGACGTCCGCAACGAGTTTGATTCCGGCTAATGTATTATCGCCATCATCCTGCTGAGCCTTCTGGCAGTCAGTCAGGTCTTTAGGATTCAAATGCACTACTATATCCCGGTGAGTGGGAGCATTTTTAAGTATTTCTTTAACAATTATTTCAATTTTATAATCACCATCCTGAATTTTTTGCATTAATACCCTTCTGGCAATTTCAACCGAAAGTTTGGCAATTTCTTCCTTTTGCTCGGCAAAAATCTGGTCGTAAAACTGGTTGAGCTTAGCGGTCAGGTCTTGAAGTGTCC
This sequence comes from Phycisphaerae bacterium, assembly GCA_026386845.1. Lineage (GTDB taxonomy): Bacteria > Planctomycetota > Phycisphaerae > Sedimentisphaerales > UBA12454 > JAPLMW01. The sequence continues at coordinate 10,466 of JAPLMW010000077.1, forward strand.
GGCAAACCTCGCTATACAAACTTTTCTGCGATTTCAAATCCTCTAACCCGATTTGCTCAGTATTCAACTCCGGATTCATACTGCCCGTAACAGACGATTCGGCATTACTGCTGTAACCATCTAAGATGCTTACAGACGTAACCGGCCTTTCAAGATGAACCGTCAGTTTCCGTGACATTGTGCTACCTTCCGATCACCCTAAGTTTGCCTTCCTCATTAGCGTCCCGCAGCGGCTTCATAATTTCTTCTCTCGCATCAAGAACTTCTTTTGCCAGCGGCTCCTGCATAAGTGATGTTTCCTCGTCTATTGACGCTGCCGCTCGTTCGGAAATACTAGACCTGATTTTTTTGATAATTACTTCATCTGCCCCATAAAGTGCTAATGCCAATTTTGCCGAATCAATTCCTCGCAGAGCTTCCTGCAAAGACCTGTCAGCTATTGTTGGAATATCTTCCCACGTTACCATCAAACGCTTTACCGTCGTGCTGGTTTCCTCATCGTGTTTGCTGATCTCACCAAGCAATTGATCTCGCAGGTCTTTCTCCAGTCCACTTAACACGATAGCAAGTTTTCGCAGATTTTCTTCCTGTCTTCCCGGTTTTGCCACAAAAGTCTCTCCTTTGAGACTCTTCAGCCGTTCGCTAACCATAGATGCCATCCGCCGCTTCACTCCATCTGTCAGCAGATCCGAATTCGTCATATTCCACACTACTTTGAGACGGGTCCCTTCGCTCAAAAGCGACAGAACCTCCTGACTTTTTTTCGGAGTCAGCTCTGACAGTACCACAGCAATCATCTGTGGGTGTTCACCCTCCAGTGCAGAAACCAATTCGTCCGTGGTGGACAAGTGAATGTCTGCAAACAAATCTTTTTTTTCCGTCACTTTTTTTATCTGAGTTCTAATTTGCTCTGTCTTCTCTTTGCCAAGAAGGCTTACCAGTATTTCGTTAAGAAAACGTCCTATATTAAGTCCCTGACTCGAACCTTTTTTAAGTGAGGTACAAAACTCTTGCGCAACTTTTATTTTCTCCTTGCCTTCGCACAAACCTGATGCCTCCAAAGATGCTAATTCCACCGCCAATTCCTGGACCATTTCAGGATCCATACCTTTGAGCAATGCAGAGGCACTTGCCACATCAAGACTAATTAACAGCATCGCAGCTTTTTGTTTACCCGTTAATACCACTTATTTAACTCCCTTTTTTCTCAATCCAGCTTGAAAACAATTGTTTGGCCTGCTCAGGATTATTTCGCAGGCTATTCGCTATTTGTCTGCGCAGCACCAATGAGTCAGCGCCCTCGGTTCCGGCCGGGAGAAAACCACCAGTTATCTCATCTGCCGGCAACTGTGCTGCTGCAGACATTAAAGTCGCTTTTTTCTTTGCTCCGCTGAACATTTTCAGTACTAACAGCGCACAAACCGCCATAATCCCAAGTGAAGCCTGTCCCGCAATCGCCACAAAATCGAATTTCTTGGTTTCTTCGGCGCCAAGCAAAGATTCTGTCGGACGAGAAAATCTGGCATTAACCACTTTGATTGAGGTTGCATCCTTAAGACCAAGGGCATTTTTAATAATATCCACAACACTCGCCTCTGTTATTATAAGGTCTTTGGCGTTAGGATCAGCCGGGTATAAATCGACAAACGCTGCTACTGCTAAAGATGTTATTTTGCCAGGCAAATCAACTACCGTCTCCACTTTTTCACCGAAAAGCTTATTGGTAGTAATTGTGTTGTCAGTTTCCTTACCACCCGATGCTATCGGCTTACCATCAGCACCAACATTGCTGCCTGGAGTTTTGGATTTTTCTTTAATCTCTTCTTTTACAACTACCCCCGTTGCATCGTAAGATTTTGTAACAAGATTACTGCTGTTCATATCAATCTCGGCACTGACCTTTATAGTAGCTCGCCCAGGGCCAAGAACAGCAGTGAGCATATTTTCAACTTTGTCCGCTAAACTCTGTTCCACCCTCTCCCTGTAGTCAGCAACGGTCCCTGCTCCACCGCCCATTGCCTGGTCCGATTCACTGGAAAGAAGCCGGCCCTGGCTGTCCACAATAGTTATATTTTCAGATTTCAGTCCTTCAACACCGCTGGCAACCAGATGTGTTATAGCTGCTATATTCAAGCCGCTCAATCTATAGCCTGCCTTCAGCCGAAGAACTACAGAAGCGCTGGTTTGCGGGGTTGTAGAAGTAAATAGGGTATGTTCCGGACTTACTATATGAACTCGGGCATGAACGACTCCGTCTATCATTTGTATGCTCTTGGCAAGTTCATCCTGAAGGGCACGATTGAGATTAACATTTTGAACAAACGGACTTATTCCGATTTTCTCATTATCAAATATCCCGTAGCCTTTCTGGCCGCCCTCAGGCAGACCTTCTTTTGCCATGTCTAAACGAAGCTGGGAAATATTTTCTTTTGGAACATAGATAGTTGTTCCCCCACTTGCTAATTTGTAAACAATACCTTTTTCGCCGATTTTCTCAACTATTTTCGCTGCTTCCTCAGCATCGAGACCCGAATATAACAGCCCCATATCCGGCATGCGAACCCAACGGGTCAGCAATCCACCGACAACAATAAATGTCAAGACTATCGCTATCAACAAAGCCCGCTGGACTACGCTCACATTTTGCCAAACTGCTTCTATCTTCTGAAAAAAACCCATTAAACCCTTTCGTTAATTGGCTGTTTTTTGATGTTTTTCCCAATAATAAATTACAAAGGCATATTCATAGTTTGTTTGTAGGCCTCAATTAGCTTATTCCTGACACCCACAAGAAGTTTAAAACTCATATCAGCCTTAGCCACTGCGGATACCACCGAGGTAATATCCTCATTTTTGCCGGCCAACAAATCTTGTATGGATATATCCGATGATTGCTGAAGGTCATCAATTTTGGATATATGTTTTTCGACAGCCTTAATAGTTTCAGCAAAGCCGGATTCGGAACCGGCGGGTTTGACCTTGGCTGTTCCGATAGCATCGAGATTAGTCATGGATGACACTGAACTTATATTGGCATTTAAGTTTATCATTTTATTTCACCTCACTTAAGTAATTCAAGCGTAGTTTCCACCATATCCTGATAACGCTTTAGAACCGCTGTATTGGCCTGATATGTTCGTGCCGCAACATTCAAATTCATCATCTCTATCGGCAGTTGAACGTTGGGCATTGTTACAAATCCCTCCGCATCTGCGTCGGGATGGCCCGGCTTCAAAACCTTCTGGAAAGCACTCGTATCCGCTACTATTTCCTCCAAGCTAACGCCTCCCATATCATCACTGTTTGTTTCTAATACCGCCTCAAGTCTGCGATATGGCTGGCCATCGCCGTTATCCGTGGTTTGGGCATTGGCAACATTCGATGAAATCACCTCCATATTTTTGCTTTGCGCTCGCAGACCTGAAATTGCTATATCTATCGGGCCAAAACTTGCATTGACTTCCATTTGTTTTTGCCTTTCTCTAAAATCCTGATGGCATCCAGATTATTTTTTCTTTCCGCTAAGAATCATTTCACATCTATCGCTAAATCGATTTGCTGGTATTTTTTCTGAAGAAGCCGAATATACGCTTTGTGGAGAAGAGTATTCTTCACCATCTCACCAACCTCGATTTCCAGGCTGACATCATTACCGTTTGATTTTACCGCAGTCTCTTTAGGCTGGTAAATCTCAGGCTCAACTCCATTTAAATCAACAGACCCGGACGAATTCAGCGCCTTGGCAAGTAATTCCTGGAAGTTGACATCAACCCTGCGGTATTCCGGAGTCTGAAGATTGGCAACATTATTGGCAATCGCCTTCTGACGAAGATTTTCAGCTTTTATGCCAACTTCGATAATGTCGAATATATTGTTTATTTTAGACATCCATATATTCCAAATCCGGCTAACAACTGTCTTTACGGTAAGAATGAGCAATAATCGTGCCAAACAGCCGGTATCTGCTATTTTCAACCTGTCAGCCGCGTTTTTTACGCTAAAAACCGCCTATTACACAAACAAGTCCCCGTTTGAGCAGTACCGGTGATGTCGAAATCCTATACACTTAAATGCATTTTTTACATTTTACATTTTTCACAAAGACCATCTAAATTTGCCCCGGCAAAACCGGAAATCCTTTCCTGTTGTTCGGAATATCTCGCCGTAACAGAAACTAAGTTAGAAGGCGTTTCAATTATTTATTATTACAATATTTTCTATAACTACTTAGCAAACAAATGGTTATGGTTTTTTACCAAACTGCTTCTTAATAGTGGCACAGCAGTTGCTCAAGTATTACCGTATGAATATATCTCTATCGAAAAATCTCTTTGCGGCCAATGTTGGCTCTCGGCTGGCTCCATCGAAATCTGCTTCAGCCTCAAACAAGCAATCTACCGAAATGCCCGCAGATGATGCACCGATTACCAATACCGGCAAAACGGTAACGACCGATAATATCCAGCTTGGCGCTCAAAATATGTCCGTTGCCAAGCCATCGGAAAGTTTTAGCCGGACGCTCGGAAAAAAAATAACAACCAAAATATCCCCGAATGAACAGACCGACGAAGAAACTAAAAAACAAGCTCAGGACTCAGTAGAGATGCTTTCCAGTGAATCTCTTATACCCCAGGGAACATTGACTCAGCCTGTGGAACTGGATAAAACCATCGGTGCAAAAGTTGATAACCAGTTACAGCAACAAATAGAAAGTGAGATTTCAGACAAATCTGCACAGTTGCTCACTGACTCTAAAACCTCTCAAGCTCCTTCTCTTATCGTCCAGGATGTCAAGCCAATCATTATCAAGCCTGACCAAATAGTATCTGAAATCACCAAGCTGGAAAATAAATCTATTCCGCTAACCATTGACCAGAGCCAGACTAAATCCGAGATAATTATACCTGATATCCCTGATAAATCGCTTATAGACCAGAAAAACAGTCAGGAAATAGCATCGGGTATATATGCCGGCGACAGCAAAATAACCATTAATTATCGGACTGATAGCGGAGAATCAATCAGCCAATCGCTTTCCGGCAACAATAAGGCAATCACCGGCAGTGAAAAGTCTGGAACAATAGGCAAGCCAATTGTTTCATTAGATACCGAAACAACATTATTATCAATTAAACCAGCTATTACATCAACGCCGCCTTCTAACCAGCAAAATCAGCAAAGCGGCAAAGAAGCAAATCCCGAAACACTCATCAGCGGTAACAAAACAATTACCAACAGTGAACCATCGGTCGTCACAAACGAGTCTGGTACTGCCGACCGCTCACAAATACAGCTACCAAACATCCAATTTGCCGCTCCTGCCGCTCCTGACAATCAAACACAGACTGCAGAGAAAACAACATCCAATAAAGCTGATACTGACCAGAAGGGCCATCGCGGCAAAACAGAATTTTTTGAGTTACTTGGAAAAAACGGATTTAATATCGAGAATCTCTCTGTTAAATCCATTGCGCAGAAGATGAGTCAATCACAGATGCAGTCATCTGCCCCACAAGCAGAAAATCGCAGCGATTTAGTTTCACAACAGGCATCCGGCCCAGATATTGAGGCGGGTAATCAGCTGCTCGTCGGCAATAACGTCCAGCCTGCCATTACAGAACAATCACCGGCCTCCGCTGCATCCACGAAGAGCGCCGGGAATGCCGATTCTGGTGCCGGCGTCAGCAGCCAAATTCAGGAGTCTATCTACAGTTCTTTCCGCTCAGGCAGCCAGCAAATCGTTATTCGGCTCAATCCGCCCGATCTTGGTAAAGTCGCCATAAAATTCACCGAGCAAGGCAATGGTATCACCGGTTTATTGCAGGTCGATAAGCCGCAAACCAGAAACCAGATACAGCAGGCACTGCCTGAGATAATCCAAAACCTTCAGAATTCAGGCATTCAGATTAATAAACTCGAAGTTGTATTAACAAACCAGCAGGAGCAATATACTCCGAAAGACCAATCGTCGGCAGCCGGACAGAACGGCTGGTCCGGGCAGCAAAATTCGCAAAATCCTGAATCACAAATAAATAATACCGTTTACAGTGAACGGCTGACAAATGTTGACAACTTCACGGAATTTGCCGAAATCCGGATGCAATTCACCGATAACTCCATAAACATGCTGGTATAAAAGTTTCTAAAAGCCATTCCGAATATGCCGTTTTCAATGCCTAAAACGCTGTTTTTTGAGGTTGTGAAATGGTCTGCAGCAGTAGCTGCTGTTTAGTTCGTGTTTTGGAATCGGCCTATCTAAAAATGCGAAAAAACAGGGTTAAGCAGTAAGTCAACACGCATAATTACGGATATCGCAAATTAAACAGGAGTTTTTTCAAACTTTTGGCAAAAATCCTCTATAAATGCCTGCATTTTTCAAAATTTTTGTGTTTTTTCACCATTTACCCGCAGATTGTTGCCCGCTATCAGTATGACCATTTGCGATATTAAGGGACCGGCAATTTTACATCATACTTTTTTGCCGACTCATCCGGATTAAACGCGATTATCAGTATCATCCGCAATGATATTACGGGGATGGAATCCTGGCTGTTTTTCGAATCAAATATTCCCTTAAGTTTTATTTATTCCAATCGAGAATGCAGATTGGAAGGATTTTTTCATTCGATGCGCTTGTTGCGCATTTAAAGTAGGGAAACGAGGGCTGACAGGGCCCAAAGAAAAGTAAACGTTTATTTTTTAAGGAGTCAAAACCATGTTAGCGATTAAAAACAACATTATGGCGGGTAATGCTGCCAGACACTTAGGTAAAGCTTATGACCGCTTGGCCCAGAGTGTTGAAAGGCTCGCATCAGGTCTCCGCATAAACAGTGCGAAAGACGATGCAGCAGGTTTGGCCGTTCGCGAATTAATTCGTGCGGATGTAGCCGTTCTGCAACAGGGAGCTCGTAACGCACAGGATGGCATTAGTATGTTACAAACAATGGAAGGTGCGATGGGTGTTATCGATGATGGCCTCATCCGAATGAAAGAGCTCGCAGAGCAAGCAGCGACAGGTTCATATTCTGACGCACAGCGAACTATTATGAACGCTGAATTCGCAGAAATGGCCGCAGAAATCGACCGTGTCGCAGGCGCGACAAAGTTTAATGAAATTGCCATGCTAAACAGCGGTAGCGGCTCCGTTTCGATTCACGTTGGAACTACCAGCACAATAGATGTTGGCAAGGTCGATATGACAAAGGCAGGTCTTGGCATCAACACCGGTGTCGAGGTCTATGAAGCCCTCTTTACACCTGAACTGGCCGCCACAAGCACAGGTGCTTTCGTTACTATCACTGGTGAACCTGTATCACTGACAGTCATGTTCGATAACAATAGTGCTACTGAAGACGCAATTTCTATTAATTTGACTGTTGGAAGCTACACGATTAGCCAGATTGAAGCTGCCCTCAATGCTGTAAGTGGGGCCCTTGGCTATGCCCCCGATGGTGACAACAAGAGCTATGACATAGCAACTATTGTAACTAACGATGACGGCACATTCTCACTAAAGGTAGCTTCAAGAGACGAGGCCGACGGCGTATCAATTAAGGTAGCCAGTTCCACTACTAATGCAACAGGCGACTGGAACCTCGGCGGAACAGGTGACACCGCGACGACTAACGCGGCCGCAGCAGGTGTTGAAATTAATGTCGATAACTACGCTGCTGAACAGGTAACCGGTGGCGTTAATATCGCAACAGCCGCTGCTGCTGCAACAGCGTTAACTACACTTACCGACGCGATCAACCTAAAAGACTCGGCACGTGCGACATTCGGCTACAAGATGAACCGTCTTGAAAGCACGATATCAGTTCTCGATATTCAGGCTGAGAACCTGATGTCTGCACAAAGCCGTATATCTGATGTCGATGTTGCGACAGAAATGGCCGCATTGACCAGAACACAGGTGCTGTCACAGGCAGGTATCGCTATGTTGGTTCAGGCCAATACGATGCCTCAGATGGCTCTTACACTTCTCCGCGGCTAAGCATCAATTGATAATTGAAGAATTTTATCGGGGGGATGGCAATAAAAGCCGTCCCCCCATAATTAAAAATGCAATAATGTATCCCAATCAGCAAAACGGAGTGCTATATCATGAAGGGCATCGAAACATATCAGGAAAACACAATTACCACACAAAATCAGGGCCGTCTCGTCGTTATGCTTTACGAGGGCGCGATAAAATTCTTAAAACTGGCAATCCCTGAAATGAAAACGGGCAACATCGAAGCAAAGAGTAAATACCTGAACAAAGCCGAGGACATAATAAACGAGCTAAATACTGTTTTGGATATGGAAGCCGGCAGCGAAATCGCGACGAATCTCAGAGCATTATATATGTTTATGCTTCGCAATCTGCATGAAGCCAATGCAAAACAAGACTCCGGCAAAATTGAGGAAGTAATCAAGCTGTTGGAAGAACTGAACCAGAGCTGGAGAGCAATTTCCAGCTAAAACTGACTGCTCTGAAAACCAGTAAGACTGTATAATATCCTGACACTTCTGCCTTGTCCGCAATAAGGCAATATCCGCATTATCAAACAAAACCAGCCCATTGGGGGCATTTGGCACAGATATTGCTCTCCCTTTTAATGTCGTGTCCCTTAAAAAGTGCGTTTATGTGAACGGATATATATTTTTTAACCGTTTTGACTGATTTTTACGTTTATTTAAAGGGCGGTATGGCCAAAAAAAGAAAAAAAAATAAATCCCGTAGAACTCAAAAGGTTAATTTTTCCGTAAAAAATTCTAACCAGCAAAAGTCCCTTTCATACAATGACTGGAAACCGAATACGCCGATATGGCTTAAGGAGATTCAAACATCTATAGATCAAGGAGATATACAAGTAGCTAAAAAATTACTCGCCGAAGAAGAACTCCAAAAAAAACTGGCCGGCCTTAGTAACATATACGACATATATTTTAGCAAATATGAAATCGCTCTTCAGCTTGTTCGAACTTTTCAGGGGCAAAGAGCCTTACAGTATTGCTTCGATGCCCTTAAGCTCGGGGAATCTGTCGATATTTATAATGGCATTGGCCTGATTTATGACAGATTAGGTAAATGCTCATTGGCGATTGAAAATCTATATAAGGCTAAGCGGTTAGAACCGAATAATATCGCGATATGGAACAATCTTGGCTGCTGCTTTATGAAGGTCGGCAGAGCGCAGGAAGCTATAGATTTATTTAGAAAAGCCATAGCTATCAACCCTAAATATCAGGATGCTTATTCAAATTTGCTCTTGAATCTTAATTACCTTCCCGAAGTTGAAGTTGCTGAGATTTTTGAAGAATCAAAAAAAATGGCGCAAATCCAGATGCCGCCGGCGCTGACCTGTAAAAAATATAACAACTTTCCCGACCCCGATAAAAAACTTCGGATAGGTTATATTTCTCCTGACTTCAAGGTTCATTCGGTGATGTATTTCTTCGAATCACTTTTAATGGGACACGACAGAAATAACTTTGAAATTTACGGTTACGGTGACGTTACAAATCCTGATGAGCATACAGGAAAGCTGATTGAGAAATTTGATTTTTATCGTAATATCACGAGCGTTGATAACATAGATGCTGTGAAACTTATTAAATCTGATTCAATAGATATCCTCGTCGATTTGTCCGGCCACACCGGTAGAAATCGACTTGGTGTTCTTGCTTATAAGCCCGCACCCATACAGGTTACTTATCTGGGATATCCAAATACTACGGGAATATCCCAGGTGGATTACAGGTTCACCGATGCCGTCGCAGATACGCCCGACCAGCAGCAATATTATACGGAAAAACTTGTCTTTCTGCCTAACGGCTTCCTTTGTTATAATCCCGGTGATATACAGCCGCCGATTAAAAATTTATCTTCATTAAAAAGGGGATACACTTTATTTGGCTGCTTCAACACTCCCAAAAAGATAAACCATATTATAGTAAAGATATGGATTGACGTGCTAAAAAACGTACCAAACTCAAAACTCCTTTTGAAGTTCAAAGACGGAGACGACGAACAGATTAAGGAATATCTCTGGAATCTATTTGCTGAACATGGCCTCAAAGACCCCAAAAAGGATGTAATGATTTTTGGGGCTATACCTTATGAAGCACACCTCGACACTTATAATTCAATTGATATTGCTCTCGACACATATCCCTACAATGGCACTACCACTACCTGCCAGGCGCTTTTCATGGGGGTGCCTGTCATCACTCTTACCGGCAAAAACCATGCTTCACGGGTCGGGCTTGATATACTCAGCAGACTTGATATGCAGTTCTTCTCCGCTCAATCTCCTGAAGAATATGTCAAAAAGGCCGTTGCTCTTGCCTCAAAGCCGGAGGCTCTTGCGAAAATTCGAACTTTTATGCGTCAAAGACTTGCTGCAAGCCCCCTGTGCAATTACAAACTCATTACTAATGATATCGAAAATGCATATCGGAAAATGTGGCATCAATGGTGCCAATCCCAAAAAGACTTCCGCCCGACTGATTATGCCACATGTGACAAAACAGCCGAGATTGCTGCAGACGGCCTTAATTTCACAAATATTAAAACAACAAAAGTGGGAGATATTTCAGTAGGATTCAACGACAAGTATGTCATAAAAATTGAACACGGAAAACACCCCTGGAAATTAAGAACATTTTCAGAAGAAATTGAAATAATAAAACTTTTGAACTCCAGAGGATGCGTTTCCTGCCCCAGATTGATGTCCGAAGGAAAGTTGAAAAACGGCGAGCGATACTTTATACAGGAAAGATTTAACAACCGGAGAGCATTCAATACCGCTGATATAATGTTTTCGATACTTGAGCAGAAAAGTTTTGGTGTTTGCCAGGGTGACTTCAAGAGAGATAACTTTATATTAGATAACGATTCCATCTGTCACATCATCGACTATGACCAGGCAATATACGATGAGCGATTCATTGATATGGGTAACCTCCAATATTTAGAGTGGTTTAATCAATTCTTCGTAAACAGATGGAAAAAATTAGGCCTGAACCTCGGCAACATTTACAACTTTGGCGGATTTCAAAAAGAAGAGGTTCTCAGCATGTTCAAAAATAACTCATTTAATTTGGCCGAAACCTCAATATTTAAAGAACAAATAACCACCAACACAAAAAGTGGTATTTATCATAGCCTCAATACCTCCCAAATTTATATAAACGGTGCACGCGATTTAAGCTCAAGGCTGGACGCTTTGAGCAATATTAAATTCGAAAAGGACGAAAAAGTTCTGGATGTCGGCTGTAATATGGGGCTGCTTGGTCATTACTTACACGATAGAGGATGCAAAGTAACAGGTGTTGATATGGATAAGAAAATAGTAACTGGCGCCAAAATGGTTGCCAATATTCTCAATAAGGACATCCAATTCAAACATTTAGACCTGGACACCGCAAGAATCGAAGAAGAGTACGATACCATCTGTCTTTTTTCTGTAATTCATCATGTGGCAAATTTTCAGCAGGCAACAGAAAATATAGCGCAAAAATGTAACAGAGTCATATTGGAATGTTCGCTGCAGGAACATGGGGCAAAACCTGTCCAGGGTAGATGGATGCAGTCAAGCGGATGGGAGTTTAATTGCAGCAGTGAACTAATTAATTATCTTGAAACAGCCTTCAAGGGATTTAAATTTCAAAAGTATCACGGCAACGTAGATAGACAGAGAGCAATAATGACTTTCGTCAAGGAACCGCAGATGGCCGCCAGTAAAATATGCAATTAAAACAATAAAGAACTTGCGGTCCCGTTTCAACACTTCCTCAATGTTTTCAATAGCGTGGTCGTTTAGAAGACAAACTGCTTCGCCAATTTAACCTGTATCGACTGCATTTTTTGCCTTGGCGAGAAATTCCGGCGTTGAATTTGTATAGATATTGGGCACAAATGGTTAACTGCTCAGCTTATGTGGTTTCAGCCCGCCTCTTCTTAAGGATAAAGTTTAAAAATCAGGCACTTTCTGAATAACAGCGGGTTATAGCCCCTGTTTTGGATAATCAAACGGCCAATGTGAACATACCGTGCTGCTTTACGCAGAATTGCCTTAAAAACAAACTATGAATTATGGGGGCTAAAATGACTACCGAATTTTCTGGAAATCCGGCGAGAAATATCTATACTTAGCCTTTTTTAATAGACCAAAGTATCGCAAATTAGGACACAGGCTAAAAATGGAGCTGATAAAACAGATTAAAGAAGCCGAAAACAAGGCAAAAAAGCTGGTAGAAGATGCGCAAAAATACGCCTCCGAGGCAGTTGAAAATGCTAAGCAGGAGGGAAAGCGGCAGCTCGAACAGGCTGCCCGGCAGCGGAAAGAGGCTATTACTGGGGCGGAATCTGCGAGCGAAAAAACCGGTCTTGCTGAGGCCGAGCAATTAAGAAAAAAATCAGCCCAGATAAAACAGCAGCTTGAGCAAAAGGTTACGGCAAGAACGGATACAGCGGTAAAAACGATAATTGATTTTATAAAAAACCAGGGTTGATAAATATTTTCATATAACCGATGGCTATAGCACAAATGAAAAAAGTTATAATCGCCAGCTTCAGAGATGAAGCGGGCGAACTCCTCGAAGCGATTCAGCAGGCCGGCATAATGCAGGTGCTCGACGCCCAGCGTGCCGTCATCAGTAAAGACCGGCCCGAATTGCAAGGCTCCGCAGAGCGGCCGCCCTCGGCTTCGCCGCGAGGCGAGCGACAAATTGAGGAAAGACTGGAAAAACTGGAACAGACTATCGACTTTTTGAATATATACGCCGAGAAAAAAACCGGCCTGGCTGCGGCACTTGCGCCGAAAGCTGTTATCGACCAGAACCATTTTGCAAAAATCGTAAGCAGCGCAAACGCGATGGACAGGCTCGAATCCTGCCAGCAATCGCAGAAAAAGATACATAACCTTACGACAGAGATTGAAAATCTCTCGGCACAAATACAGCATCTTGGGCCGTGGGAAAACCTCACAACTCCACTGGAAGAAATGGAGCAATTGCAGAAAACCACTGTCTTAGCGGGCTTTTTGTCTGCGAAAAGCATTATTGAGGCAGAAAAAAATCTCGCTGAACTGGCCATTGTTGAAAGTATAGGAAGACATAACAATTCTGCGGCCTGTATAGTTGCATGCTTTAGAGAAAACGCACAGGAAGTACACAAGATTCTGCGAGAACTTGAATTTGAAGCGGTTGGTTTTACCGGGCTAAAGGGCATAGCCGCCGAACTTATAAGAGAATATCAGGAAAAACTGGCTTCTGCACGGGACAAACTGGCCAAGGCCGAAAAAGAGGCAAAGATATTAAGCGAAGGAATAATTGATTTGCAGATACTGGCGGATTACTATCGAAATCTGCTCAGCCGCAATAAAACGCAACTGACCTCACCACAGACCGAACAGGCAATTATTCTTGAAGGGTGGGTCAAAAGCGAGGATTTTGAAAGATTAAAACAAATCGTTAAGAGGTTTTCCGCTTCAAATATAAGCGAAATGCAGATTGGAAAAGATGAGGATATACCGGTTGAAATTGTTAATAAGCCGTTGTTCAGGCCGTTTGAGGTGGTTATGCGGCTTTACGGCATGCCGCAGCATATCGAATTTGATCCGACTGTACTCTTGACTCCGTTCTTTGTCGTGTTCTTTGGCTTATGTGTAGGCGACGTCGGCTACGGACTGATAATAATCGCAGCAATGGCTTACTTTATCGTGAAAATGCAGGGCGACAAAAAACTGCTGTGGCTCCTGCTTATCTGTTCAATATTTGCTGTCGGGGCAGGTGTAATGACAGGCAGTTATTTCGGCGATGCGCCGCAACAGCTATCTGAAAAATTCGGCTGGACTTTTCTGGTCAAAATCCAGAAGAAACTGATGTGGTTCGACCCACTGGCACAGCCGATGATATTTTTCAAGCTGTCCCTGGGGCTGGGATATTTTCAGATAATGACCGGCATAGTTGCTGCGTTGATACATAATATCAGAAGAAGAGATTTTATTTCTGCGCTGTGCGACCGGATAACGTGGCTGGTGATGCTTAACTGCCTTGTTCTTTACTTTCTCGGAGGCAGAATCGGCTTAAGCGACAAAACCTGTTCGCTTCTCGGCAAAGTCGCGATTGCCCCTGCCATTATTATCGTCCTCTTCAGTCAACGACAGGGCAATTGGGCGGGCAGAATCGGCATGGGAATATATAATTTATTCAGTACGGTATTCTATGTGGGTGATGTGCTGAGCTATCTGCGGCTTATGGCGCTCGGAATGGTCGGAAGCGGAATGGCAATGGCAATAAACATTATGGCCAAACTCGCCGGCGAAATCCCTTATGTGGGCGTCATCATTGCGATTGTAATACTGATTGGGGGCCATCTTTTTAATGCGCTGATGTCCACGATTGGTGCGTTTGTTCATACAATCCGGCTTCAGTTTGTAGAGTTCTTCCAGAAATTCCTTGTCGGCGGCGGACGATTGTTCGAGCCGCTGAATAAGGAATATAAATACGTTTATATAAATGTAAAAAAGTAAAAGGAAAAATAAAACTAACGTATCATAGAAAGGATTTAACTTATGAGCATTGAATATCTTGGAAATGCTTTGGCACTGACGGGTGCGGCGATGGCGGTGTTCCTGTCCGGCATAGGTTCCGGAATCGGATTAAGCATCTCCGGCGGCGCATCAGCCGGGGTGCTGACGGAAAAACCGGAGCGTTACGGCCTGAACTTTATTATGGTGGTTCTGCCGGGAACGCAGGGTTTTTACGGCTTTTTAGGCGGCTTTATGGTCCTGCAGAACCTCGGATTTTTCGATGTGTCGTATAAGATACATCTGAACTGGCAGCAGGGTCTGGCAGTCCTCGCAGCCTGTCTGCCGGTTGCTTTTGCCGGACTGGTAACCGCGATTTATCAGGGCAAAATGGCCGCAAGCGGCATCATAATGACAGCCAAACGGCCGGAAATGGCATTCAAGGCAGGCGTAGTATACACCGTTATGATAGAGGTCTATGCAATTCTGGGGCTTTTGGCATCTTTGCTTATAATTAACAACGCTGTGGACTGGCAGGCATTGAAAACAGCGGCACAGACGGCTGTGGGCGGCTGATTTATGGATGCAAACCAGGTAGTAGAAAAAATTCTCGCCCAGGGGCGGGCCGAGGCGGAAAAAATAAAAGCCCAGGCGGATGAAAAAATAAAGGCCCTCAAGGAAGCCTGCGGAGAAGAATTGTCGAAATACCGGCAGGAAACCCAGCGGCTGGCCCGCATCGCAGGCGAAGAAAAAAAGAACAGGGTCCTCGCCGCCGCCAGAATTGCCATCGCAAAGGAAATAACCGAGGCAAAAAGAAACCTGCTCAATACGGTAATTGAAAAGACGGGCCGAAATATCAAAAGCCTGGGCGACAGTGAATATCTCTCGATTATGGAAGGTCTGATACTGCGTTCCGTAAAAACCGGCAATGAAGAGGTCGTTATAGATAAAAATGAAAAACGCATCAATGAAAACTTCATTCGTAATGTTAACCAGAAACTGGCCGACAGGGGCAATCTTCGTCTGGCCTCTGACAGAGCTGATATCAAAGCGGGATTTATATTGAGACAGGGCAAAGTACGGAGCAATGCCGCTCTTGATGTGCTGCTCAAGGAAGCCTGCGGGCAGCTTGAAGGCAGGCTCGCTGAGCAATTGTTTGGATAAAAATATGCCGATTCTTTCAGAACAACCTTTGTTGTATTTCAATTTGTATCCGCCCATAGGAGACTGCGACTGGCGATACACATTTGCCACTGCGCAGGTCAGGGCTATGGAAGACAGGATGCTTGCGGCACAGTTTTTCTCGGAACTGGCAAACGCAAAGGATATAAACGAAGCTGCGGAAATGCTTGCCGGCACTGAATATGCTATTTCATCACGGATAACCGATGAGGATATAGAACAAATGCTCTGCCAGAAACGAACAGAAACCAGGGTATTTTTCGAGCAGTTAGTAATAGACGATAAAATCATACAATTGTTTCGGGCAAAGATTGACTTTGCCAATCTGCGGCTCGCTGTCAGAAGATTTGTTCTTAAAAGGCCGCTTGGCAGCGATTACTGCTGGGAAGGAAATGTCCTGCCGGAAAAGTTCGAGCAGATATTCGAGCAGGAAAATTCCAGCGGCCTGCCGGAATATTTTCAGCAAGGTATCGAAGCGGGCATCGTCGGGTATTACAAAAACAAAAACGTCCGCGATATAGACCTCGAAATCGACAAGGTTGAGGCGGACTGGCTGCTAAAGTTAGCCGGCGGTATCGGCAGCATTTTTCTGCAGGAGCTGCTGCGGATGCAGACTGATTTGATAAATATCCGAACAATGATGCGGATGAAATTCACCGGCCTGCTGAACACAGATGTTTTTCTGCGAGGCGGATATATTGAAAAATCGAGGCTCGTTCAGTGTTCTGACATCGGATATGAGGCATTGGCACAGCACTTTTACGCAACGCCTTATTATCATTTCATCGAAGTCGGCGTAAATTATCTGGAGAAGGAAGACTCATTTTTGAAATTCGAGGCGGTTTGCGATGAGCATCTGCTCGGATTCCTGAAAACAACCAGATATATAACGGCAGGAGTGCAGCCGATTATCGCACACCTGCTTTTAAAAGAGCATGAAATAAGAATGGTAAGAACGGTTCTTGCCTGCAAAAGAGCGAATATTGAACCAAAAGTAATCCTTGACAGGATTGTAGTCTGATTATGCAGGGAAAAGTAGCAATACTTGGCAGTGCGGATTTTGTTATGCCTTATTCGGCGCTCGGCGTTGATTGTTTCGTCGTCGGCGACAAGGCTGATAAGATACTCCGGACGGCTGAAAAAATCGCCGCTGAAAAATACGCAATTATAATCGTGGCGGAAAACATCGCGCACAAAACTGAAGAAGTTTTCAGGCAGTTCAGCACAAAAACAACGCCTTGTGTTCTTGTTGTGCCGTTTACGACAGAATCGGCTGGTTTTGCCGTTGAAAGTCTCGGCAAACTTTTAAAAGCCGCTACAGGAATAAATATCTTACAAAATACTTAATATAACAGGACTGATTATGGCAGAAGCAAAAACAGGAAGAATAATAAAAGTCGCCGGCCCGGTTGTCGCGGCCGAAGGTATGCTCGGTTCACGAATGTATGACGTCGTGCGGGTCGGAAAGCAGAATCTCATCGGCGAAATCGTCGAGCTTAAAGGCGATACGGCAAACATTCAGGTTTACGAGGATACTATCAGTATCGGGCCGGGCGAACCCGTCGTCAACACAGGTGCACCGCTGAGCGTTGAGCTTGGCCCGGGTTTGATAGGAAGCATTTACGACGGCATCCAGAGACCGCTTGACCAGCTCTATAAAGTTCAGGGAGATTATATTCTTCGCGGCAGTCAGCTTCCGGGCTTGAACAGGGAAAAGAAATGGCACTTTAAGCCTGTTATTAAAAACGGCGCCGAAGTTTCCGGCGGCGATATAATCGGCCAAGTTCAGGAAACCGAACTGCTGCTGCACAAAATTATGATACCCGCCGGCATAAAGGGCAAAATCGACGAATTGAGCGAAGGCGACTTTACCGTTGAACAGAAAATTGCAACAGTTACAGCCGGCAGCGGCCAAAAACACGAAATTAAAATGATGCAGAAATGGCCTGTGCGCATGGGAAGGCCGGTAAAGCAAAGGCTCGCCCCCCACACCGTTTTGCAGACAGGTCAGCGTGTTATCGACACATTTTTCCCGATAGCCAAGGGCGGCACCGCCTGTGTGCCGGGACCTTTCGGCGCAGGAAAAACCGTCGTTCAGCACCAGCTTTCCAAATGGATCGATGCGGATATCGTTGTCTATGTCGGCTGCGGTGAAAGAGGCAACGAAATGACGGATGTGCTGATAGAATTTCCGCAGTTAAAAGACCCCCGCAGCGGCCAGCCCCTGATGAAACGTTCGGTTCTTATCGCAAATACCTCGAATATGCCCGTAGCGGCAAGAGAAGCCTCCGTTTACACAGGCATTACAATTGCCGAGTATTTCCGCGATATGGGTTATACGGTGGCGCTTATGGCGGACTCTACAAGCCGATGGGCTGAAGCGATGAGAGAAATATCTACAAGGCTCGAAGAGATGCCCGCGGAAGAAGGTTATCCTGCTTATCTGGCTTCGAGAATCGCATCGTTTTACGAACGAGCCGGCAGAACCGAATGCCTCGGAAAACCCGCCCGAGAAGCCTCCCTTTCGATAATTGGAGCGGTAAGTCCGCCAGGCGGCGATTTGTCTGACTCGGTTGTGCAGGCCACGCTGCACGTCGTCAAGGTCTTTTGGTCGCTGGTGGGCAAACTTGCTTATCAGAGGCATTTCCCCGCTATCGACTGGCTGACAAGCTATTCATTCTATAAACAATACCTGGCCGGCTTTTTTGAAAACAAAGAAAAAGGGCAGGAAATGGTGGCTTTGGCTCAGGAAGCAATGAGCCTGCTGGAGCAGGAATCGCAGCTTGCCGAAATCGTAAGACTCGTCGGCTCTGAAGCGATAAGCCCTGCCGACAGAATGGTGCTTCAGACGGCAAAAAGCATCCGTGAAGATTATCTGCACCAGAACGCATTTCACGAAATCGACACATATACCTCAATGGAAAAACAGTTCGAAATGCTTAAAACTATACTCTACTTCCATAAAAAAGGTCTTGAGGCTATCGAAAAAGACGTTGATACGGAAGTAATTTTCAAGCTCGCCGTTACTGAAGATATCGCACGAGCCAAATATGTACCGGAAAACCAGATGGAAACAATCACAAAAATACGAAATAAAACAGACGAGCAATTCAAAGCTCAATTTGCAGGAGCAAAAAATGCTTAAGGAATACCAGACAGTAAACAGTATAAGCGGCCCTTTGATGATGGTGGAATCTGTCGACGACGCTCGTTACGGCGAGGTAGTCGAGATAGAAATCGGCGACGGCTCAATCCGGCACGGCCAGATACTCCAGGTCGAAAGGGACAAAGCACTTGTCCAGGTTTTCGAAGGCACTGAAGGTATTGATATCGACTCCTGCACGGTTAGACTGCTCGGCAGACCGCAGCAGCTCGCCGTTTCGCCGGATATTCTCGGCAGGGTCTTTAACGGCACCGGCGAACCAAAAGACGGCGGAGCAAAAATAATCGCTGAAAAACTTATCAATATAAACGGCAATCCAATCAATCCCTACAGCAGGGATTACCCCAATGAATTCATTCAGACAGGCATTTCAACAATTGACGGCTTAAATCCGCTTGTTCGCGGCCAGAAGCTCCCCGTTTTCAGCGGCTCAGGTCTGCCGCACGATGAAATAACCGCTCAGATTGCAAGGCAGGCGACGGTGCTCGGCAAAGGCGAGCAGTTTGCGGTTGTTTTTGCCGCGATGGGTATAACATTTGAAGCCGCACAGTTTTTTATCAACGACCTGACAAACAGCGGCGCAATCGAAAGAGCCGTAATGTTCATCAATCTCGCCAACGACCCGGCAATTGAGCGAATCGCGACTCCAAGAGTCGCTCTTACGGCGGCTGAATATCTTGCGTTCGAAAAGGATATGCACGTTCTTGTCGTTCTGAATGATATGACTAATTACTGTGAAGCTCTGCGGCAGATAAGCGCAGCACGAAAAGAAGTGCCCGGCAGGCGAGGCTATCCGGGCTATCTCTACACTGACCTTGCTACGATTTACGAACGCGCAGGAAGAATCAAAAATAAAAAAGGTTCGATTACGATGGTGCCGGTTCTGACAATGCCCGAAGACGATAAAACTCATCCTGTGCCGGATTTGACCGGCTATATCACCGAAGGCCAGATAATTCTTTCGCGTTCACTGCACCGCAAGGCCATTGCTCCGCCGGTCGATGTGCTGCCGAGTCTTTCAAGACTGAAGGACAAAGGCATCGGCAAAGGCAAAACACGCGAAGACCACGCCGATTTATACAATCAGCTTTATGCAGCTTATGCCCGCGGCAAGGAATGTCAGGAGCTTGCGACAATTCTCGGCCAGGCCGCCTTGTCGGAAGAAGACAGAAAATATATGACATTCGCGGATGAATTTGAAAAACGTTATATCTCACAGGGATATTACGAAAACAGAACCATCGAACAGACTCTCGACCTCGGCTGGGAACTGCTAAGTATGTTTGAGGACTCCCAACTGAAACGTATTCGTGTCGAATTTCTCAAAAAATATATGCCGAAGTTCAGGAAATAGTCCCGATGCAGACAAGTATAAATGCAACAAGAATAGAATTGCTTTTACTGCGAAGGCGTATCGCGCTGGCGGTAAGGGGACATAAGCTGCTGAGCGACAAAAGGGATGAAATCTCAAGGCAGTTAATACAGATTTCAAGGCAGCTCGGCTCACTGAGAAAAGAAGTTGAAAGCCGGCTTATTGAGACATCGAGACGGTTTGTAATGGCAAGAGCCGTGATGGAACCTGAAAACATAAAATCCGCAATGGAAGTCGCCACCAAAAAATTCAGTCTTGCGGTCAGTTTCAGCAGCATAATGAGCGTCAAGGTCCCCAGATTCTCCAAGGAAATCCAAGGCGAGATAATCAGCTATGGCTTCGCAAATACCAGCGGCGAACTTGATATCGCTCTTAAGGGTCTGGAAAAAGTTTTTGATAAACTGCTTGAGCTTGCTGAAAAGGAAAAACAGGCACAGCTCCTGGCAGACGAACTCCAGAAGACACGACGGCGGGTAAATGTACTTGAATACGTCGTTATTCCTGAACTGCAGCAGATGATTCGATTTATATACGACAAACTCGCCGAGGTTGAACGCGACAATATAAGCAGGCTGATGAAGATTACCGAAATGATAAGGGCAGTCTGAAAGAGCAAATTTGCCTGTTTTTCGGGATAATTTTCAATCAAATCTACGGCTGGAATCGGGAAAAAGGCCAAAAATCACTAAAAAAAGGGGAATTTGCAACAAATAGGTAACAAAACGGCAATGTTGCGCGTTATAATATATGATAGCATGGATTAGGCACATGGCTGGCAGAGGAGGCCTAAATGTATTGTATTTCACATGAGAAATAACTGTGAAGAAACGACGTAAGTGGATTGTCTATATTGTTGTTGCGATTTCAGTGCTGCTGGTGATTGGCTGGCTGGCAAACAGAAACCACAAAGGGAAAGACAAGGGGGAAGTGGTGCGTATCGAGGAGGTCAATCAAGGCGAACTGACAGAGCGTGTTAGCGCACCGGGTGAGATTGAGCCTAAGACAACCGTTCAGATAAGTGCAAGAGTATCTGCGCGGATTATAGCAATGCCATACGACGAGGGAATCGCGGTAACCTGCGGCGATCCAAACGCAAATCCGCCGATACCGCCCTCGGTTTTAGTGCAGCTCGATGCGAAGGACCTGGAGAGCCAGTTGCGGTTGGCGGAGGCAAGCCGGAATGCCCAGGAAGCACAGATAGAGGTTGAGAAGGCAAAGGTTGAAAGCAGCAAGGCAACCATAGTCGGACTTGAAGCGTCATTGAAGCAGGCGGAAAGTGAACTGGGGCGCAAGCAGGAGCTGGTTGCGTCCGGGGCCATAAGCAAGGCCGATTTCGAGCAGATAAAATACAAGGTGGACTCGCTTCGCGCGGATAATGAAAGCGCCAAATGCAATCTGGATGCGGCGAAACAGAACCTGGTGGTGATGAAACACAATTTAGACGCGGCAGAGGCTAAGATAGCGGAGGCGAAGGAGTCGCTGAGCTATACGACGATAACATCGCCGATAAACGGTGTGGTAACTCGCGTCAACGCCAAGGTGGGTGAAATGGTGATGATGGGGACGATGAATAATTTGGGGACGGTGATTATGGAAGTGTCTGACCTGTCGCAGATGTTAGTTGTGGCGCAGGTTGACGAGGCGGATATCGGCGAACTGGAAGTCGGCCAGGAGGCTGCGGCGAGCATACAGGCATATCCGAATATCAAGTTCAGGGGAGTTGTAAGCGAGATTGCATTGAAGAACCGATTCAGCGACAACAAGACGAGGTATTACCGCACAGAGATACTGCTTAATAACGACCCGAACATTTTGAAACTTTATACCGGCCTGACGGCAGATGTCGATATTGAGACGCGGAAACACAGCAGCGTAATTAAGGTTCCGAGCCAGGCGGTGGTTGCCAGAGAAATTGACAGTCTGCCTTTGGAGATTCGCGATAAATCAATTGAGCTGGACAAGGACAAGAAGTTTGCGCCGGTGGTACTCAGATACATCGATGGCAAGGCGGTGGTGACACCGGTGAAAATAGGACAGGGAGACCTGACACATACGATAATTTTGTCGGGGCTTAAGGAAGGCGACAAGGTAGTAATAGGGCCTTATAAGATTTTAGACAGTCTCAAACACGACCAGAAACTGCGTGACGAGCGAGAGGTAGAAGCGGAGAAGAAGGCAAAAGAAAAGAAACCACAGGATAAAAAAGGCAAGAGCGACAACAATGAGCCAGCAGGCAAATAGCACAAACAGCAATGATGTGATAATCCGGCTGCAGGGGCTCAAGCGGTTTTATCGAGTCGGTGTGGAGGAGATTCATGCGCTTGACGGGGTAGAGTTAGAAGTGCGAGAGAACGAATATATTGCAGTGATGGGTCATTCGGGTTCGGGTAAAAGCACATTGATGAATGTTCTCGGGTGCCTGGACAGGCCGAGCGATGGCAGCTATGAGCTTGACGGGGATGATGTGACACAGTTGAGCGACGCAGAGTTAGCAAGTATACGCAACGAGAGGATTGGTTTTGTGTTTCAGTCTTTCGAGCTTTTGCCGCAGATGAACGCATTGAAGAACGTGGAGATGCCGCTTCTATATGCGCGTAACGGATGGTTTGGCCGGTCTGCGCGAGCAAAGGGGGCTCTTGAACGAGTCGGTCTTGGAGACCGGGTGAAACACAGGCCAAATCAGCTTTCGGGCGGAGAGAAACAGCGTGTGGCGATCGCACGTGCGCTTGTATGCAATCCGAGCATATTGCTTGCCGACGAGCCGACGGGAAATTTGGACAGCAAGACGAGCGAGAATATATTAGAGCTTTTTGACGAGCTTCACAAACAGGGTCAGACGATAGTAATGGTGACACACGAGCGAGATGTTGCACAGTATGCCAAGAGAATAATCCGGATGCAGGACGGTCGTATTTGCAGCGACCTGACAAAGGAGCAGGACGAGGCGAAAAGGCAGTCTGGCGGCGATACTTCCGGGAAGGAGAAATTATGAGAAGACTCCTTTATGCTCCGCTGATGTTTATCCAGCTTGTGTATCAAAGCGTGTATCTGGCGATTAGTCAGATTTGGGCGAACAAGACACGGTCGATACTGACGACGATAGGAATTGTCATTGGAGTTGCGTCAGTAATCGCGGTTATAGCGGCATTGACGGGATTGAAGGCAAAGATTCTCAGCCAGGTGGAGACATTCGGAAACAATTCGATAATCGTGCAGCCAAGACTGCCTGATATGGGACCTAAGCGGAATTTGTCGTGGTGGGACGTGAGGCTCAGGCCAAATGAATTTGAAGGACTTTTAGAGCATTGCCCGTCGATAGAGCGATTTACCCGGATAAGCGAGGCGGGACAGCAAATGGTTAAATACGGCGAGAAGGCTGTGCAGAACGCGCAAGTATATGGCATAGAGCCGGCGTGGCATGAAATAGAACACCGGGCCATAGTGACCGGTCGGGGAATATCGGTAATAGATGAGAGCCGGGCTGTGTGTTTGATCGAGCCCGAACTTCGCGACAAGCTTGGGATGGACAAGGACTGCATTGGGGAATCGATTCGAATCGGGTTCAGGAATTTCAGGATTGTGGGGGTGATAGAGAAACGGTCCGACCTTGAAATCGGCGGAGGCGGGCAGGAGCGATACGAAATAATAATTCCTTTTGAAACGACAAGGAAGTTCCGGCAGGAATTCTGGGTATGGGCGTTTGCGGAGAGCAAGTCGCCGGAGGTTTTGGATGAAGGAGTAGCAGAACTGAAATTTTTCCTTCGCCGGGGGCGGCATCTTGACCCGGATGAACCGGATACATTCAGGGTAGAATCGCTGAAGAGCGCAATCCAGACATTTAATAATATAGCGATTATGGTTACTCTGGTTGCCGGCGGGGTAGTGGGGATATCATTACTGGTCGGCGGCGTCGGCATTATGAACATAATGCTGGTATCGATATCGGAACGGACAAAGGAGATAGGATTGCGGAAGGCGGTAGGCGCCAAGAAGTCTGCGATACTAACGCAGTTTCTGGTAGAAGCGGTGATACTCTGTTTTGTAGGCGGGCTTGTAGGATTGGGAGTGGGGAAGTTTTTGACTTTAGCGATAGCACATTCACATGCGCTGCTGGCGAAAACATATATACCTGCCTGGGCAGTGGTGCTTTCGTTTGCGTTTGCAGGGACGGTAGGAATATGTTTCGGGATGTTTCCAGCGATAAAGGCTGCGCGGCTGGACCCAATAGAGGCACTGAGACATGAATAGAAATCTGAACTTTTTCTAAAACGGAGATTTATATATGCGGTATTTGAATTATACATTACTGTGCATACTTTATATTTGCTCGCTGACGATAACCGGCTGCATGGTGGGCCCTAATTATAAGCCGCCGCAGACATCCGTTCCATCCGCCTGGACTGGCACGGCCGACCAAAACACGGCCGCTATGGACCTTGTTCACTGGTGGACACAATTTAACGACCCCAATCTTGCTTCACTGATAGAAAGAGCCGTAGAGTCAAACCTCGATTTGAAACAGGCCGAGTCGAGGCTCCGCCAAGCTCGCGCGGCACGTCGAGTTGTATCCGCAGGATTATGGCCTACAATCGACGCAAAAGGTTCATACAAACGCAGCCAATCCGCAGGTACTGCTACAGCTCCCGGGGTACGGAATGATTTATGGCAAACAGGTTTGGATGCCGTCTGGGAAATTGACATATTCGGCGGCGTTCGGCGAAATGTAGAAGCAGCCGAGTCGGATATCCAGGCCGCTGTTGAGGACCAAAGAGATGTCCTGGTAACTTTGGTCAGCGAGGTGGCGCTAAACTATATTGAACTTCGCGGATATCAGCAGGAAATTGTAATTTCCCAAAACAATCTCAAGGCTCAGCAGCGTACAGTCGAGCTGACTCGCCAGCGGTTTAATAGCGGATTGGTCGGCGCACTTGACGTCGCCAATGCCGATGCACAGGTAGGAACTACTGCCTCGCAGATTCCCGTGATGGAGACTTCTGCCCGGCAGACCATTTATAACCTGAGCGTACTGCTTGGCCGCGAACCTGCGGCTTTGCTGGAGGAATTATCGCCGACATCCACGATTCCTGTTAATCCTCCCACCCTGCCGGCAGAACTTCCATCTGTTTTGCTCCGCCGTCGTCCCGATATTCGGCGGGCAGAAGCTAAAATTCACGCAGCAACCGCACGCATAGGCGTAGCCACTGCAGATTTATTTCCAAAGTTTAATTTAACCGGTTCAGCAGGTTATCAAACCAGCACTTCTTTCGATGGAATGGTAAATTCCCGATACGGTTTCTGGTCAGTCGGCCCTTCAATAGACTGGCAAATTTTCAACGCCGGCAGTGTTAACGCCAACATCGAAGTCAAAAAAGCCCTTACGGAACAGGCATTGCTCACCTATCAAAAGGCAGTCCTTACAGCTCTTCAGGACGTTGAGAATGCTCTTGTGGCGTACTCCAAAGAACAGCAGCGTAACAAGGCTCTTGAGGATACCGCGGCCGCTAATCGCAAGGCGGTGGACCTGGCTACTCAGCTTTATTCGCAGGGCCAGACCGAGTTTCTCAGTGTTTTGGATGCGCAGCGGTCCCTCTATGCTTCCGAAGATTCTCTGGTGCAGAGCAACCGCAACTTGTCGACCGATTTGGTAGCACTTTATAAAGCCCTTGGCGGCGGCTGGGAAGAAGAAGAACCTAATGCTGTTGGGGTTAAGAGCGAACCCAATTTACCTGCCGAGGCGAAATAACTTTCAGAAAATTATCACAGGACTTTGAATTATGAATACAGGTTTACGAATATTGAGAAAAACAGTCATGCTGACAATCATACTGCTGCTGGCCGGATTGGCACTTTCCAGCTGCAGGAAAAAGCAGGCAGCAGTTGAGCGACAGCCCGTATGGGTATCCATATCTGAGGCTGTCTCACAGGATGTTCCTGTATATATTGACGAGATTGGCACCTGCACCGCATACGAGATTGTGTCGATTCGTCCGCAGGTTTCCGGCCAAATCACTAAAATACATTTCACTGACGGGGCGGACCTGAAAAAAGGCGACCTGCTATTTACTATCGACCCGCGTCCTTACGAGGCGGCGCTCAAACAGGCGCAGGCAAGTCTGGCAAAAAGCACGGCAGCGCTGGCACTGGCCAAATCGTCGTTTGAACGTTCCAAAGAACTTGTTTCAACGGGCGCTGTCTCCAAAGAAGGCTACGATATTAAACAGAACGCTGTGATACTTGCAGAAGCTCAGGTACAATCCGACCAGGCCGCGATACAGGCGGCACAGGTGAACCTGGAATACTGCTCTATACGTTCACCTATTGACGGCCGGGCGGGGCAGCGGTGTGTAGATGTCGGCAATGTGGTAACTGCCAACAGCGCAGATGCCGGCGCTGTTCTCCTGGTCATTCAGAAGCTGGACCCGATATATGCCGACTTTACCATTACCGAGCAGGACCTTGAGTCTGTCCGGCAGGAGATGGCAAAGGGGAGCCTGAAAACTTATGTCCGGCTGCCTGACAAACCTGATGCCAATGCCCGCCAGGGAACCCTGACGTTTCTGGATAATGCCGTCAAGCAGGAAACCAGTACGATTAAGCTCCGCGCCACGCTGCCGAACCCGGAACATTATTTCTGGCCCGGGCAATTCGTTCACGTAAGACTCGTGCTTAGTGTCGAAAAAGATGTGGTGCTGGTCCCATCTGAGGCTGTGCAGAATAGTCAGAGCGGACAATTCGTTTACATTGTTAAACCCGACCAGACTGCAGAGTTCAGACCTGTCATTGCCAAAAGAGCCCTGGACGGTAAAACTGTTGTCGAAGGTGTGCAGGCCAAAGAAGTGGTTGTTACCGATGGCCATCTTCGTTTAGTGCCCGGCATTAAAGTTCAGGTAAAAACATCTGGTAAGAAGTGAGGCAGTGAGTCTATGAATTTTACATCTCTGTTTATTAATCGACCGATTATGACAACTCTTGTTATGTCGGCCATATTGATTTTTGGCGTTGCGGCTTTTCGTCTTCTTCCCGTCAGCGATTTACCGAATGTGGATTTCCCAACAATTCAGGTTTCCGCTTCGTTGCCCGGAGCAAGTCCCGAAACGATGGCCGCCGCCGTTGCGACTCCTTTGGAAAAGCAGTTTTCAACTATCGCCGGCATCGACTCTATGACTTCGGCCAGCGCTTTGGGAAGTACCCAGATAATTCTTCAGTTCAATCTTAATCGTGATATAGACGCAGCCGCTCAGGATGTGCAGGCCGCTATCGCGCAGACTCTTCGGCGGCTGCCGCAGGATATGCCCAGCCCGCCAAGTTATCAGAAAGTAAATCCCGCAGACCAGCCGATTTTATTTATTGCGCTTACCAGTCCGACTCTGCCTTTGTCCTCTCTGGATGAATACGGCCAAACTTTGATGGCCCAGAGAATTTCAATGATTAATGGTGTCGCCCAGGTACAGGTGCACGGCTCGCAAAAATATGCAGTAAGAATTCAATTTGACCCGATGATTATGTCTAATCAGGGCTTGAGCATCAACGAGGCCGTTGCTGCTATTCAAAAAGGCAATGTAAATATACCCACAGGAGTTTTGTACGGCCCTCATCGCGCCTTTACCGTTGAGGCAACCGGCCAGCTTAATAACGCAGAGGCTTACCGTCCTTTAATAGTCGCTTATCGAAACGGTTCGCCCATTCGTCTTGATAAAATCGCGCATGTTATGGACAGCGTCGAAAATAATAAAGTTGCCGCCTGGTATATTGACAGTAATTCTCAGCAAAGATCGATAATTCTGGCTGTTCAGCGTCAGCCCGGCACTAACACAGTCGAGGTCGCAAACGCTGTTAAAGAACTGCTGCCTACTTTCGCCGAAAAATTGCCGGCTTCCGTTTCCGTGAAAATTTTAATTGACCGCTCTATCCCGATTAAAGAGTCGGTCAATGATGTCCAATTTACTCTGCTTCTTACTCTGGTTCTGGTTGTTCTGGTTATCTTTATTTTCCTGCGTAATGTTTCCGCTACTGTTATTCCAAGTCTTGCCCTTCCGATGGCGATAATTGGCACCTTTATGGTTATGTACCTGCTTAATTATAGTCTGGACAATCTGTCTTTGATGGCATTGACCCTGTCGGTCGGTTTTGTTGTCGATGACGCTATTGTTATGCTCGAAAATATTGTGCGGCATATGGAAATGGGAAAGACCAGATTGAAGGCTTCTATTGACGGCGCAAAAGAAATCAGTTTTACCATCGTGAGTATGACCGTTTCTCTTGCGGCCGTATTTATCCCGATTCTTTTTATGGGCGGCCTTATAGGAAGGCTCTTCCGCGAATTCGCTGTTACTATCGGCACCGCCGTTCTTGTTTCCGGTTTTGTCGCCCTTTCGCTTACTCCTATGCTTGCCAGTCGCTTTCTCCATTCACCCGAAGAGGTGCACCACGGCAGAGCGTACGAATTTACCGAGCGAATTTATAAATGGATGCTCGCTTTTTATGAACGGACGCTTAGGTGGGTCCTCATAAATAAACGAAGCTCAATGGTCTTCTCAGCAATTATTCTTATTGGCACTGTCTTTCTGTTTATCTGGCTTCCGAAAGGATTTTTGCCCAGCGAAGACCGTGCCCAGATATTTGGTTCCACAGAAGGCCTGCAGGGTATTTCTTATCAATCAATGTTTGAGCACCAGCAGGCTGTTAATGCTGTTTTACAGAAAATGCCGGAAATCGATTCGTTTATGTCCAGTGCCGGTTCTCGCGGAAGTTCCGGCAGTAACACCGGCTCTTTTTTTATCCGTCTAAAACCCAAATCGGAGCGTAAATATTCTGTCGACGAGCTGATTCAAATGTGGCGCAATGATTTGGCCGCTGTGCCGGGCATCAAAGTTTATTTGCAAAACCCCCCCACTATCCAGTTAGGCGGCCGAATGGCAAAAAGCCAATATCAATATACGCTTCAATCTCCTGACACCGAGGAATTATATAAATATGCCGCCATAATGGAGCAGAAAATTCAGGTTCTGCCCGGCTTTCAGGATATCACAAGCGATTTACAAGTCAAAAATCCGAAAGTCAGCATCAATATTCAAAGAGACAAGGCTGCAACCCTTGGTGTTACCGCGGAACAAATTGAAACAGCTTTATCTTATGCTTACAGCTCAGGCCAGGTTTCGACTATACTTGCGCCTGATAATCAATATCTGGTCATTACCGAATTGCTTCCTGAATATCAGCTCGACCCTTCTGTTTTAAGTTTGCTTTACGTCCGCTCGGATATTACAGGCAAGCTTATTCCGCTGGATTCCCTGGCGAGCTTTACCACCGGCGTAGGTCCTCTTACTATTAACCATCAGGGGCAATTACCTGCTGTTACAATATCTTTCAACTTAAAACCCGGCATTTCGCTGGGTGACGCCGTTGACACCGTTGACCGACTGGCAAAGGAAAATTTGCCGTCAACGATTAATACAAGCTTCCAGGGAACCGCTGCCGCATTCCGTTCTTCCCTGCAGGGGCTTGGTTTATTGCTGGTACTGGCGATTCTTGTCATTTATATTGTGCTCGGCGTTTTGTACGAAAGTTTTATTCATCCTATTACTATCCTTTCAGCTCTTCCTTTCGCGGGTTTCGGCGCATTACTCACTCTGTTAATTTTTAGGACGGAGCTGTCAATATACGCATTTGTCGGGATAATTATGCTTGTCGGCCTGGTCAAGAAAAACGGCATTATGATGATTGACTTTGCCATTGAAGCCCAGCGGACTGAAGGGAAAAATCCGCACGATGCTATCTTCGAGGCCTGCCTGATAAGATTTCGTCCCATTATGATGACCACAATGGCCGCTTTGATGGCCGGCCTGCCGATTGCGATGGGCTTCGGCGCAGGCGCCGAATCAAGAAGACCTTTAGGTCTTGCTGTTGTTGGTGGTTTGTTATTTTCGCAAACCCTGACGCTTTACGTAACACCGGTCTTTTATCTGTATATGGAAGCGTTAAGGCACAAACTAAGTTCACACAAGACTAATTAAAATCCCAAATCAGATAGCCGAATCTTTTTCGATTACCTCCTGCCTCTGAAATTTTCTAAACTCCGTAAGTCGAAGGAGTTCGAACCCTCAACTGCCGTAAGGCATCCCATAACGGACTTCGGATCGACAGTCCGATTAAGGGCTTTTGTAACTATTTGCAGGATAAGATGTTACAACAGACCAGAAAAGTACTTACGGAATTAAAGTAGAACTAAAGAAGAACCCAAGAAGCACCAAAGAAGAAGCTTTGGTGCAAATTTTGGTGCAGAAGGCGGTTCACGCAATTCAGCTTTTTAAAGATAAAATGGATAGTTACAGTCCTGTTATTCCATTTTATAGGGGCCAGAAACGATTCAGTGCTTGGCAGGATAGTCTTTTAACCGTAAAGGGAATTTGTCGCTGAACCTGAACAAAGGCTACAGACAGTAAGGTTTTAAATAATGCTTGAAAAAAAGTCAAAAATGTTGCCTAATGATATGGCACTACTGCTCCAAAACCCGTGCACAGGTGTAGATATGCAAAGAACTCGAGGTTAGGTTTGAAAGTGTAATGTGTTAAAGCAATATGCAATTTTTGTGTCTTTGTTTCGCTCGGCTAACGACATTTGTATCACAGGCTGTATCTGGCTTTTTGTCTTCTATTTCAGATTCCTGTCAGGATTATTTGCCACACCTAAGGGAATACCGGATTTCAAAAGACATTTGGCATTAACTCTTCCGGTAGTCCTGATTTGCTATCTGAGCTGTCTGCTTACCGGTCTATATAAGCCCAAAAGAACACAAAATATATTTTTCCAGCTTGTGGATATTTGCAAAGCCAGTCTCTACAACGGATTTTTTTTATTGGCATTTTTTTACTATCTCCAGAATGTTCCATATTCACGCAAACTATTAACCATGTTTATACTTATGTTATTTGCAGGCTTGTTCTTTTCACATTTGTTCACAATGGCAATAATGCGACATCTGCGTGCGAAAGGATACAACCTGCGATATTATATTGTAATAGGAGCCAGTCAAAAAGGTCAACAACTTGTCCGTGACATCGAACAGATGGGGTGGCTGGGGTTAAAGTGTGCTTTTTTTGTGGACGATAATCCAAGTTGCATTGGCACTGAATTGCTTGGAGTGCCTGTATATGGTCCTATTGATAGACTAACTGAATTAGTCAAAACCAGCGTAATAGACGAAGTCTACCTTACCTTAGGCGGAAATGAGGCACAAAAAGCATACCCGAGCCTCAAAGCCATTCAATCTTCAGGTACAACGATACGCATTATGCCGGACTGGGGCGACCTGACTTCGGTAAGTGCTATTACCATTATAAGCATAGGTTCTAATATTCTATTTTCCGCGGCAGATTCTCCGCTAAGCGGTGCCAATATAATTTTAAAGGAAATTTTTGATCGTGTTATTGCTCTAATATTATTAGTTTTATTTGCAGTACCGATGGTAGTCATAGCTGTTTTAATCAAGCTGACTAGTAATGGGCCGGTGTTCTATAAACAGAAGCGAATGGGAATAGGTCAGAAAGAATTCGAGATAATCAAATTCCGGACTATGACAGTGGATGCCGAAACCGAAACCGGTCCTCAATGGGCCAAACACAATGATATCAGGCGTACGTTTATTGGGGTGTGGCTGCGCCGCATCAGCCTTGATGAACTTCCTCAACTTATAAATGTAGTAAAGGGCCAAATGAGCCTGGTCGGCCCGAGGCCGGAGCGTCCGGTTTATGCAAAACAATTCTCTGAAGAATACAAAAATTATATGCTTAGACACAAGGTCAAAGCAGGCATGACCGGCTGGGCGCAGGTGCATGATTTACGCGGGGACACATCTCTTAGAAAAAGGTTGTTATATGACCTGCATTATGTCAGAAATTGGTCATGGATGCTGGATATATGGATTTTGCTGCGCACACCATGGCATGTTATAAAAGGTAAAAACGCATACTAAAAATGACTTCTGAACAATCAGTCAAACATAAAGATTTTATCAACATTTTAATACTGCTTGCAGCAACGTTATGCATCGGCGTATATTTAATTGCTACAACAGTTTTGATAGCTAATGACGGCTGCTACAACATACAACTTGCCCAAAATTTTGCAAAAGACCCCATTGGCATAATAAAAACATCTTATTTCGCTTATCCCTTTCTTATTCTTTTAACACATAAACTGGTTCTATTATTTACCAACGACAACTCTATTCAAACATGGATATATTCGGCTCAAAGCATGACATTATTATTCAGATTGCTTGCTATTATACCTTTGTATTTTATCGGTAAAATACTGGTTAGAGAGAAACACAGCTTTTGGGGAATATTAATTTTAATTTTCCTGCCATATCCGGCAGAATACGGCAGTGATGTTCTTCGCGAATGGCCGCATCTTTTTTTTCTGGCGACAGCTCTTTTATTCCTAATTTATGGAAGCATTCTGGGGAACTGGTGGATGTTTGCAACTGCAGGATTATTTACAGGCTTTGGATATATGATAAGGCCTGAGTGCGCCCAAATCGTATTGTATGCAATGCTTTGGTCATTAGTTGGCTTATTCATTCCAAAGCCTGGTATTAGCAGGGTTAAAGTTGTTTGTTTGACGTTAATTTTAATCGTTGGATTTTTGATGCCGGTTGTTCCCTATTCTAAAATAAAAGGTGAAATTTTACCCCCAAAGCTAAAAGCTGTTATAAGCTTCGATAAGAATTGTCAATCCGAAAGAGTTGAAAGGCCGGCTTACATAGCATCCGTAATGCCGAAAGATATACTAAAGGCTTTAGGTAAATTTACGGAGAGAATTGGTGAAAATCTGATGTATTTTTTTATGCTGCCGTTAATAATTGGTCTTTATTATCATTTCCGAAGGCCAAAGGAATTTCTGACGGACAGCAGATTATTTATATTGGCTTTGATAATTTTATACGTAGCAATGATGTTGCTGCTGCATATCAATTATGGCTATATAAGCAGAAGACACTTTATGCCGATGATTGCCTTTACTGTTTTTTATATACCGACAGGCCTTGTTATAATTGCAGACTGGATAAGCGGAATTAATATAACAGAAAATGAGAATAAACAGAAAAATACACAAAAATGGTTTTTCATTTTATTGACAGTGGGAATGCTGATTTGTCTTGTGAAGCTATCGGGGCTTATTAGTGAAAAAAGGCAGGGCTACAGAGATGCAGCAAAATGGTTGAAGGAAAATACTGCTCCGGCGGATATTATAGCCGTGCCGGATATGCGGATAACTTTTTATGCTCAGCGAGAAGGGGTGATATATGAGAACGAAAGTATTCCATCCAGTGCTGTATATGTTGTGAAAATATTGAAAAATCCAAAAGATGAAGCGGCAATAGCAGAACTGTCAGGTAAAGTAGTATACAAATATACCGATGAAAGGGAAAAAACTATCAACATGGTTATATATAGAAAGTGATAAGTGTATATCGTAAGAAAAATAAGTTACCAGGATGATTATAGATACGTATCATGTTTCTTGTGGAATAATATCTGGTAATACCAGCCAAGTTTAAAAGCAATTACTTTTATGGTAAATTCGGCAAACATCGCAACTATACAATACGGCATTCGTTCCTTCCAGAATGTTTTTACGCCAGCTTTTAACATATCACCGCTGTAATTATTAAGACCAGCATGCTTGAGAATCCATTTGTTGTCGGCAAAGAATCGTCCAATATTAAAATAACGTTTAAACGTTTGCGGTAAAGAAAATGGGTGGCTGTGATAGACTTTTGCCGCTGCTGAGTAATAAACCGAATAATCATTGATAATGGCCTTAGCAGCAAAAAGCATATCTTCATTTACAATGACATTATTTTTGAATCCATCCAATTTGTTAAAGATAGAGCAACGAATGGCTGAGCATGTATTAGAACAGAAAAAAGTTTTCAGACCCAGGGTTTTAATATCATTCTTGGTTTTTAGAATGGACTCGGCAGGATAGTTAAACTCCCGTGCAAAGCGTTCCAGAGGAGCGGCATTCGGTCTGGGCAATTGGCGACCATAGCACATAGCTATCTTCGAGTCCGCTTGCATAGGTCCTATTAGTTCGGCAATCATATGTTCATCGACAGGGGTTGCATCCTGAGTGAGAAATATCGCGAATTCACCTGAGATTTCAGACGCTGTCAGGTTTCTTGTAGTTCCATGATCAAAATTGGCACGGTTAATTGTGATTACTTTGCAGTTTCGGCTTTCGGCAAGTTCTGCTGTTCCGTCGGCAGATTCAGAGTCAACTACCAAAATTTGGGCAGGTTTTACAGTTTGTTTTTGCAATCCGTCCAGCAGGCTCGAAAATTCACGACCTGCATTATAGGTAAAAATAAGAACAGAAATTTTCTTTTCAATCATAGATTTTTAATTTTATGAAAAAACAATTTATGGCAACTTTCATACGAACAAAAACAATTTAATATTTCTCAGAAAACCCATTTTCAAAAAGCTATATTTTATTAGATTCAATCTTTTAATAAAAAAACTTTGCCGGTCAAGAGTTGAATATACATTCAATGAATCTATATCTTTTTCTGTTAATTCATCTCTGAAAATATCTAAAAAAGCTTTTGCCTGCTGTTGGGTTTTTTGCAAAATACTTTTAAGATTACTCCTGTTTAATCTTGCCATATTCATTATATAACCCAAGTTCCACTCTTTGGCGCCGATGTTATTGCTATCATGCTGTCTGTATAATATAGTGGCTCTCGGCACATAATCAATTTTACCAAACGCAGCGGCTGCAAGAGATATCCACCAGTCATACATGATCGTTTGCTCCGGCAGCAATTTAATCTTGCCTTTTAATGTTTTGTTTATCATCACCGTGCATCCGGTTATGGCATTTTGGACCAGCAATCTATTTAAAGTTTTTCCTTTTTGAGGAGCCAAGTGCTGATATTTCCAAAACGAGTTAGAAACTATATCAAGATTTTTATCAACTACCTTAAGGTCTGTATGGATTAATACTGGGATATCCACGCCAAATTCTTCTTCGATCTCTCTCATTTTATTAAAAGTAATCTCAATTTTGTCTGATAACCATATGTCATCCTGATCACAAAACATAACATAGTCTGTATCAGCATGGTTAAGAAGGCGTAAGAAATTTTGCGAAGTGCCGATATTGCTATCTCTATCTGATACTAATTTGATCTTCTCGGGATATCTCTGAGTATATTCCTTTATTACATCCTGTGTGTTATCTCTGGAATTATCGTCCCGTATGGTCAGCTGCCATTCTTTATAGCTTTGTCCAAGTATAGATTTTATTTGATCAGATAAATATTGCCCCCCACTATAAGTGGCCATAATTATTGAAATTTTAGGAAACATGTGAAAATATCTTAAACCACCTGTATGTTTTCTTAAGCCCTTTTTCTAAATCAATACCAGCATACCAGCCAATTTTCTTCGTTTTACTTATATCCAGGGATCGTCTAATATTACCATCGGGTTTGGTGGTATCGTATATTATTTCCCCTTCAAAACCAACAACGTTTTTGATACATACTGCTAATTCTTTGATTGAGGTTTCAATACCGGTACCGATGTTAATAATATCATTCAAGTTATATTTCTGCATAAGAAAAATGCAAGCATTCGCCACGTCATCGGCATATATAAATTCCCGCTTTGGCTTGCCTGTACCCCATATTGTCACGCTATCGGCGTGGGTTAACTTTGCCTCGTGAAATTTTTTTATAAGGGAAGTTAACACATGCGCATTTTCATCGTAGTGATCATTGACACCATAAACATTCGCCGGGACAACGGAAATAAAATTCGTTTTATATTGACAGTTATACGCTTGACACATCTTAAAGCCTGCCAGCTTTGCGATCGCAAATGGCGCATTTGTCGGTTCAATTGCCCCAGTTAAAATGTATTCCTCTTTCATTGGCTGCTTACAAAACTTCGGATACACACAGGAACTTACCAAAAAAAGAAGTTTTTTTACTCCATATTTGTAGGCAAGGTCAATGATATTTGTCTGGATCATAATATTTTCGTAGATAAATTCGGCAGGATATGTGCTGTTAGCGTAGATACCGCCGACTTTTGCCGCTGCTAAAAAAATATACTCCGGTTTTTCCTTACGAAAAAAGTCTTCGGTTCTTTTGCGGTTAATAAGATCGAGTTCTGTGTGACTCCTGGTTAAGATGTTTTTATAGCCCTGCAAATTCAAGTTTCTTACGATAGCAGAGCCTATAAGACCGCTATGGCCGGCAACATATATTGTAGAGTCTTTTTTCATCTTCGCTATGCGACCTTTTTCAAAAAATCTCTTAGCGTCTTAAAGAAGTAATCAATATGTTCTTCGCCTAAATCCTGATGTACTCCTATATGTAAACCATTATTACCTATATATTCGGCATTAGGAAAATCACCCAATTTATAGCCTAAAAAGGAAAATCCAGGGCATTGTGTAGGCATTGAGGTAAATAAATCTCTGGTGTCGATGCCGTTTTTATCCAAATAATCGGTGAGTTGGTCCCTGGTAAAAGGGAGGCCTTCTTTCAGAATTATAGGAAATGCATGCGGCCCGATTTTTTCATTTTTTTCTTCATGAATAGTAGTAAAATATTCGTCAAATTCAGTCAGCCTTTCTATAAACTTAAGTAAGTTTTCTCTTCTCTTACTGATTATCTTCTTGCAGTTTTTTAGGCTTCCTATACCTACAGCAGCTTCTATCTCGTTCATCTTGCAAGAATAACCGACTCTTTCAAAAATAAATCGAATATCTCTGCCATAATTGAAGCGTTTTTGGCAATAGCCGGAATTAGTGTTAACCACGCATAATTTACATTTGCAAGCCCGTCCATGAGAACGCAAAGATCTCAGAATTTCAGCAAAATCTTCTCTATCGGTGGTAACAACTCCTCCTTCTATAGTAGTAATGATATGCGCAATATATAAGCTATAAGCAGCCATATCAGCCAAGGTACCGACATTTTTACCCTTATAAACACCGCCATGTGCTTCAGCGGCATCTTCGATAACAAACAATTTATGCTTTTTGGCAATTTTATTTATCTCATCCATCTTGGCCGGTTTACCCATAAGATGTACCGGCATTATAGCGCGGGTTTTTTTAGTAATAGTTTTCTCGATAAGCATAGGATTAATATTTAAAGTTTCTCTTTCAACATCAACAAACACAGGCTTAAACCCGGCTTGTAAAACTGCATTACCTGTCGCGACAAAAGACAAAGCCGGAACAAGTATCTCATCCATGCGTTTCGCACCAAAATCATAGAGAACCGCTAGAGCTAAAGCGTCTGCATCAGTTCCACTGCTTAATGCCACCGCTTCCTTAGTTCCGGTCAATTCCGCAAACTTCTGTTCAAATTCACGAACGTATTTACCATTGGAAACACGACCGGAAACAAGTATACTGCTGATTAGACTCTTAGATTGTTCTGTTATTGATATTGTTCCGAATGGGACTTTCATTCGTTTTCTCCATAAAAATGGCATTAATCAAATTACTCTTCATATTGGGCGACAACACTTTAAATACACTGATTCTGCAGAAATAAGCCTGATAAACTATTCCTTTTATAAGAAGCTGCAGTTGTTGTTATATCTTTTTTGCTTTGCCCACCACCGCTCCGTGGTTGATAACAAAAGATCAGTATTTTCCCCCATAAGCCACTTTCTTATTTGGTATATTAATAGTGCTAAAATCTTTTAATAACTGTTTCGCTTTGGCATATCGCTCTGGAGTGCCGATATCTATAAACAGGCCCTTTGTTAAATATCCGTATATCTCTCTATTAACAATCTTTGGAAAAAAATCGTATTCAAGAGAAAATTTTCTGGCACTCGGCATCAAAGAAAAAATTTCACGATTAAAAAGGTAAATTCCTGCGTTAATCATACTTTCCTGATTCTTTTCTTTTTTCTCGCAGAATTCCACAATCCTGCCTGAATTATCTACTTCTATTGAGCCATAACTCTTTGCATCTTTAGTATTAATTAAAGCGATTGATAAGAGAGCCTTTTTCTCCAGATGAAACTCAACAAACTTGCATAAATCCATATCAAGAAATGAGTCGCCATTTAGAACCAAAAACGGATTACTACCGATCAATGGCTGGACATTCTTAACAGCGCCTCCCGTACCCAAGAGTTCTTGCTCTTTTATTACAAGTATCTCAACTTTGCATTTTTTGCTTTTATAATATTCTTGTATAGATTCAGCCTTATAACCTGCGCAAAGAATAAACCGCTGAAATCCAAATATAGAAATATACCCAATTAATATATCAATAAACGGACGGTTATCTATTTCAGCCATAGGCTTAGGCTTGCCATCAACAACGGTCTTCAACCTCGTTCCCATACCGCCGCACAAAACAACCACATCTACACACCCAGTATCAAAAACAGCCATTTTATTATTTGCCCCTCCAGGTATTTACCGGCAGAACCAAACTTTTACTTTCGATCAATTACCGTAAAATTTTACCTGTTTCCGGAATTGTGTCTTTTGATTTCGTTCCAACCTCAACAATTTTAGTTTTTGCTTTTTCCTTTGCTTCTATTAATTTACCCGCAGGAACAGGTTGAATCTCAATATCGCCAAGAGGCTCATAAGAATCGCTATGAAAAACAATTTCGCTGCCTGATTTCTCAAATTTAAATGGGACGTGCAGGAAATCTTTCAAAGAATTCTTTATCATATTTTGTTTATCAGGTTCGGCAAATAATATTACAAAACCGCCTCCTCCTGCACCCAGTAATTTTCCCCCGATAGCCCCTGCCTTATGAGCGACCTCGTAGATATCATCTATTTGGGAAGTAGATATCCTATCAGTCAAACTCCGTTTTAACTTCCATGACTCATGAAGTAATTTCCCAAAATCTTTAATATCTCTGCCGCTGGTAAGAATCTCTATTGCCACATCTACCATGCTATACATATCCGCTAATTCAGACTTCTTCTTATGGATATTTTCTATCTGACTCTTTGCTATATCGGATGCAAACCGGGAAAATCCTGTAAAAATAAGCATTATATGGTCATTGAGCTCCTGTAGCCTGCTGGGAGTCACTACTATAGGTGTCAACTTGAAGTTATCATCACCACTAAAGTTGATTTTTTTAAAACCGCCAAAAGCTGCCAGAACCTGGTCCTGCGAACCTACATTCTCCTTAAGAACATCGCGTTCAATGTGAATCGCTTCCTTGGCTATACGTGATTTAGTCGGCATCAACCCCTTTAGGGCATAAAAACTATGCAACATACCTACGGTAAAAGAGGAGCTGGAACCAAGCCCGGTTCTCGCGGGCAAATCGCCATCATGGTGTATCTCCACACCATTCTTAATATCCATATATTGGAGCGTGGCCCTTACAGAAGGATGCTCAATTTGAGAAATACTTTTTACGTCTTCTACTTTCGAATAAACAACTCTATATTTATGCTCGAAAAAAGGCGGCAAATACCTGCAAGAAATATAGCAATATTTATCAATAGTTGTTGCTAAAACAGCACCATCATTTTCCTTGTACCAGACAGGATAATCCGTTCCGCCGCCAAAAAACGAAATGCGATATGGAGTTCTACAAATGATCATTTTTTCAATCTCCTTTATTAGCTAAATATTCGCATATTGATTTCTTTTTAAAACATTATACGCCTTTATCAGTTCATTTATGCCGAACTGTAGGTTATATTTGGGTTTAAATCCTGTCAATTCTATTTTTTTATTACTGACAATATAATCCCTTTTGTCGGGATCCTGCCCCATTTCTGATTCTAAAATATGAAATTCCGGCACAAATTTCTTAATTTCTTCACATAATTGGCGTTTACTTATATTACAGTCGCTTAGCCCGATGTTATACGGCTCATTTTTCATATTTTCAAAATTATCCAGACAATGAATAAATACTCTGGCGATATCACGAATATGAATATAATTCCGCTTAAAGTGCGCCTCGAAAAGAACTATAAAGCGGTCATATACCGCTCTATAAGTGAAATCATTAACCAGAAGGTCCAGACGCATTCTGGGGCTTGCGCCAAAAACGGTTGCCAGCCTCAACGTAATGCTGTTGCCGGCACCAAGGATGGCTTTTTCTGCCTCCATTTTCAATTGGCCATATAAGGAAATCGGGTTTAAAGGGGTATTTTCGTCGCAAAATTTGTCTTTTTGTCCTATGCCATACCCGCTGTTGGTTGTCGGGTAAATTACTATTTGTTTTTTGCTGCATAAACTCAATATCATTTTTATTGCATCCAGAATTACAGTCCGAGCCGCAATAGGGTCTCTGACACAAATCGGTGCCCCTGTCAAACAAGCCAAAGGCAGTATAACATCAACATCCTTTATATGTTTAGACATAAGTTTTTCATCACGCGTATCGCCGCGAACAATAGTCAGTTTTTCATAAAAGCAACTATCCAATAATGATGTCTGATTATACATAAAATTATCAATGGCGATTACCTCATGACCTTTTCTTAATAATTCAGGACAAAGGACAGAACCAATGTAACCGGCCGCACCTGTAACTAAAATTCTCACCTTATTACCTCCTTTACAGCGTTAATAATTTCTTCCACTCCGGGATAAAATGCTTCTTCTAAAACATAGCTGGCTGGTATAGGTATATCCGGCCAACCAATTCGCTGGATTGGTGCCTTTAAATAATTGAACCCTTTTTCCGCCCATAATAGCAGCAATTTCAACTCCTACTCCACCTGTTATCCAATCCGTATCAATAATAAGCAGACGACCTGTCTTTTTTACAGAATCAAGAATAATCTCTTCATTAAATCATTCTTTCCTAAGATTCGGTTATATACTTCCGCTCTAATTTATATGATGCCATCTCTTTGACATGTTCGACGATTCCAGGTCCAAACGCAGCCAATAGCATTTGGTGGTATTTGGGATTGTTGAAATAAGTACCAAAGGCCCTGTCACGGAATTTGAGTACCTCAACACCTTTTAAATAGTTTGTCGGCAGTGGTAAAGTATCATAAGCATGCTGAGAATAACCAGCCCAGTTTTCCGGTAAGGGCAGGCCTTTTTCCTTTACCTGATCATACAATTTGGAACCAGGATAAGCCATGGCACAATAAAAATTAGCAAATTCACAATTCAAGGTAAGGGCTAGATCCAGTGTTTCCTGCATACTCTTCATATCATCTTCCGGCAGACCAAAAAGATAGTTGGCAATAATATGAATACCGGCATTCCTGA
Organism: Phycisphaerae bacterium; assembly: GCA_026386845.1. Lineage (GTDB taxonomy): Bacteria > Planctomycetota > Phycisphaerae > Sedimentisphaerales > UBA12454 > JAPLMW01. The sequence goes on from JAPLMW010000077.1 coordinate 51,964, forward strand.
AAGCTTCCACCGCAGTAAAGACATCCCTGTGCTTATACCCTTTATGCACATTATCACATACATGTGAATTTCCGGATTCGATCCCAAGACATATCCAGTGGATACCAGCCTGTTTCATTCTCGCCAGAACTTCTCCACTCCATAAATCGACTCTGGCATAAGCCCATATATTAAGATCATATCCGCGTTCTATGATAAGATCGCAGATACCCAGTACATGTTTTTTATTTAAGACAAAGATTTCATCAGCAAACTTTATGTTTTTTACGCCGTAGTCATTAACCAAGATATCTATCTGTTTTATAATAGACTGTGGAGACCATTTCCTGTAAGTACTCACCTCAGGAGAATACCCAAGAACCTTTTCTCCTGCTTTAAACGGAGCCTGAATACAACAGAAAGAACAGCAGAAAGGACATCCAAGAGTAGTATACAAAGAAGCATAAGGCTGACGTTTATTTATATGTGCAAAACATTGCCAATTATGGGCCCTGTACAACTGCATCGGAAGAAGGTCCCATGCAACACCTTCCATCTCACTGTCCAGGTCCATAACCAATGAGGCCGATTCATTATGAATGATATTATCGTCATCCCAATATAAAAGCCCTCTTACCTTCTCAAGAGCTGGTTTTTTCTGCTTCAGTACCTCTAAGAGCTCTACAACGGTATAGGGCCCTTCACCGTCACAGACAAAATCGCAATCTTCTTCACGTAACGTCTGCTCGGGAATCGCTGCAACATGCCCACCGACTAAAAGAACTTTTTGATCAGGGATGGTTTGTTTGATCTGACGGCAGGCGGTACTTACGGCAGGCATAACCATGGTCGAGGCAGAAGGGTTCTGTCCATAAACTACAATAGCTGTCAAAACAGGCCCAATCTGGGCAACACGCTGGGCAGTATCAACCGGACCAAGTCCTTCCGCGTTGGCATCTAAGATCTGTACACTATACCCTTTGTTCCGTACAAACGTCGCTATTAAACCTGCCCATATAGGAGGCTCTATTGCCGACAGATTACTACCTAATTTTTGATAAAGCTGTTCTCTGTTACCCGGATTAATCAGCAATAAATCAAGCCTATTTTTTGCAGACATACGACTCTTTCAATTGCGACATAATGGCCTGAACAATACTTTTTTTGTCGAGTCCATACAAAGATTGGATATTATCTCTTCCTCCATACTTATAACAATACCCTGTTTTGAAATTCATTCCTATTCGTTTTACAGGTTTAAGCAACTGATTATCACACAATACTTCACAGACAGCGCTTCCCAAGCCACCGGGCAAGGTATGTTCCTCGAGAGTCACGATCTGTGCTGCATCTTTGACTTTATTCACAAAAAGATCCTCGTTTATCGGAAACATATATACATCCACTACACCTGCTTTGATGCCGTTTTTCTTTAAATCTTCGCTGACATGGAGCGCACGATGAACCATATTCCCAGTCGCTACAATACATACATCTGAACCAGATGCAAGTTCTGTTATACCAGTTGAAAAATCAGTGTTTTTATCATAGATAGTCGGCAGTACTTTCCTGTCCAGACGAACATAATTGGGATGGTCCAGTTTACACGACATATCAGCAAAGGCCTTTGCCATAACCGAATCAGTTGCATTATATATCTTCAAGTTCGGCAAAATACGCAAAACAGAAAGATCATCAACCGCATGATGTGTAGGACCTGAATCATCGTAGCTTACTCCTGCACCAACACCAACAAGAGTAACAGGAAGATTCATGGAAGCCAGGTTGACCCGCGTATGTTCATAGCATCGCAGCGCAATAAATGGTGCAATCGCATATACAAATGCCTTCTTGCCGCTTAAAACTAACCCAGAGGCAACAGCAACACCCTGCTGTTCGGCAATTCCGACATCGATATATTGTGCTGATAGCTCTATTTTGAATTTATCAAGAGCTGGCGCCCCCATATCTGCTATCACGAGAACAACATCTTTGTCCTGCTTGGCAATCTCATAAATCCTGTCCCAAAACGCATCGCGTTGTGATATTTTTTCCATAAGCAATAACCCTTCATTATATTTTTAATACAAAGAATGATCCTATAAATATTGTAACTCTGCCTTAGCTGAGTGCACATCTTCTTCGCTGGTAGGTGGTACACCATGCCACAGAGGTTTATCGCACATAAACGACACACCTTTACCTTTAACCGATTTGGCTATGACTACAAGAGGTCTGGAAGATTGCCTGGACCGCACGCCTTTAAGAACACCCAGTATCTCTTCAAAAGAATGTCCGTCAATAGAAACTGCATTCCACCCAAAGGACTTCCATTTTTCCTCCAAAGGCTCCAACTGCAGCATATTCTCTGTAAAATTTGTTACGCCAAGATAATTTCTGTCAACAATAGCGACCAGATTATTCAATTTATTGTGATTGGCAAACATCGCAGCCTCCCAGATGGAGCCTTCATAACATTCCGCATCACCAAGCAAAGCATACACCATATGAAGTTCGCTGTTTAGCTTGGCTGCCAAAGCTATTCCGGTAGCAATCCCAAATCCCATACCCAGTGAACCGGAAGTTATTTCAGCTCCCGGCACACTATGCTGGAGATGAACACCAAACTTACCCTCCGCCTTACAAAAACCGCCAATATCCTCCTTCGGAAAATAACCGACATCTGCCAAAATAGGATATAACAGTACACTGGCCTGCCCCTTGCTCATTATAAACCTGTCTCGACCTTCCCATGACGGGTTTTTAGGATCATACCTGAGAATCCCCCCATGATATAAAGCTACTAATATTTCCACGCTGGAGAAAGCTGATGTTACATGACCGGTTCTGGCTTCACAGCACATATCTAAAAGCACCTTACGGATCTCACTTGCCTTTTGCTGCAGTTCCCTAATATTTTTCCCATTTACAGTCATTTTGTTCTCACTTTCTTATACATTACTTTTCCCCAAAGTTTAGGACTCTTGGTGCAAATTGTATCAACATCCATTCCCTGCTCAAGTATAAAATTAGCATTTGCAACTGGTACAGTTTTCGGGGGGCAGGTCACTTAAAGTCAACAGAAAACTTTTTCGGCAGATGTCTGCCGGAAATATGTATAACTGCTCCCGGCAACGAAGAAATCATCAGAAAAACTCGCTGGCATAACGCTAACGCTAACGCCGCTTCTGGTTCTACGCCGGCAAAATTAATGAACATATATGCCAATAATCCCTCTACTACTACTACACCGCCAATACTAACTGGCACTGAACCTAATACCCATGTCAATGTAAAGAAAACATAATAATATTCCAAACCGACTCCGATTCCAATATTTCTGCCAAGAATCCAAAATCCTGTAATCGTCAGTATCAGCAAAAAAAACGTCAAACCAAATGCCGCAATAACCGCCAATGGTTTACTGCAATAAATCACAATCGCATCGTATAGTTTCTTTAAAGTTTTGGCACTGTAAAAATAAATTTTTGAAAATATTTTTCCGAATATTATCCTGCCGGATTTAAATATAAAAGCTAAAGCCGAAACAACCAATGCCACAATAACAAACCAAAGTAAAATATTACTATGGTCGCCAACGATTTTGAAAAAATTATCTTCACTAATTTTTCTTCTTGCTTCCGATGTAAGGAAAACGGCATAGGAAAAAGATGCTACCAGCAAAATGCTGAATAATCCGATTATACGGTCAACAAGCACACTTAATGCGGCCTCAAATCTCTTGTTAGTATGCTGTGTAACATACCAGGCACGAATTAAATCCCCCCCTACAGAACCTGGCATAAAATTACTGTAAAATAAACCCAAAAAATATAGCCTCACCACTGCAGAAAAACTTATAATAATTGATTGAGTTCTCAGCAATAGCCACCACCGAAAAGCCAACATTATCTGACCAACAACAAAAATCCCAAATGTTGCTCCAAAAACAAGCGGGCTTATCCGGCAAAATATTGACAGAAGCTTATCCCATCGCTGATCGCCGCTAAGCCATATCACCCCAAAAACAATGCCTGTTGAAACAACTAATATTCTCAGTAACAAAAAAGTGTATCTACTCTTCTTTTTTGTCGATTCTGATATCGCCTGATAAACAGCCTGCCGGCTACCAGGATTCACAAAGACGACATCGATATTGTTGTTATCCAAAGTCATAATTTTCCCGCTTTTTTTATTGCGTTTGCCGCAATAGACGGATTTTCAAGGCAATACTTTTTTAGCATCACTAATAGGGAGCATTACATTTGACCGTTCAGCATAGAAATGTAAAAGTTATTATTTGTCTTATGCGTTCGATCCATTTTTTAAAACAGTACTTAATCCTAATAGATACAGTAACGATATAATCGGCATCATTAAATTAAGACCGAAGTACATGCGACCGTCAAGACCGCCCATTGATACAGAAATATAGCCCATAGCGATTGAAAAAACTACGTAGTAGGTTAAAAAACTTACAAACAAAAAAACTACCGGATTAAAAAATATTTTAGGCCTTTTTATCAAATCGATGATCAGCTTAATTAGTGCAACTACAAATATCAATACTGTGTACTTTAGAATATATATCAATGACTTCCACTTTGAAAGCAGTGACTTGTGAATAATGAGCGGCGAATTCACAGCATTAGTGTTTGCAGATAACAACCATGATCTGCCCTCATTCCTGCCACAGTTCATATAATGA
>JAPLMW010000021.1 GCA_026386845.1 Phycisphaerae bacterium
CGGCGCTGAAAGCATCGACTTTCTCGATATCGTTTTTCGTATGGAAAAGGCTTTTGGAATAAAAATCCCTCGTGAGGAACTCTTTCCCGCTGAAAATATTTTAAGCAACAAAGAATATATCAGCAACGGGAAACTTACGCCGAAAGGCCTGGAAGAACTCAAAAAACGTATGCCGCATACCGACCTTTCTGAATTTGCCGCCGACCCGAATATAAACAAAATCGGCGATTTGTTCACTGTCGATGTTCTGGTCAATTACGTCGATTCAAAATTAAATTCGTAAGTCAACCCGCCGTAAAACGGCGGGCTAAATATCAAAATAAATCTCGGCCAAAGGCCGAATCCACATTTTTGATTTTTTAATTTTGATATTTTATTTTAGTTATGCGTTGGATATGGATTGATAAATTTATCGAATTCAACAGCGGCAAAAATGCCGTGGCCATAAAAAATGTAACTATGGCCGAGGAGCATCTGCACGATAATTTTCCCGGCTTTCCTATTATGCCGGAATGCCTGATGATTGAATCGATGGCACAAACGGCTGGTATTCTTGTTGGGCAGGCTCGCAATTATAAGGAGAAGGTAATTCTTGCAAAAATCAACAAGGCTGTTTTTTATAATTACGTCCGTCCCGGCGACACAATCAAAATTCACGCTAAAATCGAATCAATCACCGATGAGGCCGCTTCAACAAGCGGCAAAATCACCTGCAATGAGGAAACAATCGCTGAAGTGGATTTGATGTTCAGCCATATAGACCAGAATTTGGCGGGCAAGCAGTTTCCAAAGGAAAATTTCGTATTTACCGATTTGTTCGGCGTTGTCTTAAGAGCTTCAGGTCTTGACTCCCCTGCACCGGAGATGACGCGATGACGGTAATTACTGGACTTGGGGCTATCACACCTCTGGGGTTAAGCTATAAAGATTTATGGTCCGGTCTTTGTCAGGGCAAATGCGGCATCGACAGAATCACCGCTTTTGACCCTTCCGGTTTTACCTGCCAAATTGCAGGACAGGCGCCGGAATTTAACATTCGTGATTACGTTCCCAAATCAATGCGGAAAACAACCAAGCTGATGTCTCGCGATATCGAGCTTGCCGTTGTCGCCGCCAGTGAAGTCTTCAAAGACGCAGGACTAAATACAAAAGCATTTGATGAGCAAAATGTAACCATCAATCCTGAAAGGACAGCGATAATTCTCGGCGCCGGCCTGATTAGCTGCGACCTTGTCGAGCTTGCCCCTGCCGTCGCAAAAGGTATCACGGACGGAAGGTTCGATATAAAAAAATGGGGCACATACGGCATAGAACAGGTTACGCCGCTGTGGCTTCTCAAATATCTGCCCAATATGCTTGCCTGCCACGTCGGCATAATCCACGATATTCAGGGCCCCAGCAACACAATCACTTGTGCCGAAGCCGCAGGTCATCTTGCAATCGGCGAAGCTATGCAGATAATCGCGCGCGGCGATGCGGATGTCGCACTTGCCGGCGGCGGCGAAGCAAAGGTCAATGCTATTGTCCATTTAAGACAATGCTTACTCAAAAGAGCAACATCAGATTATAACAATAATCCCAAAGGCGCCTGCCGGCCGTTTGACGCTGATGCGAAGGGTTCGGTCTTTGGCGAGGCGGCGGCCTGTGTAATTCTGGAAAGCCCCGAAAACGCGAAAAAACGCGGAGCGAAAGTTTATGCCCGGATTGCAGGTTTCGGCCAAAGCTGCAGTATAAATTCAAAATACGAATCTCTCGAACCGGACGGTAAAGGCGTTCAATACGCAATCGAAACCGCTCTCGAGAACGCCAAGATAAAACCTGAGCAAATTGATTTGATTATTCCGCACGGCACAGGGATATTTTCCGATGATATCGCCGAGGCAAAAGGAATCCAAAAAGCTCTCGGCAGTGCCGCGGACAAGATACCGGTATTTCCGACAAAGAGTATGACAAGCAATACCGGCGCAGCGGCAGGAGCCGTCGATATTGTCGCCGCCTGCTGTGCGATTAAAGATGGAATTATTCCTGCTGCTGTAAATTTCAAAAATATCAGCAAGGATTGCAGATTGAACATTGCAAAAGAGCAGATTAAGAAGAATATTAAATACGTTCTCTGCTGCAGTTATACCTACGGCGGTCAGACAGCGGCTATGGTGCTGAAAAATAATGAATGAGAAATCTAAAAATCGTGTTGTGATTACCGGCCTCGGCATTGTTTGCCCGCTGGGCAACGATGTCAAAACAATGTGGGATAGCATCCTGAACTGCCGCAACGGAATGGGAACAACCACAATTTTCGACGCATCGACATATCCGACAAAATTCTGCTCCGAGGTCAAAAATTACGACATTAAAAAATACACAAAAAATCCCGAACTCCACAAAGACGGCAATCGCCACAGCAGATTCGTAATCGGCGCTGTTGCCCAGGCTTGCCAGCAGGCAAAAATTGATATTGAAACAGAAAATCCAAAAGACGGTATTGCTCGCAGAAGAATGGGCGTATATCTCGGCGCAGGCGAAGGCTCTGTTGACAATGAAAATTTCTTTAATGCGATTGTTCAGGGCTGGCCGGAAAACAGCTCGCAGATGGACTGGAAGAAATGGGCTGCTGTCGCTTTCGGCAAAATGCTGCCGGTTCGCGAGCTTGAGCAGGAGCCGAATATGCCTGCTGCACATATCTCGATGTTTACCGGCGCCCGCGGCCCGGTTAGAAGCTGTCTTACCGCTTGTGCAGCAAGCACGCAGGCCATCGGCGAAGCGTTTAAAATGCTCCAGAGTAACCAGGCCGATATAATGATTGCCGGCGGCGCACATTCGATGATACATCCGCTCGGCATTATGGGCTTTAATCGCCTTACCGCCCTTTCGACAAGGAACGACAGCCCCGCCACGGCATCACGGCCGTTTACCGCAAGCAGAGACGGCTTCGTCATCGGCGAAGGCGCTGCGATAGTCATTCTTGAAACACTCGAATCCGCAAAAAAACGCGGCGTTGAAATACTCGCTGAAATCATCGGCTACGGCAGCAGCAACGATGCGTTCCGCGTAACCGATATGCACGAAGAAGCCCGCGGCGCGGTGCAGGCAATGGAGGCTGCATTGAAAGACGCGAAATTATCCTATAAAGATATAGACTATGTCAGCACACACGGCACAAGCACCGCTGAAAACGATAAAATTGAGACTCTTGCCTTGAAAAAGGTCTTTAAGGAAGAAGCAAAGAATACTCCCGCCAGCAGCATCAAGAGTATGATGGGGCATTTAATTGGTGCGGCCGGAGCAGCAGAATTAATTACCTGTATCCTCGCAATTCGTGATAATATACTGCCGCCGACGATAAACCTCAACGACCCTGACCCGGCTCTTGATTTGGACTATGTGCCGAACAAGCCCCGAAAGGCACAGGTCGATATTGTAATGAAGGAATCTTTCGGCTTCGGCGGCCAAAATAACGTGGTAATTGTGAAAAGATTCAGCCAATGATTGACATAAAACAAATTCGCGATAATCCGGAAGTTTTCAAAAACGCCTGCAAGGCAAAGAATTTTTACGTCGATATTGACCGGCTTATCGAACTCGATTCGGAGCTGCGAAAGGCGAAGACCCGCCTGCAGGAAATAATAACTGAAAAAAATTCGCTTGGTAAAACAATTGCCAAACTCGCCGGCGATGAAAAACAGAAATTAATTAATAAATTGGGCGAATTTAAAAACGAGGAATCGTCCATCAACGAGCAGATTAAAAAACTTCAGCCCCAGTTTGATGAATTGATGCTTGCTGTTCCGCAGCCGGCTGATGAAGATGTGCCGTTTGGCAAAGATGATACTGAAAACGTCGAGATTGCCCGCTGGGGCGAGATTCCCAAATTCGACTTTGAACTGAAAGACCACGTCCAGCTTGGTCTTGCGCTCGATATAATTGACATTGAAAGGGCCGTCAGGCTCGCCGGCACGAGAAATTATTTTCTTAAAGGCGCCGGCGCCCTGCTGCACTGGGCTGTTCTGCGTTTTGCGATGGATTTTATGATTAAAAAAGGTTATGTGCCTTTTTCAGTGCCGATGCTTATGAAAAACGAGGCGATGTCCGGCACAGGTTATTATCCCGGCTCTGAAGAGCAGACTTATCGAATGGAACGCGACGAATTAAATCTTGCCGGCACAGCCGAGGTGCCTTTGACCGCGTATTATACAGGCGAAATCGTCCCGCAGGAAATCCTGCCGCAAAAATTCATAGGCCTTAGCACCTGTTATCGCAGAGAAGCCGGCGCAGCAGGCAAAGATACCTACGGCCTCTACAGAATTCATCAGTTTGACAAGGTCGAGCAGGTTATTCTTTGTGAAAATGACGCTGGGCAAAGCGCGAAATTTCACGAAGAAATCCGTGCCAATTCCGAAGCAGTTATGCAGGCGATTGGCCTCCCGTATCGTGTTGTAAAGGTCTGCACAGGCGACCTCGGCAGAGGCCAGGCGAAAAAATATGACATAGAGGCCTGGATGCCGAGCCGCAACAGCTTCGGCGAAACGCACAGCGCAAGCAAATTCTACGACTTCCAGGCAAGAAGATTAAATCTCCGCTACAAAGACAACAAAACGAAGAAAAACCTTTTCTGTCACACCTTGAATAATACCGTCATCGCTTCGCCGAGAATTTTAATACCGATTCTCGAACTTAATCAGAACAAGGATGGCTCTGTAAATATCCCGAAGGTCTTGCAGCCGTATATGAATGGAAAAGAGATTATAACAAAAAGTTAATGAGGACAAATTATGAAAACGAAAAATTATTGGATTTTGGTTATGATGTTCGTAATTTGTGGGTGCGGGCATGTTGCGACAAAGGTTCGTGCTGGTAATATACTTTCAGGAAATGAATCGCTTGCTGGTATAAAAAACTTCGAGCTTAAGTTGATAATGCCCAGAGATGAAAAAGAATCGTATGGCTTAAAATATGAGGAAATAGATAAGAATATTAAGTTGGCCTTTGGGGCATATGGGATCAAAGTTTTTTCAGACCTATCTGTTTTATTTGATAATATGCCTTCCCAAGAACACACAGCCTTGTCCTTGAGTGAGGAAACCGCGGTTCTCCATGTCAGAATTGATGAATTTTGGCCGTTAGCTATAGGTGGTTATTCATATAGAATCCAAATTTCCGTACTACAGTTTGCACGTCTATCAAGGGACCAAAAAATACATTTTCAAGCCATTACTTGGGAAGATAGTATCGCAAGCTTGTGCACCACTGAGAGTGCGTTTGCGTTGAAAGTAGAGCGTGCTTTGTACACGAGACTTGACCAACTCATTAAGGACTATCTCGCAGCAAATCTAAGGCAGAAAAGTGAAGAGCAAAAAGAAGATAATCGCAAGGCGGTCGAAAAGAAAAACGAGGACAAAAAGTAAAGGAGTGTGAGAATGGCAGATCAAGAAAAATTTGAATCTGTTTCTGAACTGTTAAAGCAACTTGAGAACTCACTCAATAAAAGAATCATCAAACTTGAAAAAGAGCTTAAGGAACGCAAGAAGCATGCAGAAGATAGTAGATCACAAAATTTAGCCAAGCAATATCAAGAGCAGTGTGATAACGCTGTGAGATTTTCTGAGGGACTGTTGGCTGATACGTCGAGCGATCTAAAATTGGTAAAACAGGCAAAAGCAAATCTGCGGTAAAATCGGCCTTATTAAAATTTTATGGACGAAATACAGCAAAAAATCGAGGATTTTCAAAAGCAGCTTCTTCCCCGCCAATCCCTTTTAAAAGAAACACTGCTTTCCTGCCCTGCCGTTTTGCCCGCCGTCGGCTTAATCATCGGCCTTGTTTTGCAATACTATTTTCTTATGTCGCTGCTTGTTTGGTTTGCCGTTTTAATTCTTTGTATAATTCTATTTCTGGCACACATCGCAACAGAGCCGCGACAGTTATGGAGCGGTCTTTCACCAAAAACATACGGCGTCAAAATTTATCTTGTCTTCATCTCTGTTTTTCTTTGTTTCGCTTGTCTCGGCAGTATTAGATTGATAAATTATAACAAACCTGCTTTAAACGATATCCGAAACATTAAACTTGTCTTGAGCGAACCTGTCCTGAGTTACACCGAAGGAGTCGAAAGATTTGAAGATTTCACCTTCGCTCATATAAGAGCCCAAATCATTTCCGAGCCTCGTGTAATAGTCGCAGACGAAAACGACTGGCTTTTTTCAAAATTCTCTCAATCCTATCCTTACACAACCTTCTACGCGATAGTATCAGAGATAAAAACTGCCGCAGGCTGGAAAAAAGCAATCGGCACAATAAAATTTTATATCTCCGAAGATGCAAATTACTTGAACGCAGGTGATAAGTTTCAAAGTTTTTGTCGATTAGCTAAATTTTCTTCCGCTGACAACCCCGCCCAGTTTGACACCGCTGAATTTATGAATCGCAACAATGTCTTTCTTTCCGCGTCAGTCAAATCCGCAAATGCTGTAACAATCCTCGACACTGAAAAACTGAAATCACCGTTCGACCTAAAAGCAAAGTTTCGCCAATATGCGATTTCCGCCCTGCTTGACAATACCGAATCCGACAACGATATGCGTCTTGTTGAAGCAATGGTTTTAGGCAGCCGGACAAAAATTGATAAAAAACTATATAATGATTTTATTAAGACGGGGCTTGTGCATTTGGTTGTCCTTTCCGGTCTGAATGTCGGCATTTTGGCGGCCGTCGCATGGTGGTTTACAAAAAGAGCCGGCTTGTTACATATAGGCCGTTCTATCGCCTGCATTATCGCAACAATCGTTTTCCTTCTCGCCGTTCCCGCCACATCATCGACCCTTCGCGCCGGAATAATGTTTATCATCTTTTGCCTGGCTCGATTATTCAACCGCCATTCAAACCCCTTAAACAGTATTGCTCTCTCAGCGATTTTCCTTTTACTCATAAGACCGATGGACTTTTTAGACGCGGGTTTTCAGTTATCTTTCGCGGCTACAACCGGCATAGTTTTATTCTGTCCTTCTTTTTTTAATTTTCTTATCTCGCCTTTCGGCAATTTGAAGAAAACTTATCTCTATTCTGTTTTACAAATATCACTCGCCGCTCTATCTACCGGCTGCACCGCCTGGCTCGCTGTCGCGCCTATAATTGCCTGGCATTTTAATCAAATCCAATTGCTTACCGCCGTGTGGACAGTTCCGGCCTGTGTTCCCGCAACGATTATCATTGTCCTCAGCACATTTAAAATTTTATTAAATCCCCTCCTGCCGACGCTGGCAGGCGGGTTGGCATTCATAATCGATTTTTCAGCAAAAATTCTTTCGTATCTTGTCACACTCTTTGCCAAAGTCCCGCTCTCCAATATAACCATCGGCAAAATTCCAATTTATATTGTCCTGCTTTGTTATCTGCTGCTTTTCCTGTGGAAATTTTCCCCGTTCAAAACACTTGCCAGAAATTTAATCTACCCGGCTGCGATAACACTTTTATTTATCGCTGCTTTTTCTATAAACAAGTTTAAAAATCTCAACAATCTGCAATTGACCGTTCTTTCAGTCGGCCACGGTCAGGCTGCTTTTATAAAGACACCCGATAATAAAATTTTCTTCATAGACGCCGGCTCAATGTCGAAAAGCAATATTGGCGATACTATAGTAAATCCTTTCTTGAATTATATCGCCGCCGATAGAATCGACTCTGTATTTATCAGCCACGATGATATTGACCATTATAACGGTTTGCCTGAAATTCTTAATCAGCATCATTGCAAAAATTTTTATACAACCCCGAAGTTTATACAAAGTGCTGTAACTTCAAATGCTGACGCAAAGTTAAGTAAGTTTGTTCGGTCGAAGGGCCTTTCGGTTTGTGTTGCGCCCGAAAAAATCTCGCTCGGCAAAACTGCAATTTCGCGATTATGGCCGATAGATATACCAGATGAAAATTCGCTGACGGATAATGAATCTTCGCTTGTTCTTTTGTTTGAATACGCCGGCAGGAAAATTCTGCTTTGTTCCGATATAACCGAAGATACACAAAAGCAGTTGATGAATTTATACCCGCAGTTGGATGCCGATTTGATTGTTACTCCTCATCACGGCTCAGGCAGAACTGCCGACCCTGCTTTTCTAAATTGTTTCAAACCCGAATTTCTCATCACAAGCTGTTCGCAGGCTCATCTCGGCAGTATAAGCGGCAAAATAAAGGATTTTGGACAAAGTTACTTCACCTGCAAAGACGGCGCTGTAACTGTTTTGATAAACGCAGCCGGCCAAATCAGAATAAAATCACTTAAATGATTTATATTTTATTTTCCTGAGAAGACAAAAAAATGCCGCCAAGGAATAATCTCTCGGCGGCATTGGGGTTCACTGATAGGCTAATCATTATTTTTTATCTCTGTCTCTATCGTCTTTTTCTTTTTTCTCTTTATTCACCTCTTTTTCTTTCAGGATTTTGCCGTCGTCGGCAATTTTCAATTCTATTGTCTTGCCCTTTTTCTCAATCTTGACCTCATACTTTGTTACAGGAGCATTAAGTTTAACCAATTTAAGCTCGGCGTGAACAATCTTTTTTTCAGCATCGACAACTTTGCCGCCTTTGGAAGCGGCTGCCTTGGCAATAATCGCAGGGAGACTGTCTATCTTTTCTTTTGTTTCAACCGCGACAATAGCTCCATCGGCATCGGTCATTAGTTCAGTTTTCACTCCGTTAGCATCCACTTTGACCTCATAAAACTCCAGGCATATTTTCTTCATCTCGGCTTTCTCAATATTACCGGCAGGATAAAGCGCCTTTATCGCAGCTTTTACAGCCTTGGGAAGCTCGATTTTGCCATCATTCTTTTTCGCATACACCGCTGCACAAATCACGGCAAGAACCACTACTGCTAATACAATTTTCTTTGCCATTTTTAATCTCCTTAATTAATTCTGACAGATATGCCGGCATAGCCGGTTTTAATGTCCCATTTCGATGTTTTCGCAGGTTTTCAGCCTTTTAGTATTTTCGGCATTTTGCCTCTGTTTTCTTTAAAAAACTCATTTTGGCATTTTCAGATTTAATCTGTATAATAGTAAAACTGTTTTTTGAAGAAAAACACATATAAACATGGAGATAACAATGAGTGATAAATATATTCCGCTTACCAAAAAGCAAATCGAACAGCTCGAAAACCAAAACTGTCAATGCGGCGACTGGCAGGATGTCCTTGTAACGCCCGATTTTAAACCCGAAACAGTCAGGAACACAACCTTTTCAGGCAAAATCAAGCTGGGCAGGTTCGACAAAATGGTTAGCTTTTACGGCGGCGTAATCAAACCGGCCGGCATTTACAACGCCTTTCTTCACAACTGCACCGTCGGCAATAACGTTTATATTTCCAACGTAACCAATCATATCGCGAATTACGTCATAGAGGACGACTGCATAATCGACCATATAGACTTGCTCGCGGTGGAAGGCCGGACAAAATTTGGCAATGGCACCAAAGCCGTAGTTATAAACGAGGGCGGCGGCAGAGAAGTAATATTCTTCGATAATCTTTCCGCTCAGATTGCTTATATTTTAGCGCTGCACAGACATAGGACGATTGTTCGAGAAAAGATTGAGAAATTGATAGCGCAATACGCCGAGAGCGTCAAATCCGACATTGGCATAGTAGGCAAAGGCGCTCATTTATCAAACTGCGGCACAATTAAGAATGTAAAAATCGGTGCTGCGGCGATAATTGGCAACGTAAAACGTCTTGAAAACGGCACAATAAAAAGCTGTCCGCAGGACCCCACCGAGGTGGGTGCAAGCGTAGTCGCGAAGGATTTTATAATCGCGGAAGGCGTAAAAATAAGCGAAGGTTCGATTATTTCCGATTGTTTCCTTGGTCAGGCAACGAAGATGACCAAGCAGTTTTCAGCGGAGAATTCCGTCTGTTTTGCCAACTGTGGTTTTCATCATGGCGAGATATGCTCGATTTTCGCAGGTCCTTACACAGTCAGCCACCACAAGTCCACTTTGCTTATCGCTGGCTTGTTTAGTTTCTTTAACGCCGGCAGTGGAACAAACGAAAGCAATCATATGTATAAGGTCGGCTCAGTTCACCAGGGCATTTTCGAGCGCGGCACGAAAATGACGAGCGACGGATATGTTATGTATCCTGTGTGGATTGGCGCGTTTTCTGTGGTGCTGGGCAGACATTATGCACATCCGCAGACGGCTGATATGCCGTTTTCATATCTCTTCGAAGAAAATGATAAAACCTTTATCGTGCCCGGCATAAACCTGCGAACTGTCGGCACCGTCCGCGATGGTGAAAAATGGCCGAAACGCGATGAAAGAAAAGCTCCAGATAAAACAGACTTGATTATCTTCGATGTCCTAAGTCCTTATACCGTCCAGAAAATTATCAAAGGACTCGATACCCTGCTCAACCTTAAACCCGCACAAACCCATACCTCAAATCTGGTTGTCTGCAACAATCTGCATTTCAAAGCTTCCGCACTCCATAAAGGCATAGAATATTACACCCTCGCAATCAACAAATTCCTCGGCGACTGCCTAATCGAAAAAATACGGTCCTCCTCGCCAAAATCAGCCGCGGACCTTGTGAAACTTCTGGACGCCACAGATACAGGCGGCACAGGCAAATGGCTCGACCTTGCAGGACTGCTGACGCCGGAAAAACATATAAATTCGCTGCTCGATGATATCGAAACCGGAAAAGCAGGGACACTCGAATCAATCACCAATAGATTAAAACACCTTTATGATAACTACGGCGAATATAAGTGGTCGTGGGCGGCTGAGAAAATCCGTAATATTATGAAAAATCAGCAGCAGACTTTATCGCCGGCGGAAAAAGTAATAAAGATTATCGGCGACTGGGAAAAAGCATGTGAAAAACTAATCATTCTTATTATCGATGATGCGAGCAAGGAATTCGGAGACGAGCCGCGGCTTAGTTACGGTATCGATGGCGATGAAGAAGTAAGAGACGCTGATTTTGACGCGGTAAGAGGGACTTTTGAGGGCAACAGTTTTGTCCGCCAGCTTAAGGGGCAGATTGAAACTATAAAGAAAACAGCGGAAGAAATGGTAAAGAAGATTAAAGCAATTCAATAGAATTAGCCACTAAGGCATCCGCCGTCGCCAAAGGCTATGGCGAGACAAGTTACGCTGATATTTTAGGGTAAAAGAAGTTTTGACAAAGAGATAAAAAGCGTAGAGAATAGGGGAAAATTAACCGCGGATCCGCCGTCGCTACGAGCTATGGCGAGATCTTCGCTTCGCTTCGAGGAAATAAAAAATGGCAGGGAAGTTTATATGGCCTTGCATAAATAAAGGATTATAAAATGGCTAATGGTTTTCAAAATAATTTGATAACCAATAATAATGAAACTGTGCTGAATCTAGAAAACACGGCAACTTTTTTAGGTATATCAACTGCGACGGTTAGGAATTGGGTTAAGTGTGGCCATTTGCAAACGCTTGATAATAACACAAAATATTTTTTTAATTTTAGCGAGGTTGAGAATGTTAAATCAAAAATTTCAAATGGCGATCTCGAAAAGTTAAATAAAAGAGCAAATAAAGCAAAAGCAGGTAGAACTTTTATTCCCGAAGAATACTTAATAGATAGAAGCGGACTTAACGACTTAAATAGTATTGTTGATTTTATTAAATGCAATAATATGGATTTGTTTTCGGCGATTCTACTTGTCAGTTTGAATTTGCTTAAAAAAGAACAAATGTTATCAGGAGTCAACATTGAAGATATTATTCAAGGGAAAGATTTATCTTTTTCTAATAAACAAATTTGCGAGGAAATAAAATCTTGGTTATCGGAAACAAAAAAAGAAAATATCCATTCAGATCATTCTTTTTTGCTTGATTGTTCTATTCCAAAGCAGCGTGACGTTCTTGGATTTATATATCAATCTTTATTACTTGAAGGGGAAAAATCTCAAAATGGCTCATATTATACTCCGTCAATTATTGTTGATGAGATTGTCAAAGAGTATGTAAAAAAGGACTCAAAAATTCTCGACCCTTGCTGTGGCACAGGGCAGTTCTTATTGGCATTTGCTGATACTGTAGAAAATCCATCAAACATTTATGGTGTTGATATAGATGAAATAGCGGTTAGGATTGCGCGATTAAATATATTAATTAAATATAAATATAAAAATTTTGCCCCTAATATAGTTTGTAAGAATACTCTTTTAGATATTGGCAATTATGATTTGTTTAGTTTAAAGGAAAATGAAGAGAATATAAGAGATTTTGACGTTATTGCTACAAATCCTCCGTGGGGAGTCCATTTCTCAACTGAGACAACTGAAAATTTTAAAAAGATTTATCCCGGAATATCATCTTTAGAATCATTTTCTTATTTTTTGAAGAAGAGTATTGATCTGCTGAAAGATGGTGGAATAATTTCCTATATTTTGCCAGAGGCTATTTTAAATGTAAAAACACATCGAGATATTAGGGGAATAATTTTGAACGAAACTCATATTAAAAAAATTATTTACCTTAATCGAGTTTTTAAAAATGTTTTTACACCGGTTATTAGATTGGATTTGGAAAAAAACCAAAAAGAAAATGGCAAAATAGAAATTTGCAAAGAAAATGGAAGCTATTTTATTGAGCAAGCAAGATGGAAAAATAATCAAGACTTTATTTTCGATATACACGCAAGCGAATTTGATGCAGAAATTATTCAAAAAATTTATGATACCTCGCATACAACATTAGAAGGGA
Source organism: Phycisphaerae bacterium (assembly GCA_026386845.1). Taxonomy (GTDB): domain Bacteria; phylum Planctomycetota; class Phycisphaerae; order Sedimentisphaerales; family UBA12454; genus JAPLMW01. Next base: position 12,736 of record JAPLMW010000021.1, read on the forward strand.
AAGCAGATTGGGCATTAGGAATAGTTACAGGAAACAATGCAAAATATATCGCTGATGAACAAAAGGAAGAATTTGAGGAAGTTTACAAAGGAAAAGATGTTGAGAAGTTTGTTTTGAAAAATCCTTCAAGTTATATTCGATTTACTCCAGAAAAATTTCAGCAAGTAGCGCCTGAGCAAAAATACAGAACAAAAGAGAAACTTATTTATAGATTTATTTCTAAAAATTTAGTATTTGCTTATGACGATAAACAAAGGTTGACATTGAATAGTGCTAATATTGTTATTCCATTGTTGGTTAATTATCCCATCAAAGTCATTTTGGCGTTATTCAATTCAACACCTTATCAATTTATTTACCAAAAGAAATTTGCATCCATAAAAATCTTGCGAGGCCATATTGAGCAGTTACCTTTGCCATTATGGAGCGATGAGATGTTTAATAAAATTATAACAATGGTTGAAAGAATTCTTATGAACGATAACTGCTTTGAATTATTAGATGATTTTATTATGCGAGCATTGTCATTAAATGACGATGAAATAAATTACCTCAAAGACACTATTAAGGATTGACAATATAATGGAAATTCTAAAGAAACAGCTTGCCGATTTGATAAATTCGCTTTCTAAAGCGGCTAAAGAGACAATTCAGCATAGATTGGCAGATCTAATTTCTGTCTATCCATTTAATGAATATGAATACGTTATCTCAACACTGCTTGGATTGGGGAAAATTACGTTAGATAATTATTTTGAGATGAGAGATGAGTATATCTCAAGAAATATGTTTCTATATATTTTTGAGATTGCAGGTCCAAGGACTTTTGGTGAGCAGTGGGCACAAGGACACCTCAAGGAATTAGTTCCTGAACTGGTAAAACCTACTAAGCGAATAGACTCTAACTATTCTGGGCAATATGATTTTTTGCTAAAATGCGATGGCGAAAAATACTGTAAGATTGAGGTTAAAGCTTCAAGAGCGGTTGACGGAAAAAGTAGAGAGCAGTTGGCGGTGAAAGCACTTGCTTGGCCATCAGAAAAACCCTTTGATATGAATTTTCAGCAAGTTAAACCAGGATGTTGTGACGTATTTGTATGGGTGGGAGTTTGGAGAGATGTAATTAAACATTGGATTTTAACATCCAAAGAAGTAGAAACTAATCCATTCTACTCGACAGGCCAACATAGAGGAAATGTAGGCGAAGGTCAATTGCATATCAACAGGGACAACATAAAAAAATTCGAAAAATATGTAGCGGAATCAGATAAAATATTGCAAGCATTAAAAAATGCATATCACAGACAAATAGCAAAATGACTATTTATATGGCCGAAAAATCAAGTGAAAAACAAATAGAGGCACGCAATAGTCTGCCGGATGAACTGAAACTCATCTTTGATGAATTTGTCTCTGATTACAGATATGCTGCGACACTTCGGCATGGAAAGCCATATATTTCTTATATTGTTTTAGCAGATATGATCAGAGCAGGATGGCGATTATCGGCAAAGCCAATAAAACAAGAGATGCCCAAAAGCCTATGAAGGCTCTATACAAACACAAAAAATCAGGTGATATATTCGCAATAGAGACGGGTGATAAGGGCAAAGTTCTTAATACAAGCGGGCCGTTACTATCAAAAGACCTCAATCCGAAAATGTTAGATTATGATGATTATTGGAATACGGAAATAAAAAGCAAAATAAAGGATTTCCAGCGTATCAGCAAAGACGAATAT
>JAPLMW010000069.1 GCA_026386845.1 Phycisphaerae bacterium
GGCTGGAGCCTGATATTGTCCTGCGGTTCAAAAAAGACTCTTTTGAATGTTGTTTCGTGCGGCGTTGAAAGGCGAATGAAACAATCATCGCCGCTTCGCACTTCTGCGCCCGGCGAGAAAATAACGATATCGCCTTCAATAAATTTCGGCTCCATCGAATCACCTATGACCCGAACGGCAAAGGCATGCGGGTCGTCAACATCGGGGCAGCGCACATAATCATCGGCAAAACCCGCGGGATATTCGAGGTCGTCAAAATCGACCGGGTAGCCGGCCGCGACACGGTTAATCACCGGTACAAGCCTGCCGGGCTTTATCGCTGTCTTGTCGTCGTCAACCTGCAAATCGCTCTTCGAAAGCAGTTTGCTGATTTCATTTTTGCTGCTTTTTTTATCCATAAGCTCCTGGACGAGTTTTCGCCATCGCTGATTTTCCGATTCGTACGCTTCGAAACGCTGACGAACATCGGCAGGCATTCTGTCGTGATTAGCAATTTGCCGCAATGTGCCCGCGGGAAACTGCAGCGCATCTTCCAGTTTGCGAATAAGACCGTCGCTGGGCGGGTTCTTCACCTTGCCCGTTTCAATCGTCGAAAGATAAGGCTTTGAAAAACCTGTCTTGGCGCTTACTTCATCAAGAGTAATATCCAGCTCGTGCCGACGCTTGCGAATAATCCGACCTAATGACATTGCTAATTCCTTAAAAATCAATTTGTTCTTCAATTATACAACAAATTAAGCAAGTTGCAAGAGAAACAAACGAAATTGTGTCAACATAACTTGTTATATGACAAGTAGTTATGGAAAGGTCTTAATCGCTTGTGTCGAGGATGCTCATAAAGGCCTGCTGGGGAATCTGCACGCTGCCGATGCTTTTCATTCGTTTTTTGCCTTCTTTTTGTCGCTTGAGAACCTTCATTTTGCGGGTAACGTCTCCGCCGTAGAGTTTTGCGGTTACATCTTTTCTAAACGCCTTGATGCTTTCGCGCGCGATTATTTTGCCGCCGATAGCGGCCTGAAGCGGTATCTCAAACTGATGACGCGGGATTGCCTTTCTGAGTTTGACAAGCATTTTTCTTCCCCTGGCTTCTGCGATTGAGCGGTGCACAATCAAACTCAGCGCATCGACGATGGCCTTGTTGACGAGAATATCAATCTTTACAAGGTCGCCGACTTCAAAGCCTATGAACTCATAATCCATTGTTGCGTAGCCCCTGCTTATGCCCTTGAGCTGGTCGTAAAAATCATAAACAATTTCTGCCAGCGGCGCTCTGAATTCCATCATCACGCGGGTCGGACTTATGTAATCGGTCCTTATGAGCTGACATCGCTTCATCTCTGAAAGTTTCATAATATTGCCTATCGTGTCTTTGGGCGTGATGATCTCGAGCTTTACAAAAGGCTCTCGCAACTCGGCGATTTTGGTTTTTTCCGGCAGCTGACTGGGCGAATCAATCCTGTAAGTTTCACCCGAAGTCTCAACAACCTCATAAGTTACCGTCGGCGCTGTTTGAACAACCTCGATATCATTTTCCCTTTCGAGCCTTTCCTGAATAATCTCCATATGCAAAAGACCCAAAAATCCGCAGCGGAAACCAAAGCCAAGGGCCGGGCTGTTCTGCGGCACAAATGTAAAACTTGCGTCGTTGAGCGAAAGTTTTTCAAATGCCGCCCGCAGATGCGTATAATCGGTATTGTTTCCGGGATAGAAATCACTGAAAACCATCTGAAGCGGCTTTTTGTAGCCGGGCAATGCCTTTTTCGCAGGCTCTTTTGCCAGCGTTATGGTGTCGCCGATTGTAATGTCCGACAATGTCCTGATATTCGCGATGACATAGCCGACCTCGCCTGCGCCGAGTGAATCGATTTTTTTCATCCCCGGCGTAAATTTGCCAAGCTCACTTACCTGGTAACTTCTATTCGAGCCCATCATTAGTATCTTATCACCGGGATTTAACCGACCGCTAATCAATCTGACATAACATATCACGCCGCGGTATTCGTCGTAATGGCTGTCGAAAATCAATGCTTTTGTCTGCTTTGTCAAATCGACGACTGGCGGCGGCAGAAAAGTTATTATCGCCTCAAGCAGCTCAAGGATGCCCTGACCGCTTTTTGCGCTGATATGAAAACATTCATTTTTATTTATGCCGAGGATATGTTCGATTTCCTCCGCGACAACTTTCGGCTGCGCCGCAGGCAGGTCAATCTTGTTTATAACAGGAATAATCTCCAGATCTGAATCGACTGCCAGATACGCATTTGCGACAGTCTGCGCCTCGACTCCCTGTGAGGCATCGACGACAAGCAGAGCGCCTTCGCAGGCTGCCATCGAGCGGGAAACTTCATAATGAAAATCGACGTGCCCCGGCGTGTCAATCAGGTTTAGCATATATTCGACACCGTTGAGAGTATAGAGCATCGTTACGGCAGAGGCCTTTACGGTAATGCCGCGCTCGCGCTCGATATCCATAGTGTCGAGCATCTGCTCTTTGAAGTCCCTTTGGTTTACAGTGCCGGTAAGCAGAAGGAGTCTGTCGGCAAGAGTGCTTTTGCCGTGGTCAATATGCGCGATAATACAAAAATTCCGTATATTAGCTATGTCCATATATCTTTCTATACAAATTACAAACCGGTATTATAACCAATCGACGATTTTAAAGCAATCAATCAGGCTGGGCAAAGTCGCACAGCACACTGTCGGCTATCGGCATCGCCTGTTTTGTCAGACTTAGTCTATTGTCTTTCAATTGTAAAAGTTTTAAATTTAAATTTTTCTCAATGGATTTCCCGAAAAATTTATAAATATCAAGGTCGGTTTTCTGCTGGTACTCTTTTAAATCTATTCCCTCAATCAATCGCAAGTTCAGCACCGCTGTCTGTGATGCCTTTTCAAGAGGACTTATCTTTATTTTTTCTGCCGCAGCGTTTTCGTTCTGCTCTATATATTCGACGTATTTTTCGATATCGCTTATATTCTCAATTCGCCAGTCTCCAATATAGCTTGCCGCCGCAGGACCGATGCCGAGATAATATTCATTTTTCCAGTATGTCAGATTGTGCCTGCATTTAAAGCCCGGCTTTGCAAAATTGGAAATCTCATAATGCTCAAAACCTGCTTTAGCAAGCTCTTTGATAACTGTTTCGTACATTTTTCTATCGAGTTCTTCATCAACCGCTTTTACTTTGCCCGCCGATTTTGTTTTCTCCAGCGGCGTGTTTTTTTCGTAGCTAAGACTATATGCACTTATATGCTGAACGTCGGCCTGAATTGCTTTTTTCAGGGTTTGCCGCCAATTTGACAGATTAGAACCCGGAACAGCAAAGATTAAATCCAATCCGATATTATTAAAACCTGCCTGTTTGGCATTTTTTATTGTCTGGTCGATTTTCTCAACACTGTATTTTCTGCCGAGGAAATCCAGTTCGCTTTGAATGAATGACTGGGCGCCGATTGAAATACGATTGACGCCGATATTTTTCAGATTAACCAATAAATTTTCATCCGCATCGGCGGGATTGATTTCAACGGTAAATTCATCGGCTTTGCCGGTCAATTCAACAACTTTTGAGAGAAACTCGCAAAGCGAATCAATCCCGACAGATGCCGGGCTGCCTCCGCCTATATACAAAGTTTGAGCAGGCTTGCTGAAAGAAGATTTTTTTAATTCAGCAATCTCGGCGTTTAAAACTTTTTTTACATCGTATTGATTCGGCGGCTTTGAGTAAAAACCGCAATACAAGCATTTCGATTTGCAGAAAGGAATATGTATATAAACCGATTTTGGCAAACTTATATTAACCAAGATTATACCATTTCTTTATTGTCTGTTTTAACTGGTCTTCTGTTTGTGCAGTTATAAGCTCTTTGCTGACCTTTTTTATTCGCAGATGGCTTTTGCTGTATTTAGTCAGGAATTTTCTGAAGTACCAGATACACTTTTTAATATCGTAAAGTTCCTTAAGCATTTCGAAATGTTCGAGGATTATTTGCCCCTGCTGCTCTATATCAGGATGGAAAATTTCTGTCCTTCCTTCGAGGACATCGATGATTTGTCTGAAAATCCACGGTTTTCCGATAGCGCCTCTTGCGATAGCGGCGCCGTCTGCACCGCTTGTTTTAAGTTTTTCCACGATATCGACCGGCTCGAATAAATCACCGCTGCCGATAATTGTTGTTTTTGGAAATTTTTCTTTAAGTTGTTTTATTATATTCCAATCGGCAGTTCCCTTGAATCTCTGCTCAACGCTTCTGCCGTGAACAATCAGGCCGTCAACTCCGTATTCAACAGCCTCATCGCAGATTTGCCGGAATTTCCGGGCCGATTCTTCGCTGTCGTCAAAACCTCTTCTAAGTTTCATAATAACAGGACACTTTACGGAATCTCTAACCTGTTTAAATATTTCGATTACCGTTTTTGGCTCTGCCAAAAGTGCGCCGCCTCTTGCCTTTCTGACGACTTTCGGCGCAGGACAGGCGAAGTTCAGGTCGATAAGGTCGTAACCGACCCGGCACAGGTCTTGTGCCGCCTTTGCCATTTTTTCAGGTTCCGTGCCGAGAAGTTGTGCGCCAATCGGATGTTCATCATCTTTGAGGATATAATTAGGTTTTTCGAATAATGGTTTATATGATGCGCTGCTGTCGAGGATAACGCCGCTGAATGTAAGCTCGCAGCCGAATTTTTTTGCAAGGACTCTCATTGCCCTGTCGCTGTAACCGCTCAAAGCAGCCTGGATGAAGGGGTATTTAAGTTTGATATTTCCGATAGTTAACATAAGCAGGAACCGCCTAATGGCAGGATTATTTTTTACTCGTTAAATAAATCGCCTGTTCGGCGAAGATATTCGGAGCGAATTTGACCGGGCTTCGCCGATTACCGATAAGCGGGATTTTAGCCTCAACCTTTGCGCCGATTTCATCGCAGAAATTTTCAAAATCCTTCAGCGACATAAAATGAATGTTCGGCGTGTCATACCATTTAAAAGGCAGCTGTTTTGTGCGTGGAGCCTCGCCGTTAAAGAACAAATTTATCCGGCATCTCCAGTAGGCGAAATTAGGAAAGCTGACAATAACCTTTTTGGCCACCCTTAAAAGCTCAGCAAAAACCTGATGCGGGTTTTTCAAAGTCTGCAGCGTTTGTGAAAGTACGGCATAATCGAAACTCTTGTCCGGATAATGCTTAAGGCCTCGTTCAATATCCCTGTGAATTACATCAAGACCGTTATTGACACCCTGCAGAACAAGTTCCTGGTCAACCTCGATACCTTCGGCCGTGATGTTTCTATCGCGCTGAAGATTAAGCAGAAGCTGTCCGTCGCCGCAGCCTATATCCAGCACCCTGCTGTTCGGCTCAATCAATGACTCAATCAGTTCATAATCGACGCGAAGTCTCTTTGCGCGTTCAAACCCCTTTGCGCTCGAAACCGTTGAAGCCCTGTCAAATTTCGGTTTCTCGATGGTAGTGGAAAGAAAACCGTTAATCAGTCTGCCCAGCGTTTCGGGCTCGAGCAGAAACGCATCGTGTCCGTAAGGAGAAAAGATATTGCAGTAGCTGACCAGTTTTCTCTGCGCGACAAGCGCGTTTGCCATTTCCTCCGACTGAGCGGGCGTAAAGAGCCAGTCGCTGGTGAAGCTGATTATCAAAAATCTTGACTTTGTCTTCGCAAACGCCTGCTGAAGCGAACCGTAATCCTTTTCAAGGTCGAAATAATCCATCGCCTTGGTTATATATAAGTAACTATCGGCGTCGAACCGCTCGACAAAACTCTGCCCCTGATAGTCGAGATATGTCTCAACAGCAAACTCAGAACTGAAATCATAGCTGTATTTCTCCGCACTTTTCAGTTCTCTGCCGAATTTTTCTCTCATACTTTCTTTCGAAAGATATGTTATATGCCCTATCATTCTTGCAGTAGCTAAACCTTTTTTCGGCGCTCTGCCTGCCTCGATATCGGCGAGAATTGCGTTTCTGCCGACAGCATCGAAGGCGATTGCCTGCGGACCGAGTCTTGCGGTCGCGGCAATTACTATCGCGGACTTGACAAAATCAGGGTATTCAATCGCCCACTGCAGCACCTGCATTCCGCCCATTGACCCGCCGATGACGGTCAAAAGCTGCTTTATGCCGAGCTTGTCCAGAAGCAGTTTTTGCACCTTCACCATATCGGCGATGGTTATCAGCGGAAAATCAAGGTGATACGGCTTACCCGTTGCCGGATTGACGCTGCTTGGTCCGGTTGTGCCGTAGAAACTTCCCAGAAAATTTGAGCATATTACATAATATCTATTGGTATCAATCCCCTTGCCCGGCCCTATCATTATATCCCACCAGCCGGGTTTCTTGTCATCCGGACTATTGAACCCCGCCGCGTGAGCGCCGCCGCTGAGTGCGTGGCAGATAAACACAACATTATCGCCGGCAGGATTCAACTTGCCATAAGTTTCATACGCCACGTCTATCGGGCCAAGAGTTTTCCCGCTGACCAGTTTCAAAGGCTTATCTGCTTCGACGACCCTTACGAATCTGGTTTCGACAATACCAACTGAATTTGTCTGATTCTCTGCCATAACTCCTTGTTTTTCACAACAAACCCAATTGTTGTGAAAAGCCTCATTAACTAACTACTAACAACCATCAACTAATTATATACTGGGTTTTTTTGTATGCAATTTTTCTTTTCAGGCTCAGATAGCCGGCAATTCGGCTTTTGCTATAGACAATAATGAACAAAAATAATATACTTCCTGTCTTAATTTAAGACCAAAACCATACAGGGGCAGTTTTAAGAACAGTTTTGAGGTAAATATGAGCGAAATTCAGGCAGAAGTAAAAAAAATATGCCAGACCTGCGGTAACGACCGGGCAAAAATGATGGATATTGTTCGAGCCGTGCAGCAGAAGTTCGGCCAGGTCAGCAGCGAAGCGATGAATCTTATCGCAAAATGCGTCGGCTGTCACAGGGTTGAAGTTGAAAGTGTCGTGTCGTTTTACGCGTTTTTGTCGAAGAAGCCCAAAGGCAAAGTCGTCATTCGCCTGTGTAACGATGTAGTTGATAAAATGGCCGGCGTTGATGCTATCGCTGAAGCGTTCAAAAAAGAGCTCGGAATCGATTTTGGCCGGACAACACCCGACGGCAAAATATCTCTCGAATACACGCCTTGCATTGGTATGTGCGACCAGGCGCCGGCGGCGATTATCAACGACGAAGTCATAACATATCTTTCCACCGACAAGGTAAAAGAAATTGTCGCCGACATTAAGAAGCATTACGACCCTTCAAAACTTAAACATCGTCTCGGCGACGGCAACAACGCTGATGAGCTTGTTCATTCCTGCGTTCACAACGGATTAAGAAAAAAAGGCCAGGTTATTTTTGCCGACTACAAAAGCGAAGCAGGATTGAAAAATGCTCTTGCTGTAAGCCCCGTTGAAGTTATCAACGTGGTAAAGACGGCAAGGCTTCGCGGCAGAGGCGGAGCAGGTTTCCCAACCGGAATAAAATGGCAGTTTACACGCGCGGCGGCGGGCGAAAAAAAATATATTCTCTGTAACGGCGATGAAGGCGAGCCCGGCACTTTCAAGGACAGAGTCATTCTTACGGAACGGGCTGATATGCTCTTTGAAGGTATGACAATCGCCGGCTACGCCATCGGCGCCGAAAACGGAATCCTTTATCTGCGAGGCGAATATAATTACCTGCGAAAACTGCTCGAAAAGATTTTACAGAACAGAAGAGATAAAAACCTGCTCGGCAAAAACATACTCGGCAAACAAGGTTTTAATTTCGATATTACAATCCAGGTGGGCGCAGGTGCATATATCTGCGGCGAGGAAACCGCCCTGATAAGTTCCTGCGAAGGATTAAGAGGCGACCCGAAAACAAGGCCGCCGTTTCCCGCGCAGAAAGGTTATCTCGAATGCCCGACAGCGGTAAACAACGTCGAAACGCTTTGCTGCGTAACAAGAATACTCGAAATGGGCGCTGCGTGGTTTGCCGAATCAGGCTCGAAAGGCAGTCCCGGCACAAAATTATTGAGCGTTTCCGGCGATTGCAAACTGCCCGGCGTTTATGAACTGCCCTTCGGCGTAAAAGTAAAAGATTTACTCAAGGACGTCGGAGCCCAAGATGCTCAGGCAGTCCTCATCGGCGGGCCAAGCGGCCAGATAATCGGCCAAAACGATTACAACAGAACAATCTGCTACGATGATTTGGCGACCGGCGGAGCGGTCGTCGTTTTCGGTCCCGAAAGAAATATGATAGATATTGCCGCGCAGTATATGGAATTCTTTGTCGAGGAAAGCTGCGGCTACTGCACACCCTGCAGAGTCGGCAATGTCTTGCTGAAAAAATATCTCGACAAAATTCTTGCCGGCAAAGGCGAGCCGGAAGACCTCGATATATTGCAGAAGCTCGGCGAAAGTATAAAACTCACCAGCCGATGCGGCATGGGTCAGACCTCGCCCAATCCGGTACTAACCACATTGAAAAATTTCCGCAAAAATTATGAATCGAAAGTCAAAAAAGTCTCCGATGGTATGCAGCCGACATTTGATATCAGAGCGGCTCTTGCGGACGGCGAAGCAATCGCAAAACGCAAATCAGTTATATTTACGAAATAAAAGGGAAAAAAATGAGCGACCAGATAACCTTTACAATTGACGGCGTTTCGATAAAAGGCAAGCCCGGCCAGACAATCCTTCAGGCCGCCGATGAAGCCGGTATTTACATACCTCGGCTTTGCTATCATCCCGAACTTGCTCCGCACGGCAGCTGCCGCGTCTGCACCGTTCTTGTCAACGGCAAACCGCAGGCCGCCTGCACTCAGCCGATTTCCGAAGGAATGACCGTCGAAAACGACACACCGGAACTCAAGGAGCACAGATGCAACATTATTGATATGCTATTTATCGAAGGCAATCACTTCTGTATGTTCTGCGAAAAAAGCGGCAACTGCGAACTGCAGGCAGTAGCTTACAGGCTCGGTATCCTGGCGCCCAAGTTCTCTTATCTTTTCCCCAAAAAAGACGTTGATGCCACGCATCCCGACATATTCCTCGACCTTAACAGATGTATCCTGTGCGGCAGGTGTGTCGAAGCCTCGAAAAATGTTGATGGCAAAGGCGCTTTTGAATTTGTCGGCAGAAGCATCGAAAAGAAAATCGCTGTCAACGCCGAAGCGAACCTTAAAGATACCAATCTTGCCGTAACCGACAAGGCCGCGGATGTCTGCCCTGTCGGCACGATAAACAAAAAACGCACTGCATTTGCGGTTCCGATAGGCAAAAGATTATACGACAAAAAGCCTATAGGTTCGGAAATTGAAGAACGTAAAAAATAAAATTAAATTTACAGGGATATAAAAAATGGCAAAACCAAAAATCGCAACAACATCGCTGGCAGGCTGCTTCGGCTGTCATATGTCGCTGCTCGATATTGACGAGCGAATCCTCAAGCTTATAGAGCTTGTCGATTTCGACAAATCACCCGTTGACGATATAAAGGAATTTACCGGCAGATGCGCCGTCGGCCTGATTGAAGGCGGCTGTGCCAATGAAGACAATGTTCACGTCCTTCAGGAATTTCGGAAACATTGTGATATTCTCGTTGCCGTCGGCGATTGTGCCATAATGGGCGATATACCCGCGATGAGGAACAACATCCCGTTAAAAGAATGTCTCGATGAAGCGTATTTGAACGGCCCGTCCACCTACAACCCCGAAAAAATTATACCGAACGACAAGGAACTGCCGCTCTGCCTCAACAGGGTTTATCCCTGCCACGAAGTTGTAAAGATTGATTATTCCCTGCCGGGCTGCCCGCCTAACGCGGATATTCTCTGGCAGGCGCTCGTCGCGCTTTTGACCAATAAACCGCTCGAACTGCCTTACGAACTGATAAAATACGATTAATCCGTTTTATAGTGAGCTTGTCGAACTATTCCTGGAGTAATAAAGTGACTAAAAGAGTTGTAATAGAACCCGTAACCCGCGTCGAAGGCCACGGCAAGGTTTCAATCCTTCTCGATGAAAACAACAAGGTTACGCAGGCAAGATTTCACGTCGTTGAATTCCGCGGCTTTGAAAGATTCATTCAGGGCAGGCCTTACTGGGAAATTCCAGTGCTTGTTCAGAGGCTCTGCGGAATTTGTCCGGTCAGCCATCACCTCGCGGCGGCAAAAGCTATGGACCAAATCGTCGGCGCAGACAAATTGACCCCGACAGCCGAAAAAATGCGCCGCCTGATGCACTACGGCCAGATGTTTCAGTCGCACGCGCTGCATTTCTTTCACCTTGCTTCGCCGGATTTACTTTTCGGTTTCGACGCCGACCCGAAAATCAGAAACGTCATAGGCGTCGCAATTAAGCATCCCGACCTCGCCGTTCAGGGCGTTATGATGAGAAAATACGGCCAGGAAATCATCAAAGCAACGGCAGGCAAGAAAATTCACGGCACAGGCGCAATCCCCGGCGGAATTAATAAAAATCTTTCAATCGCTGAAAGGGACGTATTCCTCAAAGACATCAAGCAAATGCTCGAATGGTCGAGAGCCGCCCTGAACATCGCAAAGGATTACACCGTTAAGAACCTCGACAAACTCAAACCCTTTGCTTCTTTCGACTCGAATCATTTAAGTCTCGTCCGCAGCGACGGCGCAATGGATTTATATCACGGCAATTTGCGGGCGATTACCGCCGACGGCAAAAAAATATTCGACCAGGTCGATTATTCAAAATACCTCGATTACATCGCTGAGGAAGTAAAGTCGTGGTCTTATATGAAGTTCCCCTTTATTAAATCGCTCGGTCCAAAGAACGGCTGGTATCGCGTAGGCCCGCTTGCAAGAATTAACACCTGCGACTTTATCGACACTCCCGAAGCCGAAGCCGCAAGAAAAGAATTTATGGCCCTTACCGCCGGCAAGCCAAACAACATTACGATGGCTTACCATTGGGCAAGGATGATTGAGCTTCTGCACTCGATTGAAAAAATAAATGAACTTTTGAATGATAAAGACCTTCAGGGCACAGACCTCGTTGTAAAAGGCAAACGCAGAAACGAAGGCGTCGGTCTTATCGAAGCCCCGCGAGGCACCCTGTTCCATCATTATAAAATCAACGATGACGACCAGATTATTATGGCAAATCTTATCGTATCAACGACACACAATAACGAACCGTTTAACAGGGCTGTGCAGAAAGTCGCCGCAGACCATATCGACGGCGTGCCGGAGATT
>JAPLMW010000002.1 GCA_026386845.1 Phycisphaerae bacterium
AATCCGCGAAACTTGTCCGCCATAGCCTTTGGCGGCGGCGGGTCAGCGGTTAAAAAAGTTAAGATAAATCAGAGTAATCCGTGAAATCAGTGGTTAAAAAACAGTTATTATTGAAAGGTCATAAGATGGAAACGAAAAAGACAAAATTTGGGTTCACCATCGTCGAGCTTCTGACAGTTATGGCAATTATAGCTCTTCTGCTGACTATTCTTGCACCTGCCCTTCGTATGGTGCGCAGGATTGCCAAGGATACGGCTCAAAGAGCGCAGTTTCACAGTATTGATGTTGCGCTGGAAACCTACTCCGGCGAAACGGAACAGTATCCCGATTCTACCATAAGGCCTTCGGTAGGCGGCGACCCGACAACCAGCACTGCTCCTTTTACCGTTGGCGCTCATCATTTGGCCGAGGCACTTCTCGGCAGGGATATGCTCGGTTTTGACCCGTGGACTACCTGGGATGCGAAGGCGGATGACCTTAGCCATGATATATATGCCGCCAAGCCCCCGTCTCCGAAGAATTCTAATGACGCCGAGGTTGTCAAAAGTCTTGACCGCAGAAAAGGCCCCTATTTAAGTCCTGACAGTGTAGAAGCATATCAGATTGCTCAGTTATATACCGATACTGCCGTCGGCACCGGCGATGTCTATCCCGGCAATCTTAGTAATACCGGCGTCATTAACAATATTTACTCTCCCGCCCCTGTTCTTACAGATTCCTATCGGGTTAAGGCAGTATCCCTGCCAAACGGCAGGCAGGTAAAGGCAGGCTCACCGATTCTTTATTACAGGGCAAATATTTCATCGAGAGTGTTTGAGAATGGAACTACAATGCCATCGGGTGTAACGGATGTCTGCTCTGTGGCCGGTATCTACAACAGTTTTGATAATGAAGAATTGCTGGCGCTTGGCACCGTAGCGGACCAGAGCAAAATGCATAATTTTAATAAGGATGAAGGCGGGGCATTAGCGGGACGCACCAAGTTTTATGATATGATTACGAATCCTACAATTACGACTCAGGTCCGGCCTTTCAACCAGACGAGCTACATCCTTATGTCGGCAGGTTTCGACGGCATATTTGGAACGCCGGATGACGTTTATAATTTTAAGAATTAGAAAAAGTAGCCACAAAGACACTAAGGCACCAGGGAAAAAGGATATATTGAAAAACTTCGTGTCTTTGTGACTTAGTGGCTAAAGTTAAAAAGGGTGTAAAAATGAAGACCGAAAAATTCAGGGCGTTTACCCCCACACCAATATGTGTTGTTGGTGAACAGGTAAACAATATGCAAAAACAGGTTCATCGGCAAATATCCAACTTTCTTGCTTCATACAAATTGGTGAGGGGGTTTACGCTGCCGGAGCTTTTAACGGCGATAGCTATAATCGCGATTCTGATAGGGGTTCTTATGCCTGCTCTGTCGCAGGTAAAAAGAATCGCAAAGGAAACTAAGCAAAAAGCGCAAATCGGCAGCATCGAGATGGCTATAATGATCTATAAGCAAGATACTGGCGCATACCCGCCGTCCGAGGGTTATAATTTGGGCATATCTAATAATTATTCTTACTGCGGCGCTCAGACTCTCGCCGAGGCTATGTTCGGCCAGGACCTGCTCGGCTTTCACGTCGAATCAGGTTATGTCAATGAAGGCAAAGACAACACTGTTCCCGATACATCCAAACTTTATATCTATACCGGGATACAAGATGCAAACAGGGATGTGAGCCTGAGCAAACGCAAAGGGCCTTATCTTGACAGGACAAATATCAGCGTATTTACACTTGGCCAGATATTTAATAAAGACACTTATACTTCAAATTTTATAGTATCAGACAGATATGTTATATGTGATGTCTTTACCGCGGTAAATAGAAGTAGCGGCGTGAAAAATTATAAAATCGGCACACCCATCCTGTATTTCAGGGCGAATCCTTCTGCGGTAAATACGGAACTTATCCCCAGTACCAATGTGAATGACCATCCGAAGAACATCTATAACTATATGGATAATTATCGGCTTATGGCTCTCAAGAGCGTAGCTGATGGGAAAGACCATCCTCTGTGGAGTTCTACTATTGACAGTGGTAAGTTTTGCGGTTTTATTGGCGACCCCCAGATTTCGAACCTTACAAGGCCTGTTCGGCCTGATTCGTTCCTTTTGATTTCGGCCGGCAATGACGGTTTATACGGCACAAAAGATGATATCTGTAATTTTGACCCTAATTTACCGTGATGAAAAAAAGAAGCAAGGAAGTAAAGAAGCAGGGAAGCAGGGAAAAACCAGTCGGCGTTCTTTACATCCTTACCTGTCCTGAGCAGAGTCGAAGGACATCCTTATTTCCTTACTTCTTTAAAGGATATAGATAGAAGCGGCTAATGGCAGTCAATTTGAGATTATGAAAAATGATAATAAAATTAAGACATACCGGCCTGATTCGGCAAGCTCACAGCGGGCTGACGCTTATGGAGATTCTGGTCGCTATTATGATAATAGCGATTCTGGCCGCGGGGTTATATTCCGTCAGCAATTACGTTGAAAAACAAGCCCAAGCAAAACTTACCGAATCGACAATCGAAATTCTTTCCGCCGCCATCGAACAGTATCACGACTTCTACGGCAAATTCCCCGATATTACTGTTGCCAGTGATTATCCTGCCAACTGCGACGGTATAGAAAGATTGTATTACAAGCTTTCTCTCGCTCCTGACGCGAAAAATATATTAAATCAGATAAATTCTTCAATGATAAAAAATGTTGATAAGAACGAATTGCCGCAAATTTATCTGGAGATTGTTGACATCTGGGGGACGGATTTTAGATACAGCTATAACAGCGGCGATAATTTTCCCTTAATAGAATCAGCCGGGCCGGATAAAAATTTTAATACCCCTGCGGATAATATCTCCAGCAAGTAGCAATTTTAAATTTAATACTCTGTGTTCTCGGTGTTCTCTGTGGCAAAAAAAAATGAACTCTGTGGCTAAAAAAAAACTGAAACAGCAAACCTCAAACGGCTTTTCGCTGGTGGAGCTTCTTGTTGTGCTTGTGATAGTCGCTTCGCTGGTTGCTCTTTCGATACCTGCGATAAACGCGATGCAGAAATCTTTCGGCTCTACCGGCGCAGAAGGAATGATTAGCGCAGCTTTGTCAACCGCAAGAACATTAGCAATCAAGAACGGCCATTACGCCGGCGTCAGATTCCAAAAAGCTTACGATGTGAAAGGTCCGCTCGAAGCAAATCAGTATATGATTTTTATAATTAATGATGAAGATATGGGCACTCTTACGGACGCATTTCGTGCCATTGAAGGATATAAACCCATAAAATTACCGGAAAACACCGGCGCTATGGATATGAGCAAGATTACTAAAGACAGTGATATTGTTGATGCATGTGTGGTTGACGCAACTGCTTTTTCCATAATTTTTTCATCTGCCGGAAAACTTGTAATTCACGACGTTCAGACGAGAAATAAAGATGGCAAATACAGGCCTTCAGGACTTACTGGTGTAAATGGTTCAGATGATAAAGTTTTTAATTCTGTACCGAACATCACCGTCAACAATACCGGCCAATTTGTTCAGGATGATTATCCTATTGATGGTCTTGATAAGGAGCAAAGCCGCAATAAATTTGTAATTTATGATTGTGAAAAATTCAGCAGGTTGGATGTTAATAATCGTTATTCGAAATATTTGAAATACTTGAAATTTATTTATATCAACGCTTATACCGGCGAGATTATTAAGTAGTCGTTAGTCGCTGGTCGATAGTCGTTAGTAAAAAGAAAAAAATAAAATTAAAAATTATCTGAGAAATCTGTGAAATCAGTGGCTAAAAATAGCGGTTTCTCTTTAACTGAGGTCTTAATGGCCGTGGGCATTCTTTCTATCGCTATGATGCTTATAGCCACGATGTTTCCGGTCGCGATTTACCTGACTTCTGTCGCGTCCGAAAGGACAATGGCCGCGATTGTCGCGGATGGGGCTTTTGCCAAGATTCAGCTTTACGGCGTTGACCCCTGCGATGACCCTTGTGCTTGTATTGATTATGAAAATGAGCTTGTCAGCAAGGGGAAAATCGACCCCAAAAAGACCTAAAGTTACCGCCATTGATGTGGAGAATGTGCCGGGTGAACCGAACGACAGGCTGAAAATTTCGGAACCAAACAAGGCAAAATATGTCAATCCGCGGACAACGATATTCGATACCAGGACAGGTCAGCTCTACCGTGTTGCTGATAAGATTGGGATTGGTAATATTGACGCCAATATTGTTACGCTTGATAGGAACTGGGACGCAACCCCGCAGCCGCGTCCTGTCTGGCTTATACCGCCGCCTGATACCGGCGGAAGAAACGCGGGTATTGAAGTATATCAGAGAATAATAAAATTTTAACCCCCACACCAATGTGTTGGTCGGGGAAAAGTATTTAAGAGAAAAAATAAAAATGAAATCATTATCAAAAAAGAAATATTTAAGAATTAATACATTGGTGTGGGGGTTTACAATAATGGAGCTTTTGGTAGCGGTTGGTCTGCTTGCGGTTGTGCTTGCGGCGACGGGAATGATTTTTCGTTATTCAATAGACGCCCAGAGAACAGCCGCCTCTACCGCGGAAATGATGCATACCCTCCGGGCCATTACAGACCAGCTTAATTCCGACTTTGCCGGTCTGCGGGAAGATGGATACCTCGTTTTGCAGTCCGACGACTCAAACAGTGCGGTATATTTTTTCAGTACAGGCGATTTTCAATCGTGGTATGACCCGACTGTAAAGTCAAATATCGTGCGCGTTTATTTAGGTCCGGCCGGAAATGACCCCAATAACCTGGCATTAGATATGCGGCTCTTAACTCCCGGCAACATTCCTACTCCGGGCCGCAAACTTGATTATAACGATGTCAGTTTTGCACAGTGTCAGGCCAATATCGCATCTTTGGAAAATCCCAATGCCGTGCTTTCCACCGACAGGCCGGATATTAATATGGCCCGTGACCCCAATGATGCCAGGAGGCTTTTGGCTCAGAAAGTCGGCAGTTTTAAGATTGAGTGGACTTATGGCTGGGTCCGTTCGAGTGCCATTAACCAGATAGTATGGTGGGGTTTCCCTAATGCTTTGCAGGATGAAACCAGCCTCACAGAGCCGAACGGTACTGTGATAGATTTACTATCCGGTAAAATAGGCCAGATAGTTACTGCTATTAATGAAACTAAAAATGCAGGTCCGCCGCCATATTACGCGGTCTATTGGGACCCCGCTAATCCGCAGTATTGGCCGAAGGCTCTGAAGTTTACGTTTACGCTTTACGACTCCAGAGGCCTGTTTAAAAACGGCAGAAAGTTTGAACATATTGTTTATATTGGAAAATAATAGTTAACAGTTCACTGTTCACTGTAAACTCTCCTTTAAAGAAGAACAGAAATGATAAATAACTTCATAAAACGATTTGAATCTGACCGGATTGGTTCCGCCCTCATAATGACGGTTGTCCTGACGGTCCTGCTTTCGATAATAGCCGTGATGTTTGTGGCTGTCGCCCGGATGGATATGGCCTCTACCGGCAATATCGCCGACAACAAAATGCTCGAGTCGTCGGTTAAATCCATTATTGAACTTATCAACTGGCAGCTCGTTCTCGATGTGCCGGGCGCGGCAGGACAGGAATATTACGATTATCCCGATGCCAATGACGCCTGGCTCGCGAGTATCGAGCCTTACGAATCCGCAAGCGGAATTTACAAATGGCGGCAAATAAGCGATGTAACAAATTATCTGCATCAACACAGCTACCCTACAACTGATGTGGATACCGATCCGCCGGGCATCAGAGAAGTTATTAAAGACTATCCTGAAATAAAACTAAATCCGGATGGTACTATTCAAAATAATGACACCTGGGCCGATGCCGACGGCGACGGCATAGCGGATTCGAAATGGTTTGAACTTGCAAATATGCGCTCATCCAAAGGCAAACAAATTTTTGCCGCTGTCCGAATTATAGACAACAGCGGAATGGTTAATATAAATACTGCTCACGAATTCAATGCCAATGACCCAAACATAAGTGAAATTGACGGCTCAGGCCAGATGCAGGTCAATCTTAATGGCCTGCTTAAAGGAATCGATACGATTAATACATTGCATAACACACGCTGCGGCGGCAGCGGCGACCCGAACCGGAATAGTTACACTCAAAATGTCATCTGGCAATACGGCGAACCGAACGGCAATTATTTTCCCTTTGATATATCCGATGAGCTTGAACTGAAATACCGTTATTGTATAGACAGCAAATTCAAGTGCCGGTTTGAAACAAGCGACCCCTGCACGGCCAAAACTTATGGTAACCCCGGCAGTCTTTATGATGCCTCCAGCAACTGGGGACTTGGAGACTGGCAGAACAGGGTTGCAGAACCAAATAATATAGACCGCAGGCATATGCTGACCGCTTTAAATCTCGACAGGATTATCGACCCCGCAGGCAGCAAGATGACTAATATAAATACCGCTGACGTTGATGCTTTATATCGCAGCATTCGCAGGGGCATTATTGATGCGTGTGATAATTTCCCCGATGTGAACAAAATCGCAGCCCAGCTCGCCGTCAATATAATTGATTATCGCGACAGCAATTCAAATGTTACCGTTTTCCATAACTCTGACAACGACAGCAACTATTACGGTTTTGAACGCCCCTGTATTTACATATCGGAATTGGCATACCGGGGCGGCGTGGATGGAAATTCTTATGCTATTGAGCTTTATAAGCCTTATCCTGAAGATGCGAACCCTGACCCTAACTGGCAGCTTATTATTAAAAAACCAGCCAGTTCTGATATAACAGTTTCCATTACCAACTGGTCGGGAACCTCTCAATTCTATGTTATAGACTGGAACGATCCTTGTTGTCCATTGAACGCCATCAATATTGGTCAGGAAATTTCAAACATCGCTCATACTGAAATTTTTAATGGCAGTAGCACGATTCTACTGACGCGCAGGGTTAATGATGTTAATGTTGTTGTTGATTCTGTGCCTGTTCCGGGCAGCTGGATGATAGCCGATGGCAATAGTCATAGTCTTCAAAGGGATATTACGCCGGCCAAATGCATAAGGCGTTCGTGGGACCCGAACACAAACGGCAGCGGTTCTCCAACGCTCGGAAGTGGAAATCCTTATTTAAGCAGCGATTCGAATTTCATTCAGGCTCATCCGAAAAATGGTCTCTTTACAAATATCGGCGAAATAGGAATGATTTTACGAAAAGCGGCTTATTATCCCGCCGTCGGCGGCTCGAATAATGGTGTAATCGGATACGATAGCAGTGCTGACGTAGAATCCGAGGTTCGTCTGAATCTGGCCGACCCGAATTTTCAGAAAATCTTCAAATACCTGACCGTTTGGCCGCCGTCTTATGTCTCCGACCAGAATGAAACAAAGATTAAAGGTAGAATCAATATCAATACCGCCCCGACGTATGTCCTGGCACAGTTGCCGTGGGTTTCGCTTAGAAGCGGCACCTACAACGACCCAAATCTTGCCAAGGCGATAGTTGCTTACAGGGATAAAATGGCAATATCCGGCGGTCCGGATTACAGAGGTTCAGACCCTTGCGGCTTTAGAAATATCGGCCAGCTTTGTGATGTAAATCTCGGCAGCACAAATTATAGTATTAATTATTACGGCCGTGATGGTTTCGAGCAGGTAGGATTCCCTGACCTTGACCCGAATGATGGTGCGGTAGATGATTTTAAGGAGCGGGATTTGATTTTTACCCGAATCAGCGACCTTGTAACGGTCCGCAGCGATGTATTTACCGCTTATATATTAGTGCGAATCGGCACAGACGGCCCGCAGAGAAGGGTTGTAACAATTCTTGACCGCAGCGATGTGAAACCAAGCGACTACTGGACGCAATGGACCAGCGCGGCAATCGGCACCCCCGGCACAGCCGCAGGAACAATCAGCGAGCTTGGCGTCAATGTTAGCTACAACGGCGAAATCCAAGGCTCGTTAGTTAATCCTCCTCCAAGCTGGCAGCCGATGACCACTTTCAGTGGCGGCACGATTCGCAACCCGCCGCCAGTCAAATTCGGCAGTATTAAGCTTCAAGGTGATAGTGCAGCGCCAACAAATACTATTTTCTTCTCGAAGCCCGTCGTCGACCCGATTATGGCGATTTGGAGCCTTGGATGTCCCGGAACTACTGCCTCTTTCGTATTCCAGTTCCCGCCGACGCAGCCGACCATCGAGAGCGGCGGGCCGTCGGCCGAAAATAGCAACGGCACCTCAATCACCCGGATTGGTAATACAATCTCTGGTGTTGAGGGCAGCGGCACGATTAAGTTCCACGGTACTTTCCAGTGGATTTCATGGACCTGCCCGGTGTTCGAAAGTAATTACGCCTTCACGATTGGTGCTTCCGGCCAGGCAGGACCTGTTTTGGTTAAAAGTAGGGTTTCCGTAAAATCTTTTCAGGCTACGCCGGAAGCAAGATAAAATAGTCGATGGTTACCGGTTGTTAGTAAAAAAATAAGGCCCGCCTGAGGCGGGCCTTGGTTTTTCGAGTTGTGTGCCGCTTGGTTAAGCAGGAACTACATTGGTCGCGCAGGGTCCTTTTTTGCCCTGGCCGATGTCAAACGTGACGCTTTGGCCTTCATCGAGAGATTTGTAGCCTGCGGCCTTAATTTCCGAATGATGCACGAACAAATCTTCGGTGCCGTCGTCCGGTGTAATAAAGCCATATCCCTTACTCGCATTGAACCATTTTACTTTGCCTGTACTCACTTGATTACTCCTTAAATGCTGTTAAAAAAAACAACTAAATATCTCTCTGTTTTTATTTATAGGGAAGTACTTCAGGGTTTTTACGGACAAAATTCTAAACAAATATTTGATGGATAGCCGCGGTTATCAGCCAGGCCGTGAATGAAAAAGCCACCGTTGGGAGTATTGAAATCTGCTTTTTGAAGCATAAAAAAGCCGTGATAAAGAAAAATACGGTGGGAATTATCCCCCATAACACGCCTCTTGTGTAATCCGTCATTAATTTAAAGTCGCCGGGCTTGTCGGACCACAGCCACAAAAGGACTATCAGTGTTGTTATCGGGGCTGTCGCTATTAAACCCGCAAAAGCGGGGGCCTTTTTGCCGATTTGAGAGCAGAAAATGATTATTACAATTGTTATTAAAAGCTTGATAAGAAATTTCACATCCATACATTACCTCTCGTATTTTGTTTATCGGTTGCGCCGCTCGTCACGGTTACGTTATACGTAGGACGATAGACGGAACGAGCCTCGCAACCGCAACCGTTTAACGTTGACATTAGAATTTTGGTCATTAGGATTTGTTTAGGATTTAGAAACTTGTCCGCCACAGCCTTGGCGACGGCGGATTAGAATTTAGGGTTTTAATTTAGCTTTGCTCTTAACGTTTCTGCCCGCAGAATGTCTCTTTGTTCCGGGTCAAGGTTTTGACCTTTGTTTATCTGCAGGTGAGCCGGCTGAGTAAGCAGAAACAGCTCGTTTATTGTGTCGATGGAAATTTCTTTTATCCTGCCCATATTGACGCCCATTCGCAGGTTGCTCAAAAGGAACATTGCCTCGTGCGAGCTGATAAGTCTTGCACTTTTCAATAAGGCCAGTGCCCGGGAAATTTTATCGTCGAGGATATTCGCGTCTTTTACCATTAATCTGTCGCGTGCAAGTCTTTCGTACTCGACGATTTTGGGGATTATTAACGTCATAAAATCTTCAACGGTTTTTTCTTCGCTGATGCCGAGCGTAACCTGATTCGAAATCTGGAAGAAATCGCCGACCGCTTCCGTGCCTTCGCCGAATAGGCCGCGAATAGCGAGGTTCATATCCTTAGCCGCCTCGAAAAGCTTTTTGAGCTGGTCGGTCATTTTAAGGCCGGGCAGGTGAACCATCACGGAAACCCTGATGCCGCTGCCGAGATTGGTGGGGCAGGCGGTTAAAAATCCGAGTTTCGGACTGAAGGCATATTCAATTTTTCTGCCGATGGCATCGTCAATATCGTTAATTCGCTGCCAGCATTTATCGAGATTAAGACCTGCGGCAAAAACGGCCAGTCTTAAATGGTCTTCCTCGTTTATCTGGGCTGCGAAAAGCTCGTTTGTGGCGATAACAACGCCTCGCGGCCCTTTGCCTGCGGCCAGATTTCTGCTGATAAGCTGTCTTTCAATGAGTAAATCTCTTTCAAGACCGCTGCCGCCGGCGATATCGACAAAGAAAATATCACCGAGCAGGTCGAGAGAAAGAATGGCATCCTTAAGTGTTTGCAGAATTTCCTGTTTTTCCCTGTCGTCGCAGCGGGAAATAAACTTATGCCCCGCCAGATTGCGGGCAAGTCTTATTCGAGACGATATCACTATATCGGACAGCGGCGATTCCGAGCAGAACCACTGTGAAAGTCTTGAGCTTAATTCGTTAAGTCTCATTGCATCGCCTTTAGCTGGTCCCGCAGTTTTGCGGCAAGCTCGTAATCTTCATTTCGCACCGCCTGCTCAAGCTGTTTTTCGAGTTCTTTCACTCGTGGTGAGCCTGCCTGCCCTGAGCTTGCCGAATGGGTCGAATCCATTTCATTTTCAGTTTTTATTTCTTTTTTATCCTTCGTAGTATCGCTGCTGGATGCTGTCTGTGACTCGACGGAATTTGTTGAAGTCGATATGCCGCCGGGGATTTTTCCTTTGTGTGTCAGGTTGCCGTCGTGGGCTTTTTCGATAATCACCTGCAGGTTCCGTTCGAAAATTTCATAATCCTTCGGACAGCCAAGCAAAGCCTGTTTGCGGAATATCTCCATAGTCATGCCGCAAACCGGACAGCTTTTTTCTGCTTCACCCCGGCCTTGCTCGTCGGGCTGCTGATGTGCGGCTATCAGGGAACCTAAAAGTTCGTTGAGCGAAAGCTGGCTTTTTATTGTTATGCCTTCTTTTTGTGCGCAGCTCTGGCACAGGTGACTTTCAGTTCGCTGGCCGTCAATTATCTCGGTCAGATGAACTGTCGCGGTTCGGGTTTTGCAAATATTACACTGCATAAGTCTTTGTCTATAAATAAGTTATATACAAACCTGTTTTCCTGCCATTACTAATATCGGCAATAAAACTATAGGACTAAACGGATGATTTTTCGTCCCGTTAGAAACAAGGCATTTATGATGCCTGACGGCTGCCAAAGGTAGCCCGTTTCTAACGGGATTCGCCGTATCTGGTTTTGCAGCCCGGCGTTTCCGTTACTTCTACATATAGCAAATCGATATTTTTAGGCAACTGGCTTTTTATACTGTCGTAAATATATCGGGCGACATTTTCAGCGGAAGCATTGGTATTTTCAAAGCATTCTAAATCTTCCAGTTTCCGCCCGTCAAGCCGGCACACTATGCTTTCCAGAATTTTTTTGAGCTTATTAAAATCGAAAAGCAAACCATTATCGTCGAGACCCTGGCCGCCGACAGCCGCTTCAGCTTTCCAGTCGTGCCTGTGACAGGATTCCGTCATATCAGCGAATTTAAGCTGATGGCTCGCGCGAAAATTTGTTGTTACGGCTATTCTATACAATTGTCTCGTTCCTGCTTTGTGCCTATTTCCGCAAGGCGCTTTTGAAGTTTTTCAAAAACCTCCTGCGGTATCAGGTTCGATACATTTCCGCCGAGTCTGGCAATCTCTCTAATCATTGTTGAACTTGTGAAACCATACTGTTCGCTGGTCATAACGAAAACAGTTTCGATGCCTGCGACTGCACGGTTGGTCATCGCAAGCTGAAACTCATACTGAACGTCTGTCAGGTTTCGCAGGCCTCGCAGCATTGCTGTCGCTCCGACGCTGGCCGCATATTCGACCGTCAGGCAGTCATAACTTTGAACGCTTACGCCCGGTATATCCTTAACCAGCGGCTTTATCATTTCGACGCGCTCAGCGAGAGTAAAAAGCAGGTCTTTTGATGGGCTGTTGCCTACCGCGACAATCAGTTCGTCAAAAAGTTTTATGCCTCGATGGATTACATCCAGATGCCCGTTGGTTATCGGGTCGAATGAGCCGGGGAAAACCGCTCTGACAAATCTCTTTGCCATATAATGCCTTTCAATTTATGAAACTGATAAGATTATAACCGAAATATCCTCTGCGTCAAATTTATCCGCCGTAGGCAGGGATATCATGCGCTGCGCAGAGCGCAATTATCTTTTCGCGGTTTAGCCGTCGCCGCAACGGCGACGCATTAATTTTCGATTCGCACCTGTTTATAACTTTCTCGACAAGTTTAAGCGCCTCTTTTGCGCTTGCCGCACAAACAAATAATCCATGCTTTTCAAGAAATAATATTTTCGGCCTTCGCCCGTATCTTTTCTGATATTGAATTGTTAGTTTGCCGACCTTTTTAGCAAGCTCATACCCCGGCTTTGCGTAAGAAACCCATAAAGGCGCGGGTTTCATATCGGCAAACAATTTTTCCAGTTCAGCCTTTCCATTTTTAGTGATTAAAAATGCGCAAACCATAATCGGATGAAGATGAATAACGTATTTGTCTAAAAATGCGTGCAGATTGCTTTCAATCGAAGGCTTTATATTGCCTTGGCAGGCCGCGGTTAATCGGCGGGAAATTTCCAGCCCCCTTTTTTTCGGCGAAAGTCTGCTTAATTTTTTATCTTTTACTATTTCTCGAACTTTTTGCAGGTTTATTTTGCACCAGCCCTTTTTTGCGCTCATATTTTTAAGTTCGGTGCCGCTTGCCTTTATGAACATATATTTTCCGTCAGGCGTCTTTACGCTCGTATTCCCGCTGGCCCCGCAGGTTAAATCAGGGTCTCTGCCCACCCTGCGGCTGATATAGATAAGTTCTGCGAGTCCCGCACCTTCTTTAATTCTGTTTTTAACTTCGCTATATTTCATATATAAATCTTTAAATCCTTGAAAGCCTTGTATAATTCACTGAATATTTGGAAGGTGCGGGATTCATCCCGCACCTTCTTTATATTCTATTTTTTAAATCTATCTTAATTATACAACCTTTCGATTCTTAAAAAAATATGAATAATTAACTTAATATTTAGAAGGTGCGGGGTTCATTCCAAATAATGTAGCCTTGATAGACTTTTTTTGCAAGAAAGTTATTGTTGTTTAGCCCCGCCAATACCTTGGCGGGGTTCGTATTCTCAATTTTCGACACCGCCGCCGCAAGCAGGGAGAAAACGGCTATTTCGATGGAGTTTCGGTAGGTATATCTGAAGTTAACATGGTTGCTTCGGAAATCTCACGATCAACAGGCTCAAGTTTAAGTTGCCGTTTGAGCCATGCTTCACGCAAAGCCGGGGTCTCTTTGATAGCCTTTTCTATGGAAAGACTTTCACGATATTCCCTTGCTTCCGCCATCATAGTCCATTTCACTGTAAGGCCAAATTTTTCAACTTCTTCACGAATATGTTTAAGATCAACTTTGAAAAATTCTTTGCGATGATTTACTTTGTTCATTTGCATCATCACGAAATGTTTGTGCAACTGGCACTCCAGCGCCGGGGCATCTTCACTGGAAATTAGTGCGTGAACATCAAATTCAAAAGGCACACTTGAATCCCCAAGTTCCTTTACTCTGTCTAAGGGGTCCCATCGACGTGTCAAACCAATTTTATACACATCTTCTCCGAACGAGCCTACATTTGAAATGATATAGACATGCCCTCGTTTTGTTTGTTGCGCCATCGATATTGCCCGTTGATTCCGCTCTTCTGCTTGCTTTAGTTTTTCTGAAAGTTCCTGAAGTTGTTGTTCATATTGTGTCTTTTGCTCAGAAGTAGCTTTTTCAATCTGCTGACGGGCATTCTCCATTGCTTTCCGTAAAATCTCCTCTTCCTTCACTGCATCACGTTTAGCTTGTTCATACTCCCGCTGAGCCTTTTCCTCTTCACGAATTTGTTCTTTGATGCGTCTCTGCTCTTCACGTTCCTGCAGCTTGAGTTCTTGTGCAATAGTCGCCCACTTCAGTTCATTAATCCGTGCATTAAGATATTCCTCGGTAATCCTTGCTTCCCTAAATGCTTTTCCATTGTAATTAACGACTGCGAAAGCGTCGCGAATTTCTTGTTCTAACGTCCCAACATTATCATGTCTAACTCTGGAAAGAATAGAATCAACTTTCCCATTGAACGCATCGACAACAAAATTGATAGCAGTATCACGACGGTTCATTTCTACATATTCACAGGTAGCTGCTGTATTATTTCGAATCATTGTCTTTGTGCATTCTCTTGCCGCTTTCAGTGCTTGGCCAGCCTGAGTATGACCGAAATCTTCAGCTAAATCGTCTAACAAACTTTGTGTAGGAATAATATATTGATCACCATAACCTCTGATAATATTTTTCATCGCCTTGGCGGTATGTTCATAAAGTGTAGCATTCTTCATTATTTCATAAGCGCCGCCAGCAATTTCTTTAGCCTTTATATTAGCTATATCAATAATCTGTTTTGCTTGTGTAGTAGCAGAATCCAGGGTTGCCTGAGTTTCATCCTTCATTGCTTTGGCTTGTTGCTTTGCTTCCGATGCAATTGTATTTGCTTCATTTTTTGCTGTTGCTAAAAGGGTATCAACTCCTTGCTGTGTATTTGCTGTTAATTGGTGAGCATCGGTAGTTGCCTTATCCAAGATATTTTTAGCTTCGTGAACCATCTCTTGAGCTTTTGTATCAGCATCTGCAACACTTGCCCATTTAGCAAGACGCTGAACATTAGCTTTCAGAACAGAAATGTATTTTGCACATTTTTGAATATCTTGTTGGTATTTTGTTTTTTGATTAGATAATTCAGTATCGAGAGATGAGATTTGTTTTTGAGATGCAGAAAGCAAGAAAAGCAAATAGATTACCACTGCGAGTATTACGACTAACAAAATAACCAGTGGCATTACCATATTCGTCCTCCTAATTTTAGTATTCAAATTATACCCTTAAATCGGGCGGAAAACAATGAAAAATACGGCGAAGCCGTTCCTATAACTAACGACTATCGACTAAAAACTAACGACTTGCTATGTCCAGATAAGCAAAAATGCGCAACAAAAAAGTTGCGCGCTTTGAAAAAATAAAAAAATTTTTCTCCATATTTAATAAACACTTACGAATTCCAGACAAAATTTTCTTGATCAAATTTCGACAAAAACGCGCAACCTTTCAGGTAATACGGAAGGGCATAGTTAGCCCCTCGGCCTTAATTCGCCGAAGCCTTGGCGAAGGCGGATGCCGAGGGGTTCAGAGATTTAAAACAGGAGATAAAAATGTATATAAAATTTCAAATTAAAATTCCGGCATTCATCGAAACCATCGTTGTTTATTTTCTCCTGCGCTGTCGGAAAAAACACTTCGGCTGCGCCTTTCGTAAAATCAAACTAACCAAAGGCAAATTTGCTATTGTCAGTCCCGAAGATTACGGAAAACTATCCGACGAAGATTGGCAATGTGTTGAAACCAATGGTAACAATTCGTATGCAGCAAGAATTGAGCGGGGGAAAATCATATATATGCACAGAATTATTATGGATGCGCCTGCCGGCAAAATTGTTGACCATAGAAATCGTGAAGGTCTCGATAATACCAGAAAAAATCTGCGTTTTGCAACTCGCTCTCAAAACACCTGTAATAGCATGACAAAAAAAGGGGGTACTTCAAAATACAGAGGAGTCAGTTTTCAGAAACATAGAAGGAAATGGGTGTCTGTTATACGATATGATGGAAAAACTAAGTATTTAGGTCTTTTTACTAACGAGGAAGACGCCGCAAGGGCTTATGACGAGGCGGCAAAAATTTATCACGGCGAGTTCGCCGTCCTGAACTTTCCCGATGAACCGCAAAACCAAAAGTGTTTAGCCCCCAGTTTTACTGGGGGTTTTATTCCCCAGATTATTGTTGCCGCAACCGCGATTTGGAGTAAATTAGTAGTTCAGGTTATTAACGTAAAGGAACGGATTATGAGAATATCGGTTGAAGAGGTTTTTGAGACGGTAAGGATGACTATCGAGCAGAATTTCGATATCAGGACTGTTACGCTCGGCGTCAATCTTAAAGACTGTATTGACAGGAACCTTACGGCCTTTAACAAAAGAATTTTTAAACGTATTTCCGAGATGGGCAAACGTCTTAACAAATGCGCCGACCAGCTCGAGCAGAAATACGGCATACCCATTACGAACAGGCGAATAAGCGTAACGCCGGTTGCGCTGCTTATTGAGCCGCTGCCGAGAAGAATCTCAACTGCTGTATCAGTCGCCAAAACGCTCGACAGGGCCGCAAAGGCGGCGGATATTGATTTCATCGGCGGATTCGGCGCTCTCGTTCATAAAGGTATGACTGGCGCTGATGAACTTTTGATAGATTCTATTCCGCAGGCTATATCGCAGACGCAGAGACTATGCGCTTTTCTTAATCTGGCTTCCAGCAGGGCGGGTATGAATATGACTGCTATTGAAAAGGTCGGGCATATCATTAAAGACCTTGCCGCAAAAAGCAAAAACGGCATTGGCTGCGCGAAGCTTGCCGTATTTGCCAATGTGCCGGAGGACAATCCTTTTATGGCAGGCGCCCATCACGGAATTGGCGAACCGGACTTTTCATTAAATATCGGCATATCAGGCCCCGGCGTGGTTCGTGATGTCGTTGCGAACAATCCCAAATGTGATTTAACTGCTTTGTCGGAGGTTATAAAGAGGACTGTTTTTAAGATTACGCGAGCAGGCGAGCTTGTTGGCCGGGAAATTGCGCAAATGATGAATCCCGTTAGAGACAAGACATCAAAGATGTCTGACGGCCGCCAAAGGCGACCTGTCTCTAACGGGATGAAGGTTGATTTCGGCATAGTTGATATTTCGCTTGCCTCGACGCCAAAAAGAGGAGATTCGGTAGCTGAAATAATTGAAGCTATGGGTGTATCGCGTATTGGCCGTCCGGGTTCGACCGCCGCCCTTGCGATGTTAATGGATGCGGTAAAGAAAGGTGGTGCTATGGCATCTGGAAATGTCGGGGGGCTGAGCGGCACGTTTATTCCAGTAAGTGAAGATGCCGGTATGATAAAAGCAGTTCAAACAGGAGCGCTTAGCCTTGAAAAACTTGAAGCCCTCACAAGCGTTTGTTCTGTAGGCTTAGATATGTTTGCGGTTGCAGGAGACACGCCGGCGGATGTTATAAGTGCTATACTCGCTGATGAGCTTGCAATCGGCGTTGTGAATAATAAGACAACAAGCGTGAGAATTATACCGGTGCCGGGGAAAAAGGCGGGACAGATTGTTCATTTCGGAGGACTGTTAGGCTCGGCGCCAATTATGAGAATCTCGAAAATTGCTTCGCCGGATTTTATAAAACGCAAAGGCCGAATCCCAGCCCAGGTCGGGGCGTTAAGAAATTAAAAGAATCCCGCTCTGTTATTACGATAATAGGGCAGGCAGTTATCGGGTATCAGTAATTCAGTTATCCTTCGGCAGGCTCAGGACAGGTCAGTTATCGGTTATCAGATAAAGATATGGATTTTAGGGTGAAAAATGATGCTTGATAACTATCAAGCAAAGGTGAAAAAAAACGACATAATTTTTAATTGAAGATTTTTTACCCCCGCAATTTCTTCATTGAAGCAATGAAAAAATTAAATCGTAGAGCTTCATTGGGGCGGGGGTCTCCGCTGCGGCTCCGAGGTTTTTAGGGTGAAAAATGGGCATAAAAAAGGTGAGGGTATAAAAGGGTTTGATTTATAAGGGGTTAGAGGGTATAATTTTACCAGTTTTTTATGTTGTAGAACTGTGAGGAAATAAAGATATGCCAACAAACTATCGAGAAATATCAAATACAATCTGGAATATAGCATGTCATTTACACGGCACTTTTAAGGCGTATGAATATCAAGATGTTATTCTTCCACTTACCGTTCTTAAAAGACTTGACGACGCTCTTGAACCAACAAAACAAAAGACGCTTGAGCGGTTTAATGAATTAGATGGGCGTGTTGCAAATCTTAATATTCTTTACCGTACAACCAAATATAATTTTTACAATACTTCTCCTTATACGTTTAAAAAACTTTTAGAAGCATCAACGCAAGCTGCGCCAAATTTGCGCAAATATATTGATGGTTTTTCGGATAACGTCAAAGAAATTTTTGCAAAGTTTGAATTTGATAGGATTTTAGATAAATTGCACGAATCGGAATTGCTTTACCTTGCGTTAAAAGAATTTAGTAAAATAGATCTTCACCCCGATAAAGTAGAAAATCATGTCATTGGGCTTGCTTTTGAGGATCTTATTCGTCGTTTTGCTGAGCAATCAAACGAAACCGCCGGAGAGCACTACACTCCGCGCGATGTGGTTCGTCTGATGACTTCTTTGCTTTTTGATGGCGAAGAGAAAGAGCTGGCAAGACCAGGTGTAATCAAAGAAATTTATGACCCTGCCTGCGGTACCGGCGGAATGCTTACAGTGAGCAAGGACTATATTCAAACCAATTTCAATAAGGATGCCAAAGTTTTCCTGTATGGACAAGAACTCAACGCTACTACCTATGCAATCTGCAAGGCAGATATGCTTATTAAAGGTGAAGATATTGATTCAATAAAAGGTGGCGATAAAGAGCATACTAAGGCGAGTACTTTATCCAACGACCAGCACCACGAGCAGAGATTTGACTATGTCCTTTCCAATCCGCCCTTTGGCGTAAGTTGGGAAAAAGATAAAACTGCAGTTGATAACGAAGCAGAGCGAGGTTTTTCCGGTCGATTTGGCGCTGGTTTGCCGCGCATTTCAGATGCGCAATTTCTCTTTATGCAACATGTGATTTCCAAACTAAAGACAAAGAAAGAAGGCGGTGGTGAGGCGGCAGTTGTTTTTAACGGTTCTCCGCTTTTTACTGGTGGTGCTGGTGGAGGCGAAAGTGAAATTCGCCGATGGATTTTGGAAAATGATTTATTAGATGCAATTATTGCGCTTCCCGAAAGGTTATTTTTTAATACGGGTATTTCTACATATATCTGGATTTTTTCTAAACGAAAACCAGCCGATCGAAAAAATAAAGTAATGCTAGTTGATGCGCGCAATATTCGAACCCAGCTCCGGAAAAATCTTGGAGAGAAGCGTTATGAAATAAGCGACGAAAACGCCAAAGAAATTCTGGCGCATTATTCCGAAAACAAAAATACCGATCAAGTGAAGATATTTAACACAACTGATTTTGCATATCGACAAATTACAGTTCAGCGACCACTTCGGCTCAGGTTTGAAATTACCGATGAAACTATGGCGAGACTTAAAGAGCATAAGAACTTTTGGAACGATGTGCCGAGCAAGAAAGAAGGCGAAAGTGGTGATGTTGAAAACAAAGCGTGGCAAGAGCTTCGCGCAGCCATTTATGAAATATTAGAAAAAATGCGCGGAACGGTAATTTCTTCTCGCGAAAAATTCTTAGAAAAATTTGAAAGTGAACTCAAAAAGCGAGATTGTAAAATCACAAAAAAAACTCTTAAAACGGTTTGGCAACAAATTGGTGAACGTGATGAAAAGGCGGAAATTTGTTTAGATGAAGACGGTAAACCCGAAGCAGACAATGAACTCAAAGATTATGAGCGTGTGCCTTGGAGTATGGATGTGAATGAATACTTTAAAAAAGAAGTAAAACCCTATGCGCCGGACGCGTGGATAGACGAAAGTGTGCGCGATGCGAAAGACAGCAAAGTTGGCATCGTCGGCTATGAGATTCCCTTTATGCGGTATTTCTATAAATATGAAGAGCCACGCAAAGTTGAGGAAATAGAAAAAGATATTAGAGCGACAGAAGCGGAAGTGCAGAAACTGCTTAAAGAATTAGGCGTATGACAACGAAATTACAAACATATTCAAAATATAAGGATTCCAGCATAGAATGGCTTGGTGAAATTCCAAGTGATTGGGATATTTTTACTTTTAAAAAAATATTTAAACTCAGTAATGAAAGAGTAGAAGATGTATCTTCTGTTGAATTACTCCTTTCTGTGTCTGGCTACAGAGGCGTTGAGCCGAGAAATGTCGAGTCTATGGAAGGACAAATGCCATCAGAAGATATTGGAAAGTATCGGATTGTTAGAAGAGGCCAGTTAGCAGTGAATACAATGTGGTTAAATTGTGCTGGTTTGGGCGTATCTGATTATGAAGGATATATAAGTCCAGCATATCGCGCATACAACATTGATCGAGCTGTTAATAAAAAATTTGTACATCATTTATTGCGATCGTCTTTATATATTCAAAAATATACAAGCTTGCTTTATGGACTTCGTCCGAATTCGTTACAAGTTAAAAACTATGATTTTGAAAAGATAGAAATTCTCGTTCCGCCCCTCGAAACCCAAAAGAGAGTCGCGGATTTTTTGGATGAGAAGACGAAAATTATTGATGAGCTGATTGCGAAAAAAGAAAAAATGATTGAACTTTTGCGTGAAAAGCGAGCCGTGCTTATTACTCATGCTGTCACCAAAGGACTCGATCCAAAGGCAAAAATGAAACCATCCGGCATTGACTGGCTGGGCGATATTCCCGAGGGATGGAAAGTAACAAAACTCCGTCGAGAAGTCAGTTTTCAAAATGGTCATGGTTTCCCTGATGAAATTCAAGGGCAAGACGAGGGAGAATTTCCTTTTTTGAAAGTAAGTGATATTAACGGAGAACAGATTCATATTTCATCTGCACGAAATTATGTAAGTGCGTTAAATGTCAAATCCCGCGGTTGGAAAATAATTCCTGCTGGATCAGTTCTAACTGCGAAAATTGGAGCTGCATTGGCGGTTAACCATAGAAAAATTAATGATGTCGAGTGCATAATCGATAACAACATGTTAGCTTTTATTTTGTTCAAAAAAACCTGTTTGAACCACAATTACTTTTTTATGTTATCTAAATCATTTGATTTAAATTGGTTTGTCAATCCAGGTGCTGTTCCGTCAGTAGACATGTTTCAGCTTAAAGAATTAATAATTCCGGTTCCACAAACAGGGGAACAGAAACGAATCATTGATTTTTTAGACGCCGAAACCAAAAGAATAGAAAAAAATGTTGTACTAATTAAGTTGCAAATTGATCAATTAAAAGAATACCGTTCATCGTTGATTTATTCTGCCGTGACCGGTAGAATTAAAGTATAAAATTATGCCAAACATACATAAAAATTTAAAAGAGATTGAATTTGAAAAGCATATTGAAAAAGAGCTTGTGCGTTTGCATAGCTTTCGGAAGAGAAATGCCGAAACAGACTATGATAAGGTAACCACATTCGACAAGGCGCTTTTGTTTGAATTTTTGCGCACTACACAAAAAGACAAACTTTCTCGGCTTCAAGAAATATCCGGCGATGCCCTTGAAGCTCGACTTGTTCGTAGAATCGATGAAGAGATTGGCAGGCGCGGGATAATTGATTGTCTGCGCAAAGGCGTGGAAGAGGGGCCGGTTAAGTTTGATCTTATGTATTTTCGCCCTGTGAATTTAGAAAATGAAGATGTTGAGAAGTTGTATAAATCCAACATTTTTTCTATCACTCGTCAGATAAAATTTTCACAAACAACAGAACAGTCTATTGACGCGGTGCTTTTTGTAAATGGTATCCCAATCATCACCGCAGAACTCAAAAATGAGCTGACCGGACAGAATGTGTATCATGCAATCCGCCAATATCAAAACGACCGCGATCCGCGCGAAAAGTTATTTGCTTTCAAGCGTTGTGTGGCTCACTTTGCTATGGACACAAGCGAAGCATTTGCGACTACCGAACTTAAAAACGAGCGCACATTTTTCCTGCCGTTTAATAAGGGATTTGAGCTCGGAGCCGGTAATCCGCCGGTAGAGGGTAAACATAAAACACATTATGTTTGGGAAAATTTGTGGGCACCGGATTCATTGGCAGATTTGTTGCAGTTTTTTGTCCATGCTTACGATGAGGTACGCGAAGACCGTTTAGGCAGAGAATATCGCCAACCGATCCAACTTTTTCCACGTTATCAACAATGGCGAACGGTGCTCGATTTACTTTCAGCTTCGCAAGAAAATGGTGTTGGAAAAAATTATCTTATTCAACATAGTGCCGGTAGCGGTAAAAGTTTGACTATTGCATGGCTTGCACATCGCTTGATTAATCTTTTCAATGATAAGAATGAGCGCGTGTATGACGCAGTAATTGTTCTTACTGATCGTCGTGTTTTGGATAAAATGTTGCGAGAGATTATTCGTGCACTGTCGCCAGTGCCGGGAATATTTGTGCCAGCGGGTGAAGACGGCGTGCGACTAAAAGACGCACTGGAGGGTAACGCTCAAATAGTTACCTCCACCATTCAGAAATTTCCATTCGTAAATGGGTTGGTAAATCAACTTTCTACAAAAAAGTTCGCGCTCATTGTGGATGAGGCGCACTCTTCTCAATCCGGTGAGCTTACGCGAGCAGTACAAGATCGACTTGGCGCAGAAGGTGTTGAAGATTGGCTGGTTGAACAGGTGAAAAGCCGAAAACAGCCGGGTAATATTAGTTATTTTGCTTTTACCGCGACACCAAAGCACGAAACGCTGGAGCGATTCGGCGAAAAACAGACCGACGGTTCTTTTGCACCTTTTAGCTTGTATTCGATGAAGCAGGCAACTGAAGAAAAATTTATTCTTGATGTGCTTACAAACTATACAACTTACAAAACCTATTTCAAACTTTTGAAAAAAGCGGCTGAAGATCCGACCGTGCCACGCGTACGAGCACTCTCTGCTATTATGCGATACGTTAATCTTCACGAAACCACTTTGGAGCAGAAAATAGAAGTGATTATGGCGCATTTTGAGAAAACTGTTAAAGATTTATTGCGCGGAGAATCAAAAGCGATGATTGTGACTTCGTCGCGAGAAGCGGCTGTTCGATACAAGCTGGCGTTGGATCATTATTTGCGAGAACATAATTATTTTTATAAAACACTGGCGGCGTTTACAGATTCAATTGAGATAGATGGCGCATCTTATACTGAAAACTCTATCAATGGAGGAATACCAGAAGATAATACTGCCAAAGAATTTAAAAAAGCAGAATATCGTTTCTTAATTGTGGCAGAAAAATATCAAACCGGGTTTGACGAGCCGTTTTTGTGTGCTATGTATGTAGATAAGCCTTTATCAGGAGTACAGGCAGTCCAGACCCTTTCTCGCTTAAATCGAACTGCGCGAGATAAGGATCAAGTATATGTTCTTGATTTTGTGAATGAAGTAGATGATATTAAACGCGCTTTTGAGCCATATTATACAAGTACGATTATTTCAGAAGGAACGGATATAAATGCGCTCAATGATTTACGACAAGCGCTTTTTGCAGTTTATCCTTTTAGTGATGATGTGCTTGATGGTTTTGTTGCCTTAATTGATCCTGATGCCGAAGAAATACACCAGAACGCTAATTCATTTTTAGATAACATTGCAAAGAAAATTATCGATGAACTACCTCATGGGAGTGAAGGCGATGTAATAGCAGAGGATAAATATGGAGAATTTCTTTCAATTGGCAATGTTTATATAAAACGCTATCCATATCTTGCGCAGGTTGTGGGATATTCAGAAGTTTCTCATGAAAAGTTATATCTTTTATTGAAGTATCTTTCGAAAAAATTACCAAAGGATCCGAAGAAGCCGCTCATTGAGATTTTGAAATATGTTGATATGGATTCAGTGAGGGTTGTTCGCAAAATTCAATCAAGCATTACTCTTTTACCGGAAACCGGAGATGTACACCAAGAAGAAATAATACCTGGACCTCCTCTAGAGGAAATGGAAGATCTCCTGTCTCAAATAATTGGGGATGTAAATAAACGCTGGGGCTTAGATTTTGGGAAAGAGCAGCAAAAGACACTTGATTCTATCGGTGAAGAACTCGTGAATGATGAAGATGCCCAAAACGTTGTTTATAACAACAATTCTATGCAGGCGGTCGGTAGATGGTTCCATAAACCGTTTGAAAATAAAGTGTTTGATAAATATGACATTGACAAAAAGCTTTATGAGACGCTTGCAAACAATACAGAACTAAATGAATATATTGAAAAGAAAATGTTGCGATATGTGGTTGACAAGGTTTTGGCATTGAGGGAAGCATAGTGTATGAAGTTAAAAAGAAACCGTGAAAATAGACAGAATATCAAATTGGTGCGGGATATAAAATAATACATTTGCAAAAAGAGGGGTTTTTCAATATACTGTCTGCCGATTAAACAAAAACCATTCCGCCATTCGCCTTGGCACTTTGTGCTTCGGGCTAATAAGCAGGCGGATAAATTTAAAGGACTTGATAAATGGGCGATGACAAAAAGTTCGATTTGAAAAAGGTGAAGGAAATTGTCGAGTTTATGCTCGAAAACGACCTTGTGGAAGTGGAAATAGCCGAAGGCGATAATAAAATCCACCTCAAACGTCCCGGCTCATCTGTATCGCAGATTCCTGTTGTTGCGCCAGTGCCTGCTGCGGCACATGCAATACCGGTTATCGCCGCTGCGCCGGGGCAGCCAGCCGCTGACGATAAACTTGTCGGTATAAAGTCGCCAATAGTCGGCACATTTTACTCGGCGCCAAGTCCTGATTCGCCGCCTTATGTGAAAGTAGGCGACCATGTGACAAGTGATACGGTAGTCTGTATCGTTGAGGCGATGAAGGTAATGAATGAAATAAAAGCGGAGGCGACCGGCATAATTGAAAAAATTATGGTAGCCAACGGCCAGGCAGTCGAATTCGGCCAGGTGCTTTTCAAGATAAGACCAGACTAAAAAGTCTGTTATTTTTTTTTGCCGCAGGTATTTAATGTTTTCAAAAATACTCATAGCAAACAGAGGCGAAATAGCCTTAAGAATAATTCGGGCCTGCCGGGAACTGGGCATCGGAACAGTAGTTGTCTATTCCGAAGCCGACAAAGGTTCTTATTATCTTGAACTTGCCGATGAGGCAATCTGCATCGGCCCGGCAAAGCCTGCGCTAAGCTATCTAAATATACCAGCCATTATCAGCGCCGCTGAAGTTGCCGATGTCGAGGCGATTCATCCCGGCTACGGCTTTCTGGCTGAGAACGCGCACTTTGCCGAGATATGCAGGGACTGCGGCATAGTCTTTATCGGGCCCAGGCCGGAATCGATGAAGATGCTCGGCGATAAGGTCGCCGCGAGAAAACTTGCCAAAGAAGCTCACGTTCCTGTCGTGCCGGGCTCTGAAGGCCAGATTAAAGATGAAAACGAAGCGATAAAACTGGCCAACAAAATCGGCTATCCGGTAATAGTAAAGGCGGCGGCGGGCGGCGGCGGCAGAGGTATGCGGGTCGCTCATAACGATATTACCCTGCGAAACGCGATGGCCACCGCAAGTGCCGAGGCGGAAGCGGCATTCAAGGACGGCACAATTTATCTTGAAAAATATATTGTCGAACCCCGCCATGTTGAGGTGCAGGTTATGGCCGACAAGGCGGGCAACACGCTGCATTTCTTCGAGCGTGACTGCTCGATACAAAGACGCCATCAGAAACTTATCGAAGAATCTCCCTGCCCTGTGCTCGATGAGCATACCCGCGAAGAGCTTTGCAAGGCGGCTCTTAAAGTAATAAAAGAAGCGAAATACGAAAACGCGGCGACAGTGGAGTTTCTGTTAGATAAAAATAAAAATTTTTATTTCATTGAGGTCAACACGAGAATACAAGTTGAACATCCGGTTACAGAAATGGTTACCGGCAGGGATTTAATCAAAATGCAGCTGACGGTCGCAGGCGGCCAGAATATAAATTTAAAACAGAGGGACATTACGCATACCGGCGTTGCGATAGAATGCCGGATAAACGCCGAAGACCCTGCCCGCAATTTTGCGCCTAATCCGGGTAAAATCGAAAGATTTATCCTGCCCGGCGGAATGGGTGTCCGAGTCGATACGCATATTTTTCAGGGGGCAACGGTTACGCCTTATTACGATTCGATGATTGCAAAATTGATTGTGCACAGGCCGACCAGAGATGAGGCGATTACGACGATGAAGAGGGCACTGAGGGAATTTAAGATTGAGCCGATAAAAACCACAATACCGGCCTGCGAAAAAATACTCTCACATAGTATGTATCTTCAGAACAAGGTCGATACGAGCTTTATCGAACAGCATCTTACACTTTAGCCGCAGATTTCACTGATTAAACGGATTTATTTCTCACCACAGAGACACAGAGAATTTTTGGATTACCTTTAAACCGTCTTTATAAGGTAAGATTTTGATTGATTTTGAAAAAATAAATGATTATAATTAAAGCTATCAATCAATGGTGAGAGCTGAGGTTTAAGACTTGAAAGTAGAAAACGAAACGCTGAGTAGAATTGCGAAGTTATATAACCTTGCTATTGGTGGTGTAGGAGGGGAAAAGGAAAATGCAAAGAGCATTCTTGCAAAATTTTTAGATGAGCACCATATTGATGTTTCTCCATCAAATAAATCTCCTGAGGAAAGTAGTAGTCTTTGCTGGTCTTGTGATAATCGTAAAAGTTTATTCTGTAGGATTCACAAGGATATTGTAATCTTATGGGATAATAGGATAGGGGTAGTAAATTGTAAGGATTATATCAAAAAGGTTGAAAGCTGGGACGGAAAACAATCTCAGTCACCAAATAATCCAGCAAATAACTCCTTTTGGAAGAGTATTCAGAGGAAACAGAGAAAAGAATCTATTGGTAAAGTGATAAAGTTTCCGTTTAAGGCAGCGTGGCGGACTACAAAATTTGCGATTAAACTACCCTTTATACTAATCAAAATGGTGTGGTGGATTACAAAATTTGTGATTATGCTGCCTTTTATACTGATAGGTCTGGGTGTAATTGGCGATTCAATTAAACGAATGGCTGGAAGGAGACGATAAGTATTTAACTTTTCTGGATTTCGTCAAGTTTCTGTTTAAAAAAATAAAAGTACTTTACAAAGTTAAGATTTAATCTGTCATGTTTAATTTTGTTACTTATGATAGGTAATTGTTCTGAGTATTTTTTAATTAATTCAGACAAATCCGGGGCATAATTTTCTGCTTCTGTTACAGATATCTTTTTTAGAGTTTTGGATTTAGCAAAACCTCTTTGCGTATTTGTATATTGTATTATTTCAATCAGTTTTTTATCTGATGGATTATCAGCGTAACAATGTGAAGGAAATTCTTTGTTGCTAGCATTTATTACTAGTTGAGGTCCTAAACTTTTGAAGTCTAATTTCAAATATTCTTGGCTGGCCAAAATATGTTTCTTTAATTTTATGTCATTATTTTCACCATTACTTTTTCTTTTAAGCGAAAACTTTGATAAATTTGCAACTGCGATACATTGAGCAACATCTTGATTTTGTTCAATAGGTATTTTTAATTTTTGAAGAGCTATTAGGGCTGCAAGTTTTAATCCGTCAGTATCAAACGGTTCAATCCCAATAATTTTTTCCTTTTCAAAGCGAACTCTGTGACGGTCATAAACGAATTCAGGCTTGAAATAAGGTTCCTTAATTACGTTTTCGTTGAGATTTTCTGCAGAGGCGTAAATGAGAATACGATATTTAGAATAATTCTTGCCTATCCATGGGATTGTAGGCGGAATATTATCATTATTATCATCTTTAAAAAACTCTTTTGGAAGTATTGATTTTTGCTTTTCGTAAATAGACTTATATTCTGAAATTAACTTTTTTCGAATAATTTCAGCGTCCATAGTTTCATTTTCCATATTAAACTATCTACAGGTAACGATGACTTTATTTTTCTAATGAAATTAAATCTTCGTAAGATTGGCGTTTTCGGATGATTTTGAAATTTTTGCCGTCAACAAGCACCTCAGCGGGCAACGGCCTTGCGTTATAATTACTTGCCATCGTAAAGCCATAAGCGCCTGCGGTAAAAACGGCTAATAAATCGCCGCGATTAACGGGAGGAATAGCCCTGTCTTTTGCGAAAAAGTCTGTTGGTTCACAGATTGGGCCGACAATGTCAACAAACTCCAAATCTTTGATATCGAGATTTTCTGTTCTTTTCACATAAGAAAATTTTTCTTCAATCTTTGCCGGCCAGATGAAATGAAAGGCCTCGTAAAGACTGGGCCTGATTAAATCGTTCATACCGGCATCGACAATAACGAATTTCTTATTGCCGCCCTGTTTGAGATATAAAACTTTTGTAAGCAGAATGCCCGCGTTTGCCATAATGCTCTTGCCGGGTTCGAGGACGAGTTTTAAATTTTTGCCCGCCAGCAGCGGGACAATTCCTTTTGCGTAATCAGCAGCAGTCGGGACGGTATCGGTCTGGTAATCTGCGCCGTATCCGCCGCCCAAATCAATCATTTCAATTTTAAAGCCTTTGCCGCGAAGTGTGTCGATAAGCGGCAGAACTTTTTCGGTCGCAAGACGGTATGGGTCGATTGTCTTGCCGCCAGAACCGAGATGGACGTGAATCGCGCATAGATTTACATAATCATTCTTGCCGTATTGCTCGAAAAATTTCTGTGCGCGCTCAATATCAACGCCGAACTTTGTTTCCTTTTTGCCGGTGGTGATAAACTTATGAGTTTTTGGGTCAACATCGGGATTGACTCTCAGTGCGGCTTTTGTTTTTATGCCGGTTTGTTTAGTAAGTTTTACGAGATTTTCAAATTCTGCCTCTGATTCGATATTGAAGTAACCGATACCTGCCTTAAGAGCGGCAGTAATTTCCTCATCGGTTTTGCCTACGCCTGCGAAGACTACTTTTTTCATATCAGCGCCGGCCTGCCGGGCGCGGAAAAGCTCGCCGCCGCTTACGATATCGAAACCGCTGCCAAGTCCGGCGAAAATTTTAAGAATATTTATATTGCCGCAGGCCTTGATTGAATAGCAGATGGTCGTATCAAGTTCGGCAAAGGCCTTTTTGATTTTTTCATAATGGTCGAGTATTGTCGATTTGCTGTAAATATAAACAGGTGTGCCGACCGAGGCGGCAATTTTTGCGATATCAACGTCTTCCGCGAATAAACAACCATTTTTATATGTAAAAAAATCCATAGTTCTTATCATTTTCCTAATATTACGTCGCCGTGTCCTTCGACTCTGCTCAGGACAGGCCGGCGACGGCTAAACTAACCCCCGGTAAAACCGGGGGCTAAATAACGTTACCGCTCACTTATCCGCCGTCGCAGGGCTATGGCGAGACAGGCGTTCGCGGCTCTGTTAGCCAATTGAACCAGTTTTTCATACCGGCAGCAGTTTTAGCAGATATTTCAAAGATTTTCAAATGTTTATTCAGCTTTAAA
The DNA here is from genome assembly GCA_026386845.1 of Phycisphaerae bacterium. Classification (GTDB taxonomy): domain Bacteria; phylum Planctomycetota; class Phycisphaerae; order Sedimentisphaerales; family UBA12454; genus JAPLMW01. Next base: position 29,299 of record JAPLMW010000002.1, read on the forward strand.
GCGTCTTTTTTAACCTTTTTTATATCAAAATCGAGGTGCGGCAAAAGGTCAGTTTTGTTTATCAAAAGAATATTAGCCTTTGCGAAACTCTGGGGATACTTTCTGCACTTGTCGTCGCCTTCGGCAACTGAAAGAACTACCACTCGCATTGTCTCGCCGAGGTCGAAATCGGAAGGGCAGACGAGATTACCTATGTTCTCTATCACAATGATATCGAGATTGTCGGTATCAAGTTTATGCAGGGCGTTGGTAATCTGGTCGGCGTTCAGATGGCAGGCGCCTTTTGTTTCAATCTGAATGGCTTGAACGCCGGTTGCGCGGATTCTTTCGGCGTCAAGTTTCGTATAAAGGTCTCCTTCAATTACAGCAATATTGATTTTTTTCTTTAGCTGCCCGATGGTTTTTTCGAGTATGGTTGTTTTGCCGCTTCCGGGCGAAGAAATCATATTTATACACAGGATATTTTTCTTTTTGAAAAATTTTCTGTTTACTGCGGCGAAATCTTCATTTTTCGCCAGAATTTTTTTGCCGATTTTTATTTTCATTTTCATTAAATTCTTTCTTACCCCCAACATAAAGTTGGGGGCTTTCGGATTTTGACGAACCCCGCCATTGTGATGGCGGGGCTAACCGATAATTTATTTTTTTTCAAATTCTATTTCTTCGAGCAGCAGGGGGGCGTCGTCGCCGATAGAAAAATCGCTTTTGCCGCACTTTGAGCACTTGGGGTCGTACAAATCAAAATCAAATTTTCTGCCGCAGCTTCTGCAAATGCCTTTTAGCGGAATATGTTTTATTTTTAATTTCGCGCCTTTGCATATAGTATCCGCTGCGGCAACCTCGAAGGCAAACTGCATCGCCTCATCGTTAATAGCGTTTATCTGGCCGCAGCTTATAACAACGCGAGTTACTTTACCGGCCTTAGTTTTTGTCTGAGCAAGAATTGTTTCGAGAATATTTTCGGCAATCATTGCTTCGTGCATCAGCAAATCCTCGGCAATTCTCTGCCGTAAGGCATCGGCACAATGCGTCTGCCTTTTATCATTGTGATAAGCTCGACGAGCGGTTCTGTGCCCTGAATGATTTGACCTATTATCGCGGCCTCTTTGCCGATTTCGCAGCTTTGGCAAATCTCAAGGCACTTTTGAGCCTTTTGCGGTGAAACCACAATTACGGCTTTTCCCTCATTGGCGATATTTAAAATATCGAAGCCCAGCATATCCGCTGCCGCTCTGACTGTCGGATTTACAGGTATTTGACTTTCCTCTATTTCGATACCCAAGTTAGTCTGATTGACAATCTCATTTAAAGTTGCGGCCAGTCCTCCGCGTGTCGGGTCGCGCATAAATTTTATATCATCGCCGAGAGCTTCAATTACTTTCCCGCAGATTTCCGAAACAGGGGCGCAATCGCTTTTAAGGTCGGATTCGAATTTTGTTCCCTCCCTGTGCGATATAATAGTCATACCGTGGTCGCCGATTGTGCCGGTTATAATAATTTTATCGCCGGCGGCAATTTTTTCAAAGCCGACATCGGCCTTCGGCAGTTTTAATCCTATTCCGGAAGTATTTATAAAAATTTTATCGGCGGCACCTGCCTCGACGACTTTTGTATCGCCGCAGACGATTTCGACATTTTCCTGTTTTGCCGCTTTTGCGGCACTATGCAGAATTTTCCGCAGGACTTCTAATTCCAGGCCTTCTTCGATTATAAGAGACAGGCTCAAAACGAGCGGTTTTGCGCCGCCCACGGCAAGGTCGTTTATTGTGCCGCAAACCGCGAGTTTTCCGATATCTCCGCCGTTAAAAAACAACGGCTTTACTACGAAACTATCTGTTGTGAAACAAATATCGGTTTGTCCAATTTTCAGCTCAGCTGAGTCGGTAAGTTTGGATAAGGTGTAATTTCCGAGAGCCGAGATGATTACGCTGCGGATAAGCTCGTTTGTTAATCTGCCTCCTCCGCCGTGCGCGAGCAAAATCTTGTCATCATCGGCCATCATCATTTTTGCCTTTTTTTGCGGGTATATTTGAACCACGCGGCACAGGCGCCTTCACTGCTTACCATACAGGGACCGACCGGAGAATCGGGAGTGCAGCTTGTTGCAAACAGGCCGCAATCAGGCGGGTCCATCAGGCCGCAGAGAACTTCGCCGCAGCAGCAGCCGGTAAGGTCCTCCTCAGGTATGAATTTAACGCCAAGCTGTTTTTCAGCGTCTAAACTACTGAATTTTTCCTTGAGTTTTAAAGTGCTTTTTTTAATCTCGCCCAAGCCTCGCCAGTAACCGTCTGAAATATCAAAAGTATCATTTATTATTTTTTTTGCGGTTTCGTTGCCGCCAGGCTTTACGGCAGCCTGATACACCGAGCCGAGTTGAGGTTCGTCTTCCGCGAGCTGTCTGCAAATTTCGGAAATCGCATCGATTATCTGCATCGGTTCAAAACCGGCGACAACGCAGGGTTTGTGAAATTGTTCGACAATCGGCAAATAAGCATCGCAGCCGATTATAACGCTGACGTGGCCTGGACAAATAAATGCGTCTATCCTGTGATTTTTGGTAGTCAAAAGCGATGCCATTGCAGGCACGACAAGTTTATGATTGCTGAAAATAGCAATATTTTTTATGCCCTGCTGAAGGGCTTCATTAGCCAGAACGGCGGTTGCCGGCGCGGTTGTTTCAAAACCTACCGCTACAAACAGGATTTTTTTGTCGGGGTTCTGTTTCGCGAGTTTCAGGACATCTTCTGCACTTAAAATTATTTTTATATTTCCTCTGTTTGTTTTCTGCTCCAGAGAGCCGTTTCTGCCGGGGACACGAATCATATCGCCATAGGTTGCGATTATGATGTCTGTTCTGTCCGCAAATGCCAGGATGGCGTCAATATATCCCTGGTCGGTAATGCACACAGGACAGCCGGGGCCGCTTAAAAGTTTTAATCCTTCAGGCAAAGCGCTTCTTAAACCGGCTCGAAATATAGTTACAGTGTGCGTGCCGCAAACTTCCATTATGTTTACTGTTCTGCCAAGCGTTTTTTGCGCTCTTGCTATCTGCGTGTAAGCTTCGTTGATTCTCTCGAGCATTTTTTATCCTGAAACTCTTTTATTGGTTTTGGAAAAGTTGTCCAGATCGGCCAGAAGCTGCCAGATTTTTTTGGCTTCTTCTTCATCGAGAACTGTTATGGCAAAGCCGGCGTGTATAAGCACAATATCGCCGAGCTTGACGTCCGGCACAAGCGTGGTCTTGGCCTGTATGCGATTGCCGATTACATCTGCAATTGCCTCATCGCCTTTTAATTCAATTATTCGAGCGGGAACAGCCAAACACATATTTAATCCTGTTTTTTAGATTTTTTTGCCGCTATCGCAGCTTGTCCTAATGAAATTCCGCCGTCATTGGCGGGAATCAGCCGGTTAAATAATACCCTAAACCCGCCGTTTTGCAACAGTTCAATCAGTCTTTCCAAAAGAAATCTGTTGCAAAAAACTCCGCCGCTTATCGCAACTGTTTTTATTCCGGTTTCATTTCGTGCCTGTTTTGCCAGCGCGAGGAAAAATTCCGCAACGGTATTATGAAATTTTGCCGAGATAACGCCTTTATCAATGCCGGCCATTCTGTCTGTTATTATACTTTTAAGCATATCGCCGATTTCGACAGCAGTAACGCCATTTCCTTTTTTCAAATTGAAGTTATAACTTTGATATGTTTTTCGGTCTGCAATTGCTTCGAGAGCCATCGGAAGCTGTGCCTCAAAATGATTATAACCTCCGAGGCCGCAAAGAGCGCTGGCTGCATCGAACAACCTGCCGAGACTCGATGTTTGAACAGTATTTATATTTTTCTCAATCTGCATTTGAATTGCGGCTCTTTTTTCTCTGTCCGGTTCAGTCTCGTCAAGAATAACGTCAGGGACAAAAAAATTATATTTTTTCATCAATCCTATTATCGGCCTGATGGCTTCTTTTGCGGCTGAATCGCCGCCTGCAAGCGGATAGTAAGCCAAATGGCCGAAACGCTGAAAATCATCAAGCGAGGCAATCAGACATTCGCAGCCCCAGATTGCGCCGTCTAAGCCGTAACCTGTGCCGTCTGCGACAATACCGATTACTCTTTCGTCAAGATTATGCTCTGCCAGAACCGAAGCTATATGTGCCCAGTGATGCTGAACTTCAATGGATTCGACAAGCTCACCATTAATGAGTTTATCTTTTTTTAACTTTCCTGCCCGCTTCGCTGAATCGAGGCGAGCGTATTGGCTCGACAGATAATTCGGATGCATATCACAGGTAACAATAGAAGGATTAGCGTCGAGAAGTTTTTTTAAGTGTTCAATCGATTGCATCCAGTGTTTGTAAACGCTCGCATCGGCCATATCGCCTATATGCTCGCTGAGGATGAACCGGTTTTGTTTTGCAAAGCAAAAGGTATTTTTCAAATCCGCGCCGGTCGCGAATATATCGGCTGAAGCGGAAATTTTTGAAGTGAAGACCTGCGGCACAAAGCCTCTTGATCGCCGCAGCAGGACAGGATCATTGCGAACAATCTGCACTATGGAATCGTCAACCTGCCTGAAAATATCCCTGTTGTGCATTAAAAATACATCGGTGATATTTCCAAGTTTTTCAAGAGCCTGGCTGTCCTTGCAAATCAAAGGCTCATCAGCGATATTGCCGCTGGTCATTACAAGTGCGTTTATTTTTTCTTCAGCAAATATAAGATGATGCAAAGGTGTATAAGGGAGCATAAAACCAAAAGTATTGACACCCTCGGCAACGGATGGGGCGATTGTGGCTGGTTCTTTCTTTGGCAAAAGCACGATTGGAGACTGCGGACTTTTCAGAATTGCTTCTGCCGTTTTATCGACATAAGCAAACTGCCGGATTTTATCAATATCGGCCGCCATCATCGCAAACGGCTTATAATCGCGCATTTTACGCAATCGGAGCAGTTTTACCGCCTCGTTATTTTCAGCGTCACAGGCTAAATGAAAACCGCCAAGTCCTTTGATTGCGACAATTTTTCCAGCCGATAAAAGTCGAACTGTCTCTTTAATAACTTTATCGCAATCAGATTCAATTTCTTTGCCTTTGTTATCGCAAAGTTTTATTTTCGGTCCGCATACGGGACAGGCAACCGGCTGAGCGTGAAATCGTCTGTCTGCTGGATTTTCATACTGCTCTTTACATCTGCCGCACATTGAGAATTCCGCCATAGTAGTATTCGGCCGGTCGTAAGGTATGGATTTTATTATTGAATATCGCGGCCCGCAGTTGGTGCAGTTGATAAACGGATAACGGTATCTGAAATCGTTTTTGTCGAACAGTTCCGACAGACAATCTTTGCAGGTTGCGATATCAGCGGTAACTTCCGCACTTATTTCTCCACCTGCTACACTTTTTTTAATCTCAAAGGATTTGTCTGAGTCAATCGGGACGGTTTGGGCAATATTTATTGAGGTGATTTTTAAAAGCGGTATTTCATTGCCGCCGGCTTTTAATTTTTCGGTAAAATTATCTATATTATTGCTACTGCCCTGAATTTCTATTATTACGCCCTGAGTGTAATTATAGATGAAACCTGTCAGATTAAGCTGGGTGGCGAGTCTGTAAACAAAAGGCCGAAATCCTATGCCCTGGACCTGTCCCTGGACAATTATTTTTTTTCTTGTGATGTTCATAAAATTATTCTATCTCGGTCTGGTGAGGCAGATTTTCAAGAGGGCAGCCGGCACATCTGGCCTGCGGTCTGCAAAACTCTTTGCCGGTGCGGACAAGCAGGGCGTGACACTCATTAAAAAGCCGGACATTATCTTCAAGATTATCTTCAAAAAGACTCCGAAGCTCTTCATAGCCGCACTGCGGTTCAATCAGCAAATGCCTCGTCGCTATCCTGTATGTATAGGCATCGACTACGAAAACAGGTCTGTCAAAAGCATAAAGCAGAATTGAATCCGCTGTTTCGGGGCCGATGCCGTTTATCTGCAAAAGTTCTTCTCGAAGATTTTCAGTATGAATCGACTCTATTTCCGACAGTCTGCCGTTATGCTGTTCGAAAAGCCATTTCAGAAAGGCCTTTAGTCTTTTTGCCTTTATGTTGTAATATCCGGCAGGCCTGATAAGCTGGGCCAGCCGCTCCTGCGGCAGCGAATAAAGTTTATCAAGGCTCATTACCGATGCTTTTTTCAGATTCAGTATGGCTTTTTCGACATTCTGCCAGTTTGTGTTCTGGGTCAGGATAGCACCTGCAATAATTTCGTCCTTCGTTTCGCCCGGCCACCAGTGCTGCGGACCGAAACGCTTAAAAAGCAGCTTGTATATCTGTTGTATCGTTTCTCTGGTCATAGTTTTTCGGCATTATCAAACACTTTTTTGCTGACGTCAAATGATATGTTTTGCTTTTTTTGTTTGGTTCGGTTAAACTTCTGCCGCAATGGCAGCAAAAAATTCAGACGGAGCTGATAAGAAATCGCGTGTCGCGGTCGCGGCAGAGAACGGATATTTTGCCAGGACATCCCGGCCTTTTTATGCGCTGGTTTTTATTCTGCCGTTTATCATAGCTTATGAAATTCTTGTCCTCCTGGTTAATCCGCAGCTTCTGACCGAATCTGTCAGCAATATCCGCGGGGCGGTAGTGTCTTTTGTCTGGATACAAAATTTTCTGCATTATTTCGGTATGGGCACGAAAAACGCATGGCTTTTTGCGCCCGTTGTCGTGATAGTTACGCTTTTAATACTTCAGCTTGCCGCAAGGCAGAGCTGGAAGGTCAGGCCGGGCGATTTGCCCATTATGGCTGTGGAATGCTTAGTGCTGGCGATACCTCTTATCGTTCTTGCTCTTGTTCTTAACAGGGGAGCAAACCCACAATCATCGGCAGTTGGAAATTTTTCCGGCATTATCGTCTGCAAAACCTCTTTGGCAGAGTCTGCATCCGGTACTGCCGCTGATAATATGAGTTCCAGTTATGACAGCAGCAGCCATAACATCGCGATGGACATCTTGACCGGTATCGGGGCGGGAATTTATGAAGAGCTGATTTTCAGGCTGCTTCTCATAAGTCTTTCGATGATGTTTTTCGAAACGATACTCGGCGTCCGCAGAATGAGGGCCGTAATTATATCTGTGATTATTTCTTCGATTCTTTTCAGTCTTCATCATCATTTTGTGTTTATAAACGGTCAATTTGCCGTATCAGAAAAATTCTCTGTGATTCCTTTTGCTTTTCGAACCATCGCGGGGGTTTTCTTCGCCGTTATTTTCGCCGCTCGCGGTTTTGGCATCACTGCCGGCACCCACGCTTTTTACGATATAATCGCCACATTCCTCAATGCCTGGATGTTTGGATAGAGCCGAAAATCCGAAAATAATTTCACCATTGAGCTTTTTATTGAAAAAAGCGATTTATTTTTCAAATCTTTATTCCAGCCTGTTTATGGACTTGTGTTATAATCGTCCCATAATGCCGCAAAACTGCATTATCAGTATTGATAACGGCCTTGAATTGGAAGGCTGTTTATGGTAGAATAACGTCATAAGAAGTAACCAGCTTTTTAATATCTTAGATGGGTTTTAAATGGAAATTCCGAACACAAATGTTGTTGTCAGCGAACTGACCTTCACGCTTTATCAAAGGCCTCTTCATCCGGAGCTTTTCACTATTTATGAAAAGCGCACCATAAAGACTGACAAGTATGAAGCGCTGATTTGGGCGACCGGCGGCTCGCACGTAGTAAGTGTTTTCACAAATGACCTTTGTCTTTCGGAATTGATAAGCACACCGACGCAGCCTTTGCCGCGCCGCGGCCTGATTGAAAGATTCAGATTCAGCGGCCAGAGAAATCACAAATGCACCCTTGCCAAGGGCCTTAGCTATATGACCGATTTTCAGGTCGAAAAGATGAGTCCCAATCTTTATCGTCAAAGCCATACCGACCTTGAGAGATTTGCCCGCAACCACGGCATATTCGTGAAATTCCCCAAGCTCGCCATCGGCGGTCTTGAGCCTTTCAGCTATATTGATTTTGAGGCAAGAAAAGACGAACTGCATATTCACGCGTTCCACGCATATCCCGACCAGGTAACAATCATAAAGACTCAGTCCCTGTTCGATATGCACTAATCCTGTCCGTGCAGGTCATTCCATAAACAATTGACGCACAGATAAAGTCTGACTATAATGCCTTCTCGTTTATTTTTCCGGAGAAGATAAATATGCCCAGATTGATTAGTCTTGCGGGTCTGATTGTAATGGTCTTTCTGGCCTGGCTGCTTTCTGATAACCGCAGAAAGATGAACTGGCGGCTGATTATCAGCGGCATTATTTTACAATTCGCACTTGCAGTTATCATCCTGCATACTGTTCCCGGCCGGTTTGTTTTTGACGGCGTAAGAATCCTTATAACAGAGCTAATCGGTTTTTCAGAAGCAGGGTCTGAATTCGTTTTCGGGGCGACTTTCAAAGAGCATTTTTTCGCATTTTCTGTTCTGCCGACAATAATCTTCGTATCCTCACTTATGACAGTCCTTTTTCATCTTGGCGTTCTGCAGAAGATTGTCGAATTTATGGCAAAAATTATGGTCTATGTTATGGACACCGCCGGCTCGGAATCGCTTGCTACCGCGGCAAACGTATTTATGGGAATGGCTGAAGCGCCGCTGGTGATAAGACCTTATATAAGAACAATGACCCGCTCGGAAATTATGGCTATGATGACAGGCGGAATGGCTACAATTTCCGGCGCAACGCTGGCGGCCTATACAGGCTTTGGCGCAAATGCCGGACATCTGCTTACAGCCTCGATAATATCCGCTCCTGCCGCACTGGTTATCGCAAAGATAATGATTCCGGAAACCGAACCATCCCAGACCAAAGGCGTAGTAAAGATTAAAATTCCAAAACAGGATGTCAATGTTCTCGATGCCGCCTGCCGCGGAGCAATTGACGGTGTCAAACTGGCAATCAATATCGCGGCGGTGCTGATTTGCTTTATAGCATTTGTCGCTCTTGTAAACTGGCTGTTTTCATTTCTGCCGAGTCTTAACGGCCAGCCGTTTACGCTCGAAAGAATCCTCGGCTGGTTCTGCTCGCCGATAGCGTGGATTATGGGAGTCGAATGGAAAGATGCCTCGATAGTCGGCGCTCTTTTGGGCAAAAGAACGGTGCTTAACGAATTTATCGCTTATCTTGACCTTGTTAAATTCAAGGATGTTATTTCTCCCCGTTCATTTACGATAGCGACTTACGCCCTTTGCGGCTTTGCCAATTTCGGCTCAATCGCGATTTTGATAGGCGGTTTAAGTACTCTTGTGCCTGAAAGACGAGTTGATTTTGCAACGCTTGGCTTTAAATCCATGATAGCGGGAATGCTTGCCTGTTTTATGACAGCCACAATCGCAGGTGTGCTAATTTAAGGCTCTGCCGGCGGCGAATGCCTTTTTGTTTAGTTCGATATATTTCTTTTCGACTACCGTTTCAATCGCTTTTTGCCAGCAGTCAATTGATAAATCGAGATGATTTGACATCGCACCAAGTAAAACGGTATTTGCAGTTCTTATATTGCCGGACTCTATTGCGATTTTCACGGCATCTATAAAAACAAATTTTTTGAAAACATCTTCGAGCATCTGCCTGACGTTCTGCGGATATTTCGCTATACCCGATGAAACGGTAACAGGAATAATCGCCTGTGAGCTTACAACGGCAACGCCGTCAGGAGAAAGATAATCGCTGAATCGCAAAGCTTCAATTTGCTCAAGTGCGACAAGCACTTTTGCCGTTCCCCTGGCGACAAGAGGACTATAAACTTTTTTGCCGTAGCGAATCTGACCGATTACGGACCCGCCTCGCTGTGCCATTCCGTGAACCTCGTTTGTCTTTACGTCGAACCCAGCCAGCATCGCCGCCTGAGCGGTTATTTCGCTTGCCAGGAGAATTCCCTGGCCGCCCACACCTGCAAGAACAATGCTTGTGACTTGTCCATCACTCATAGCTGCTCCTTCTCGTCAATGGGGTTTATCGCATCGAAAGGACAAATCTGCTCGCACAGGCCGCAGCCGCTGCAAAGCAGCTCGTTTATCACCGGTTTTTCGCCTGTGCCGTCAATTGCAGGGCAGCCGAGTTTGAGGCACATTTTGCAGTTTTTACAAACCAGTTTATCTATTCGGCGGATTATACCGACTCTTTTTCTTTCTCTTAACGGACAGGGTGCGTAAGAGACAATCAGCGAAGAGACATTCGAATTCAATTCTTCTTCAATAATTTTCTGAGTTTTTTCGGCGTTATACGGGTCGATTGTAACAACTCTTTCTATTCCGCAGGCTTTGCCGATTTGTTCTATTGAAATTGCCTTTGTGGTTTCGCCCATAAGTGTTCTGCCCGTGCCGGGATGCTCCTGATGACCTGTCATCGCCGTTGTTCTGTTATCGACAACAATTATGGTTGCCTTGCCCTTGTTGTAAGCGATATCGAGCAGGCCTGTTATGCCGGAATGGAAAAATGTCGAATCACCAACAATGCCGACGACCTTTTTCTTTTCGCCGACCTTGTCGAGGCCGTGCGCCATTGATATGCCTGCCCCCATACACAGGATTGAGTCGAGTCTGTTCAAAGGCTTAAAAGTGCCGAGGCTGTAGCAGCCGATATCGCCTGTTACGATTACATCCTGTCTTGAAAGCGCCAGAAAGATTCCCCTGTGCGGACAGCCGGGGCATAACACCGGCGGCCTTGCCGGAAGCTGGTCGAGATATTTTATGGTTTTCTGGGCCGGCGGCTGCTTGCCTTCCATTTTTGCGCGGGATTTCTGCAGTGTTGAGATTGAAAGTTCTCCTATGCCCGGCAAAAACTCCCTGCCGATGCAGTTTATTCCGAGCGAGCGAACGTGTTCTTCAAGAATATCGTCAAGCTCTTCGACTACTAAAACTTTTTTTACGCCGGCGGCGAATTCCTTTATGAGTTTGTCCGGGAAAGGATATGAAAAACCGAGTTTGAGAACCGACGCATCCGGCCAGACCTCGCGGACATACTGATATGAAATTGAGGCGGTTATAATGCCAAGTGATTTATCCCGCCATTCGATTTTGTTGAGTTCGCTTTTGTTGACTTCCTCGAAAAGTTCCTTTAAACGCCCCTCCATTTTATTCCGCATCTCTCTGGCGTAAAGCGGCACGGTTACGAACCGGGGAGGATTTTTTTCAAAAGCTATTTTCTTTGGATTTTCCTTTCTGTCGGCAGTTTCCACAATGCTGCACGAATGGCTTACTCTTGTGGTTGAGCGAAGGATTGTCGGCGTCTTGTATTTTTCGGATATTTCCAGCGCCTTGATGAGAAATTCCTTTGCCTCGCTGCTGTCTGAAGGCTCGAACATCGGCACCTTTGCAAATCGCGCATAATGCCGGCTGTCCTGTTCATTTTGCGATGAGTGCATTCCGGGGTCATCCGCGACACAGCAGACGAAGCCGCCTTCTACGCCGATATAGCTTAATGTCATCAATGGGTCCGCTGCGACATTAAGGCCGACGTGTTTCATAGTTACTATCGCTCTTGCACCTGCCCAGGCTGCTGCTGCCGCGGCTTCAAACGCTACTTTTTCATTGGGTGACCATTCGCAATAGATATGCTTTTTATATTGAACGATGTTTTCGAGAATTTCCGTGGAAGGCGTGCCTGGATAACCCGATGCGAATGTAACGCCTGCTTCATACGCTCCGCGGGCGATAGCCTCGTTGCCTGACATTAGCTGTGCCAAATCAATACCTCATTCCAAAATCAAAACTGGAGAATGGGATTTTTCTAAAAGATTTTTACCTGTATGCCTTTCTCGCTGGTTTTGTCGAGGGTCTTTGTCAATTTCTCAAGTGCTGCCTTTAGTTCTTCGCTGCTGTCAACCAGATTATTATAGAGTTTGTCGTCATTGATAAGTTTTCCTACGGTGCCTTCGCCGCTGTTGATTTTGTTAATCGTCCTGCGCAGTTCGATAAGCGTTTCGCCAAGCTCTTCGCTGGTCTGCGTAACCGAATCTGAAACGGAGGCCAGCTTTTCTTTGCCTGTCTGCGAAAACTCTCTTATCTGCTGAAGCGTTGTAATGGATTCTTCCGTAGCCTTTGAAAGGTTTGCAAGTGACTTTTTAAGGTTCTGCTGATTGTTGGTGTCTCCGACTACAATATTAAGATTATCAACCAGCGTTGAAACCTTTGTAAAAAACGTATCGATTTTATCCTGCAATTCTTCCGGCAGCAGTTCACCTGCTGTGCCGCTTTCGCCCTGCAGAGTCATTCCGTTTTGCAGAAATTTTGGTTCGAGCTTGTCAAATTCCTCCGGCGCCATTGGCAAAGAACTAAGCTCAATGTAACTGCTGCCCATTCCGCGTTTGCCGAGTTTGATTTTCACATTGGCGGGAATGTTTGAGTATTTTCGGTCTATCGCCATTTCCACGCCTACCTGATGAATGAATCTGCCGTTTTTATCCTGCACCGGCGTCGGCGGCGTAACATTTGTTACCAGGCCAATTTGATAGCCGCAATATCTTACCGGTGTGTTTTCCTGAACGCCCGGCGCAAATGGAAATCTGACTTTTACCTTATAAGATGTGAATTTAGTTACCGCTACCGGCAGTTCGCCGAAGAGAAAAACCATATAGGCGAAAACAAGAACGCCTACGATTACAAAAGCGCCGACAATCATATTTCGTTTATTCTGTATGTAATCATAATCGCTCATTTTGCGGCTCCTTAAATATCCTGTCTGCCTTCGAGAAAGAGTTCCCGTATCGCACGAAGCGGATAACCGGATTTATTAAGTTTTTTTATAAGTTTTATTCTCTCAACGGTCCGTCCGTCGAAAAGTCTTCTATTCGTTTTACTCACGGCTGTCGGTTTTACAAGTCCGACCATTATATAATATTGCAGCGACTGAGTCGAAATACCTGCCTGGCCGGCGGTTTTTCCTATAGCCATTAACTTTTCTTTTGCCTTCATAGTCAACAATTTTTTTTGTCTGCATCAGGCGAATCAAAACCGGCGGGACCGAAGGGATGGCATCGCAAAATTCGTCTTGCCGCCATATAGACGCCTTTGACTGCGCCGAACTGCCTTACCGCTTCAATGGCGTATTCACTGCAGCTCGGCACAAACCTGCATTGACCGCCAAGGAACAATCCCAAGCTCGATTGATAAAGCCTGATTGCGAGAATAACCGTTTCTTTGACAAGACTATTTATTATGTCTTTTTTCAAAAAGCCGCTGTCCCTTCTCAGCAAGTTCCATAAAGCTTTGCCTGACTTCGTTTAAGGTGATTTTCTTTATCCCGTTAGAAGTAGGCTGCCTTGGGCAGCCGTCAGGCATCTTTGATGCCTTACCTCTAACGGGATTTATATCAGAACGGGACCATTTCGACAACATTGGAGAATAGATTAAAAGATAATCAAAGCCGGCCGCAATCTCGTTTTGGCTCAAACGGAATGCCTCTCTGGCAAGCCTTTTGAGTCTGTTTCTGATGACTGCGGGGGCGGTTTTTGCGCTTATGGAGGCGGCAAATCTTGACCTTGAGGCACCGTTAGGAGCCATATGTAAAGTCATTAAGTTGTTTTTGGCAAACAACTTATAATCCAAAACCGCCCTGAAATCGGATTTTGAAGTCAGCCTTGCAGATTTTGGAAATCTATATTTTGGCATTTGGATAAAGGTTTAAAACGGCATTGCAGACATTTAAAAGCCTGAAATTTTTATATGTAGTCATTGTTGCCATTTCATCAGTCTCTTCCTCTTCGCTTTCGCAGGGTCTCGGCGCTGATTCTGCGGTTTACAACTCTGGCATCAATCGCGCCGACAAGTTTGTTATCATCGCTGACAACAGGCATATATTCAAGGTCAAATTTCTTCATATATTCCATTGCCTTAGCCAGCGGTGTATTCAATGTGATTTTATCGTCTGCAGGCTGGGCGATGTCACAGGCCAGAAGCCAGTCTAATGCAACATCCCGTTGTGCGAATGTTTCCTTTATTCCGTTCACCGTTATTATGCCTTTAAGCCGCAACTGCTCGTCCACAACCGGATAATAAAGGCTGTCGCTTTTGCCTAACGTGTCAAGAATCGCGTCAAGCGGCAAATCTTCTCTCAAAGTAACAGGATTTGTGTCCATAATTTCCTTGACGGAATATTGCCGGATGAGGTCTTCTTCCGTAACTTCTATAACGGCTTCGCCGGCAAGGTATTTAACCAGGTCACCCACTACGGCTTTGGCGTCGCCGAAAACCATTAGTGTCTTGTCGGCATAGTAAAGTTCGTTTTCAATACCGGCAAAACCGGGGTTCATACTTCTCTTGATAGCCAGAACCATTTTTGCTTTATCAGCGTCGATGATAGGCATACCGTAAATGGGACTGCTCTTGTTTGTTCGGGCAGCGGGATTTACCACGTCATTAGCACCAACCACAAGCACGACATCCACCTGCGGCATTTCGGGATTGATGTCATCCATCTCTACAAGGTCGGTGTAAGGGATATTGGCTTCGGCCAGCAGGACGTTCATATGCCCCGGCATACGGCCCGCCACGGGGTGGATAGCGAATTTAACCGTGATGCCGCGATTGGTGAGCTGGTCGTAAAGTTCTCGCACACGATGTTGCGCCTGGGCGACGGCCATGCCGTATCCCGGCACGATGACAACCGTGCCGGCCTGTTCCATAATTTGAGCGGCCTCTTCCGGCGTTGCACTCTTGACGGTCTTTTTGGACGCATCGCCGCTGGCAGCCTGTACTTGGCCGAACGCTCCGAACAGTACGTTGGTGAAGCTGCGGTTCATAGCCTTGCACATAATAATCGAAAGAATTAAACCCGACGAGCCATCGAGCGCACCGGCCGTGATGAGAAGCTTGTTGTCCATGACAAAGCCCATAGCCACAGCCGAAAGTCCGGCGTAAGCATTCAGCATGGAAATGACCGTCGGCATATCCGCCCCGCCGATTGGTATAATCAACAGGACGCCGAACAGTAATGCCAAAAAAATGATAATTGGAAAGATGAACGTATAATTTGTATCAATTGACAGCACTATACAACCGATGAGGGCAATACTTAAAAGACTTAAATTGATGATATTTTGTCCTTTATAGGTGATAGGACGCGTAGGAATGATTTCCTGCAATTTGCCTGCAGCCATCAAGCTGCCGGTAAAAGTCAAAAATCCCAAAAGCACTTCGGCACAAAGTGCCGCGGCACGGAAATGGCCCAACTCATGCCCGGAGGAACTGAAACTCAGATAAAACTCAGCGACACCCACAAGCCCGGCTGCCAAACCGCCGAAAGCGTGCGACAGTGCGGTTCGCTGCGGAACTGCGGTAAGCGGCACCCACGACAGCGGCACGCCGATAGCCGAGCCAATCACAATGGCTATTGCAATCCATTTATAGTTTGACGCCACTATCGCCGGATTGATTAATGTTCCAATAACGGCGACGAGCATCGCTGCCACGCCGGCCATCACGCCCCGGCGCGCCGTTTTTGGGTCGTTCATCCATTTCAAAGAAAAAATAAACAGCGCGGTGGAAATCAGATAAGCAATGTGAAGCCAGGTATTCATGGTTTGCTGCCCTCCCGTTTTTTGAACATCTTCAGCATACGGTCGGTAATCAGAAAACCGCTGACGATGTTGCTGACGGAAGCTACAATAGCAACCATTCCTAAAATGTTAAATTTAAAATCTGCGTGCTGCTGGCCGGCGATAAGTATCGAGCCCACTACGGCAATTGCTGAAATCGCGTTGGTCAGCGACATCAGAGGCGTGTGCAGCAGCCGAGAGACTCGCCTGATAACATCCAGCCCGACAAAAGTCGCAAGCATAAACACAAAAAGAGTCGAGATATAATCCATACCCTGCGCGGAGGCGTGCTGAACGGCGCCGGGCGATACCCCGCCCGCCGTTTCTGACGCAGACGCAATTACAACGCCGCTTGCTATAAGCACTGCGAAAGCAAATAGGAATCGTTTGGAAAATAAAAGTTTCACAAAACTCCTTTAGTTTATTATTCCGTTATTTTTTAACTGCCTGACTGCATACTTGTCCGTTGTGTGTTATAAGGCAGTTTTTGATGATTTCATCGTCGAGTTTAAGTACGAATTTTTTCCCTTCCTTATCCCAAAACTCCTCGATGAAACTAAGCAGGTTTGTGGAATAAACCTTGCTGGCGGGAACAGGCACACGCCCCGACAGGTTTGCTAAAGCGACAATCTTAACGCCGTTCTTTTCGACAACCTGGTTTATAACAGAGCCTTCGACGTTGCCGCCGCTTTCGATGGGCAAATCCACAATCACACTGCCTTTTTTCATTCCAGCCACAATGTCTGCCGTAAGGATAATCGGGGCCTTTTTTCCAAAAACCTGCGCCGTAGTAATAACCACATCAGCTGCTGCGCAATGTTTTTTTATTCCCTCCCGCTGCTTAGCTATCTGTTCCTCGGTCAGCGCCTTGGCATAACCATCCCTGGTCTGGCCGGTTTCACCAAGGTCAATTTTGACAAATTTTGCGCCCAGCGACTGCACCTGTTCGGCCACTACAGGCCTGGTGTCGAAGGCTTCCACGTTGGCGCCGAGTCGCCTTGCAGTGGCGATAGCCTGCAAACCTGCCACACCTGCTCCGATGATAAATACTTTAGCCGGCATAATTGTGCCGGCAGCGGTTGTCATCATTGGGAAAATCCGGTTCAGATGGTCTGCCGCCAGAATCACCGCCACGTAACCTGCCAGGTTGGCCTGAGAAGTGAGGGCGTCCATCTTTTGTGCCCGCGTAATGCGCGGTATCATTTCCATACTGACGGCACTAACTTTTTGAGCCGCTAATTTTTGGATGAGTTCTGACTCGCTGAAAGGGTCGAGAAAACTAATATGAACACTGCCCTGCCTGAGCCAGCCAATTTCTTCGACCGGCGGTTTGCGCAGACGCAACACCATATCCGCCGACGATAAAGACGCCTGATGGTTCTGGACTACCGTGGCGCCGGCAGCGATATAATCCGCGTCTGAATACCCGCAGGCATCGCCAATGCCGGTTTCAACAGCAACTTGCGCTCCCCGCTTGACTAATTTGGCGGCGTTTTCCGGCACCATAGCCGTCCGGGCTTCGCCGGAGTGCCTTTCTTTTGTAACATAGATTCTCATTGCCACTAAATATCAGTCCTTTCTTCGATGCGGGTGCGCGGTCATCGTTTAGATTCCTGAAATCAGATTTTCAAAATGTCCGGATGTACATCTATCCTTAAAACATTAATTGATTAAATTTCCACCGGGGGATTGAATTGGATAATTCTAATTACCTGCCCGGTTAGCTGCAAGATAAAAACAACACAACATTATAGTATGCGGCGATTCCTTAAAGCAACCTTTAAAAACGCGGGTTTCCAGCCGTTTAATGGGTTTTTACACCAAAAACGGCGATTCTATAGGTCTTTTTGGGCTTATATAAAGGCCGGCAAAATTTTTTTAAAATTTTTAAAAATTTC